>CAYJDS010000012.1:2787-19937 GCA_964369015.1 uncultured Staphylococcaceae bacterium | reverse complement strand
GACGAAGAGTTTTATTATATTCTTCCTTAGTTAATAGTGTTTTTGCTTCAATTTCAATACTTGTTGCCATGGTTTTTTACCTCTTTGTATTCTATATGATACAATAAATAGGGAAAATTATAAAGTTATGGCTATTAAATTTCATGTAATTCGTCGTAATGACAGTGAAAGTGCGCGTGTGAGTGCAAGCTTAATTGAAAGTGCTCTTAAGCAAGGTTTTATCGAAAGCAGCGTGGAACCAGAATATATTTTTTGTGTTGGCGGCGACGGCACCTTTTTAAAAGCCGTTCATTCATATTTACCCCGCTTGAAAGAGATAACTTTTATCGGTATTCATACCGGTTCGCTTGGCTTTTTTAGTGATTTTCATGAAGTCGATATTATGAATATTTTAACAATTATTAATGATCAGAGTTTTAATAGTAAAGAATACCGATTAGTTAAAGCTGAAATTATCCAAAACCGGAACAAGAAAGTGTTTTATGCGGTTAATGAAATTAAAATTGAAAATGTCCACCATACTTTAGTCTTAAATGTCAGATTAAACGGGGAAGAACTCGAAACTTATCGCGGTAACGGCGTTTTAGTTGCTACCCAACTTGGTAGTAGTGGCTACAATAAAAGTCTTGGCGGCGCGCTTATTAATCGCGACTTAGCGCTTCTTGAATATACAAAAATTGCCCCGATTGCTAACAGTGTCTACCACCCGCTGGTTAATCCCCTTATTTTGAGCGCTAAAGACGTCTTAACTTTTAATGGTCAAAATGAGTTTACATATTTTGGGGGTGACCACTTAACGTTTAAATTAGAAGACGCACCCTTTAAAATTAATGTTTCATTAAGTCCGAAAAAAGTGCGAATTATGCACAAGATTAGTCGAAGTTACCCCCAAATTTTAAATGAGGCGTTCTTAGGAGGAAAATAATGGGTTTTAGCGAATTTCTTAGTAAATATAGTGTTTATATTGCTTTGGCAATATTTTTAGTTATTGTGGTCTTACTAGTTATCTTCTTAGTTATTCCTCGTCTTAAGCACAAAGAGAGTCTTGTGCCGGTAGTTGACGAAAAACTTAAAGAAAATATCTATCTCCACCTTGGCGGAACGGATAATGTTAGCGAAATTAAACGGTTTGGGTCGCGACTTAGTATTGTTTTAGTGGATCAAAGTCTAGTAAATTTAGAGGAATTAAAAAAGCTCGGAGTTGACCGAGCAATTATTATGAAAGCTAAAATTGTTTTAGTTGTAAATGACGCGATTAAATTACTTTTTGATGATTTTGCTTAATTCTTCAACCGGAAGACCCATGACATTGTAGTAACTTCCTTTAATACTTTTTACGAGTTTAAAGTCTTCGTCTTGAATGCCATAAGCGCCAGCTTTATCAAACGGGGAGCCGCTTTTTATATATTCTTCAATTGTTTCGTCGCTCAAATCATTAAAAAACACTTCAGTCACCACGTTTTTATTCACTTCTAAAGTTGGACTTAAAAAGGTGAACCCGCTGATGACATGATGTTTTTTACCGCTTAATTTTCTAAGCATTCGCCGCGCATCTGCTGCATCTTTAGGTTTACCTAAAAGTTCGCCGTCAATCACAACAATTGTATCACAGGCTAAAACAGTTGCTTCAGGATGAGTGGCAAAGATTTTATAAGCTTTAAATTTGGAAATGGTTTTCGCCGTATCGCTAGGAATGCTCACAGGAATATTTTCATTAATATCAGGAATAATAATATCGAAATTATCAATTAATAATTTTAGTAATTGTTGACGACGCGGGGAACGAGAAGCAAGAATAAACACTTTAATTTCCTTTACTCATAATAACCGGAATGATCATCGGGCGGCGACCAGTTTTTTCAAAAAAGAACGGTTCAAGTCTTTCGCGGACAATTGTTTTAACTTCACCAAAGGTAGTGGTTTTTTCACTGTAATGGACATTTAAAATTTCGTTAATGTACTTTTCTGCGGTAGGAAGTAGGTTAGAAACATTGTAACTAATAAAGCCACGACTATAAAGTTCAACCGGGACTAGTAGGCGATTATTTTTCGGATCAACGGCGACTAAAGCTGTGACCATACCGTCTTGATTGAGTTGGCGGCGGTCATCTAAGACTGCGCGACTCATTCCTTCCGTGGAATTGCCATCTAAATAAATGTCAGGGACAACAATTGTGCGCCCACGCGTTACTTTGCCATTACGTAATTCAAGCATTTCACCGTTTTTAAGGACAAACGAGTTTTCCAAAGGTACGCCAACTTTAGCGGCTAACTCAGAATGGAGTTTAAGCATCCGATATTCGCCGTGCATCGGCATAAAGTACTTCGGTCGCACTAAGCGCAGCATTAATTTTAATTCTTCTTGCGAAGGGTGACCGGAACTATGAATATTGCGTAAAATTGAATTAGTTAAAACCGTCGCCCCTAGTCTTGTTAACAAGTTAACAACGCGATCAATCCCAACTCCGTTGCCCGGGATTGGTGAACTAGAAAAAACAACTGTATCACCAGGAATAATTGAAATATCTTTATGAGTGCCATCCGCAATCCGGGAAAGGGCGGCCATTGGTTCACCTTGTGAACCAGTACAAAGAATAACGATTTCTTCCGGTTTATACGAATCCGCTTTAGTAACATCGACAATACTTGAATCGGGAATCTTAATGTAACCAAGTTCACGCGAAGTAGTAACAACTTTTTCCATTGAACGGCCAATAATGGCAATTTTTCGTTTAAAGTTAACGGTTGCTTCAACGATTTGTTGAATTCGGCTAATGTTACTAGAGAAGGTTGAAATAATAAGCCGACCTTGGGTATTTGAAAAAATTTCATTAATTGCCCCAATGACATTACGTTCACTTGGGGTGTAACCAGGAACTTCAGCGTTTGTTGAGTCACTAATTAGTAAATCAACCCCTTCGTTGCCTAACTCAGCGATTTTTCCAAGTTGAATATTTTTTCCAATCGGCGTTAAATCAATTTTAAAGTCGCCAGTACTTAAAATTCGTCCGTGTTCAGTATCAACACAATAGCCATAACAATCAGGAATTGAGTGCGTGACGGCAAAAAAGCTTATTTTAAAGGAGTCGATTTGGAAAATACTATTTTCATCGTATTCAACAATATTTACTGGTGTTTTAATGCGCATCATTTGTAATTTGTAACGAATTAAAGCCGCGGCAAGTGGCGGAGCGTAAATTACTGGAATGTGGACTAATTGAATTAAGAATGGAATTGACCCAATATGATCTTCATGACCATGTGTTATAAAAAGTGCTTTTACTTTCCGTGCATTATCTCGTAAATATGTAAAATCAGGAATGACATAATCAATACCTGGTAAGTCTTGTTCCGGAAAAAGCACGCCCGCGTCAAAGATTAAAAGCGTTTTATCGTTTTCGATAACATACATGTTTTTGCCGACTTCGCCTAAACCCCCAAGGGCAAAAATCGAAACCGGCATTTGAAATTTTGAGTCCGAGGCCATAAATATCTCCTAGTATTATAAATTATAAAATTGGGCTGTCTTTATTATGCCAAAATTAAGTTAAGATGTAAATTTAAAACTTTAAAAATTAAAGAGAAATTGCGTCCGGAAACTTGATTTTGTTTTCGGGATCAATATGATCATAGAAGAGAATGCCTTTTAAATGATCAATTTCGTGTTGTAAAACAATCGCCGGATAACCAAAATGACTAATCTCAATCTCTTGATTATTTAAAACATCAAAAGCTTTGACTTTGATTTTATAAGCGCGATACACGTGACCCGGATAGTCTTTATCAACAGAAAGACAACCTTCGCCCGACTCTAAAAAAGCCCGGCGTACTGATGATGAGACGATGACAGGATTAGCGAGAACATAAGTTAAAAATTTGTCGTCCTCAAGCGGAATATGAACTACTAAGATGGCTTTACTAACACCGACTTGCGGCGCTGCTAATCCAACCCCAGCGCGCAAATTATGTTTAGCGCTAAATTCGGGATCTTGACTCTCTTTAATATGCGCAAACATATCGAGCGCAAGCTTGCGATCTTCTTCACTTAATGGTATCTCCACCATGTTTGTGCGAGTACGAAGTACTTTATCACTATCTTTGTATATTTTTAACATAATTCTCCGCCCGTAATTTTAGCACAATTTAAATTTGTTGGGGCACAAAAGCATTATTATCAGACGATTTTCTAGTATAATCATATTCATGGAAGAAAAACTATATTTAGCCGCCTTGAACCTCAAAAAAGCCTTAGAAAATGATAAGGACGTTAAATTACTTTTGGAGTTAGAACAAAAATTAAGTAAAAACGACCGCCTTTTACTGCTTTTGAATGAATATCAAAACCTCCAAAAAGAACTAAATAGTAAACTTACTATTCATGATGTTGATAGTTTTGCTGTTAAAGATTTACGGCAAGCACTCGCGCAACTTAAATATATTTTAGACACTGAACCAGAAATTGCTGCTTACAATAATCAATTTAAGATTGTTAATGCGATTTATAAAACTATCTCGCGGGAACTTTTTTCTGCTTTTAGTGATAACAAAGGATGTAAATGCTCTTAAAAGGACGCGTGATCGCGGGAAAATATCGCCATCGGGCCCTTAGTGTTTTAGCTAATGACCAAACACGAACGACCAAAGACCGTGTCAAAGAAGGAATGTTTTCTGCTCTCCAAAATTCACTCGAAGACATTGTTGTTCTTGACCTTTTTGCTGGTTCGGGTTCCCTTGGAATCGAAGCTCTTTCGCGCGGCGCCAAGAAGGGGATATTTGTTGAAAAAAACTTTATTACGGCGAAAGTTTTAAAAGAAAACCTTAGTTTTGTCACTGAGGAAGTTGAAGTAATTAATGCTGATTATTTAACGGCTTTGCCCCGATTCAATCAAAAAAGTATTGATATTGTTTTGCTTGACCCGCCTTATGAATATAATATTGAAGAAATTATCGGTCACGTTATGAAATCCAAAGTATTAAAAGATGATTTTATCATTGTTGTAGAAAGTGATAAGCCTTTCGAAGAGATTTTAAATAATGTTACAATAAAAACATATAAATATGGCATTACATTTGTCACGATAATTAGAGGAAAGAATTTATGAAAAACATTGCTGTCTATCCCGGTAGTTTTGATCCAATTACAAATGGTCATCTTGATATTATTGATCGAGCATTAAAAATATTTGACGAAGTAATTATTTTACTAGCGGTTAATCCTGAAAAACATTCAACCTTTAGTCTCGATGAAAGAATAAAAATGATTGAAGAATGTTACCCTAATAATTCAAAAATCAAAGTCGAATCTACGAGTGGATTAACGGTTTATTATGCGCATAAAATTGGCGCTAAAACATTGATTCGTGGCCTGCGAGCGGCGACCGACTTTGAATATGAATTCCAAATCAATAGCGCAAATCGCTATATTGATGATGAAATTGAAACGATCTTTTTAATGGCACGTAGTGAATTTATGTTTATTGCAAGTAGCACCATTAAACAAATGGTAAAAGGCGGAGTTGATGTTAGTAAATTAGTGCCAGAATCTGTTAATAAAAGACTTAAAAAATTAGTTTAATAATTACGGCGAATAAATGAAATGTTACGCCCGGTAACATTATCTTTGGTGTAGGAAAAATACTTGTCGCTATTTTCAAAAACACATTCTTCATTCCAAGAAATGTTTTCCAAAGGAATGCCGCTTTCTAAGAGAGAAAAAATGTTAAGTGCTGGTAGGTCGAGATAATATTGAGGAACAACGCCTTTTATCGATTTCTGGTACTTTCGACCGCGTTTTGCAATAATAAAGGCTTCATTCGCGGATATTTCTCGGTTTGAAAAAGTAAGACTTGGTCCTAAATGCACAAAGATTTCTTCTGGTTTCACCCCTTCTTCATTTACTAAAACATCAATAAATTTTCCAGTAATATTGTTTAAACTTCCGTCTTTTCCGGCGTGAATGATTCCTACTATTTGGTGTGTTGGAACGTCAACAAACAAAGGGACACAATCGGCGTGATAAATTGCTAAATTTAAGCCTTTTTCTTTTGTGTATAATGCGTCAGCCTTAATACCATCTGCAAATGAATTAAAGCCTTTTCCAGCGTCCGCAAAAGTTACTTTTTTTGTGATGTCACTATGATGTTGAGCAACGAAAACAGTATTTGCTTCAGTCATATTAATTAGAGGATTACTAAAAAAATAAGCGCGGTTTTTTTTGACGTCTTCTTCCTTATCGCCAACATGCAGCGCTAGATTAAGGGAGGCAAAACCTCCACTAGAAAAGCCGCCACTGCGTAACGAGGTTCCGGCTGTAATATTTTCTCTTTCATTCCACTTTTCAATCATAACTACCCCTTTAAATTATACCGCGGTCGGTATCAAAAGCTTATTTTTAATAATTGTAACAAAAATTGCATTAGTATAGTTTATAAAACGGGTGATAAATGCTAAAATACTTTTTATGGATAGCAAACATTTATATGATTTTTTAATTAAAGTTCAAGCAATTGCTAAAATTGGGTTGCTCTACACAAAGGATGAGTATGCGAAAAGCAATTATCAAGAAATAGAGCGGATGACATTAGAATTTTTAAGTAATTTACAAGAAATTAATTTTGATCGGAATAATTTTTTTAAACGTGATGTTTATCCTACTCCAAATATCAGTGTTCGAACAATTGTTTTTAATGATAATGACGAATTTTTGATGGTTCAAGAAAAAGATGATGGCGGCTACTCTTTCCCGGGTGGCTGGGCTGATCTGTATGATAGCCCCAGTGAAGCGGCACTGCGTGAAGTTTTCGAAGAGGCTGGCGCCGAAGCAAAACTTACTAAGCTTGTGGCACTTTTAAATCGGACGCCTTTTGATCGTCCAACAGCGGTACCTGGTTATGTTGTTGTTTTTAAAGCCAAGTTTATTCGTTTTGTCCATGAGCACGACCATGAGATTAGTAATGTTGGTTGGTTTAAGCGAAACGAGCTACCACCCTTATCAAGCAAGATCACTGCTTTTGAAATAAACAAAATGCTTGATGCAGCCTTTAATGATGAATTAATCTTTGATTAATGGCATTAAGGCTCATTCTTGCCTAAGTTAGATGATATAATTAATAAATTAAAAAAGAAAAAAGGAGAATTTTAATGGGAACACCACATATTAACGCAAAAGACGGCGCTTTTGCCAAAACAGTCTTAATGCCTGGAGATCCAAAACGGGCAGAGTGGATTGCAAACACATTTTTAAGTGACGTTGTTAAGGTTACTGATGTTCGAAATATTTTCGGCTTTACTGGTTATTATAATGGGAAGAAAGTTTCTGTTATGGCTAGCGGGATGGGTCATCCTTCAATTGGTATTTATAGTCATGAACTTTATACGGGATACGGAGTTGAAACAATTATTCGAATTGGAACATGTGGTTCTTACCAAGAAAAAATAAAACTTTTTGATGTAATTGTTGCCATTGGCAGTAGCACTGATTCTAGTTGGTCCAGTCAATTCAATTTACTAGGCGGAACATTAAGCGCAATTGGGGACTTTGATTTAGCGGTTAAAGCGCGCGACGAAGCTATTAGCAAAAAAATCCCGGTCCATGTCGGTAGTATTTTAAGTGCTGATGTTTTTTATGATGACGACCGCGATTCATGGAAGAAATGGGCCCGGCTTGGGGTACTAGGCGTAGAGATGGAATCTTATGCTCTTTATACGACTGCTGCAAAGTTAGGAAAAAAAGCCCTTTGTATCTTAACAGTAACGGATAGCTTCACTGATCATAGCCGAATTGCCACCGTTGAAGAGCGGCAATTAGGGTTAGAAAAAATGGTGAAAGTGGCCTTGGAAATAGCGGAGTAACAATGAACTTTTTCGCATTTGGAATTTTAGAATATAGTCTTTTAGCAATCGGGGTTTTGCTCCTTGTTTTAGCACTTGTTTTATTAATTATTTTTTTGCGGAAAAAGATTCTCCAAAGATTTGCATTACTTCGTTATTTTTACCCAATTATTCGCAAAACAGCGGTATATTACGACTATTATCTAATTAATCAACTCCAACTTCAGCTTGTTAATAACGATAGTTTGTTTATTGATCATTTACTTTTTGGGAACAAATACATCTATGTCATTAATGACTATTTATTTAAAGGAGTTTTAACTGGAAATGCTCAAGATCCAAAATGGATTTTGAAAAACAAAAAAGGTGAAGAAAGAATTGTTGATAGTCCGTTAATGCAAACAAAACAAATTTTAACGAAGCTTAGTTTAAAAACTTCTCTTGATCATAGTTCTTTTATCGGAATTACTTTAGTTAGTAAAGACACAAAAATTACTGACTTAGATGTTAATGACAGTCAAAATTTTATTATTGATACTAAAGATTTTACGAAACTAATTTTAAAAATTGAATCGCGCGATATTACGCCGCTTAACGCTGAAGAATTGATGAAAAGAGTCCATGAAATTGACAACTTAAACATGCGTAAAGTAAGAGGTAAACAATGGCCGACGAAAAAGTGACATATTACAGCATCCTTAAAAGCACTTTTCAAGGTAAAGGATGGTTTAAAAAGTATGCGCTTTTTACGCTTGTTATTTTAACACTTGGGTTTGTAACGATTTACTTAAATTTTGAAATACCTTTTTTGGGGGCACTGCTTTTAATTGTCTTTTTAATTCCATTGGTTATCACTTACACGGAATATAGTGCACTTATTGAAACAAGAAATCCCATTCCTCGTGACTTCCGTGGTTTTGGAAATTTATTTACTAATACTTACCGCTCGGGGCGGGTCAGAGTGATTCTAACGTTTAAGGTTATTTTAAAATACTTTTTGTATATGATGCTTGGCATGATTTTAAGTGGATTTGTATTTTATTTAATAATTGCCAATTATGACGCTGTGCTATTTAGCCAAATCAAAACTGCAATAGACGCCACATTTAAGAGCGAGACTCCTGAACTAATTCTTGCAAACTTAGAAATAGTTGAAGGATTACTCGTTAATTATGAAGTACCTTTCTTTATTGTTAATCAACTGATGGCAATGGGAATTCTCATTTTCTTTGTTAATCAAGGGATTTTCCGAATTTTCACTTCAGTCTTTATTCAACAACAACCAATGACAAGTTTAGATGAAATTAATAAACGTTTCTTTGGTGATAAAAAAAGCAAAAGTCTCCGGATAAAGGCTAATCTAATTAACGTTTTAAGTGTTTTTCTTCTCTACGGCTTAGTTTATACGGGATCATTTTTACTTTTATACAACTTTAGCGAAAGCGCTAATATTATTTTACAAACAGATTTAATTTCATTTCTCGTTTTAGTTGGTGCCTTGCCCTTTGTCGTGCGTTTCAATTTTTTTATGTATCAAGCCTTGGCGAAAACGAAAGAAGTTGAAATTATGGAATTTACTATTTCTGAACTTAAAAGCATTTTAAGAAGTCCGTTGATTCCCGAAGGAACACGACCCTATATTGTGGAAATTTTAAAAATCAAGATGAGTGAATTAGCCAGATTGAAAAGTATTGAGAGTCCCGAACAACCGAAGACAGTTGAGTCTCACGAAGTAGAAAACGTCGAAAAAAAAGAAGATGGTAGCAACGGAAGCAGAGACGCAAATAAAGAATAAACTTTTCTTCAAATTTTAAGGTTTAAATTGGCGCATTTTCTTTTAGGATTTGTTTTTAAATTGAATAGAAATAGTTTTGGTTTGGTTTTGAATAAATTTTCAACCATTTTATTTTGTTCCGCCACTTTTGCGTGCAATTATAAAGTCTCATTAATTGATTTTTTAATAAACAAAAACAATTCTAAAGGATAATAATTAAATCCTAATTTAAATTCTTTAAATGAATTATCAAAAATAGCGGCCGCAACGAGCAGTGGGCTAATCACACACCAAAAAAAGAAAGACGAGATTTATTTTCCTTTTTAATCACATTCATATCACGGCATATTATCTGTGTTTTTTAATAAAACCTGTGTAAACGCTTACACTTTTTTTTCCTTTTTTTCCATTGCAAATGCACTTTATTTACAATATAATCGTAATATCTTTAACAGGTAAGTTATGACGAATGATCTAAATGCCCGAAGAAGAAGCTGACTTTAAGTACTTTTGCGCATAAGTATAAAAAGTTAGTGAACAATAATCGAAAGGAGAAAAAAATGAACAAATCTAAATTATTGTTTATGACAACTGCTGGAATGGCTGCTTTGTTAATTGGCTGTACACCAAAAGTAAAGCCGACATACACATATCGCGGCTATGCTTCAGCACTTGCGTCGAACTGGAATCCTCATAGTTGGGAAACAAATGCTGATAGTGGCATTCTTGGCTATTTATCAGAAGGCTTTGTCTCTCTTGCCCCAAAAGATACCACTGCAGGTGTTTATCAATGGGTTTATGACATGGCAGAATCAGTTACTGACGTTACTACAACAAGTCCAAGCTCGTTAGTCAAGTACCACGACATGGACGCTGCCGGAGCGGCCGCGTTTATTGAAGATCTTGAGGAGGGCGATCCTGGCCGTTTAGTCTACCAAATTAAACTTCGAGATGGGTTAAAGTGGCAAGACGGAACGGTTATTAACGCTGATTCATTCATCGAATCTGGTCGTCGTTTATTAGATCCAGCGATGAAAAATTATCGTGCTAACCTATATATCTCTGGAGAGAGCGCGCTCGCCGGGGGAAATAGTTACTATTATCAAGGAAGTAAAATTTATCTTGATAACTTCTTAACCGATCCACCGCTTGTTGGAAGTGAAGATGACTTACAATTATCAAGTGGTGTCTTGGTCCAAAAATCAAACGGTTTAGGGGTTTATATTGCCTTGAATGAGTCAATTACATGGTTAGGCGGTAACACCCTAAAGGATTACGTTGATGCTTATGGTGCCGTTCACTTTGATATGGCTAGCTGGGCGCTACTTCTGGCAGCAGCTAACGATAAGCTTCAAGTCCCACTTACACCAGCGAACTTAGAATTATTTAAAACATTCTTAGATAACGCTTCAGCCGCTTGGGGAGAATCCGCGGAAGACTGGATTGCTTACGCTATGGTTGAACAAGTATTCCCAGAATTCTCGTTTGATAAAGTTGGGTTAGAAAAAGTTGATAACTTAACCTTTAACTACGTAATGGCAACACCAATTGATGAATCACAAGCTATGGTTAGCTTTACTTCAACTTGGTTAGTTCACCCTGGAATTTATGACCAATACAAAGACGCTACTGGTGCTCTTACTGTCAGTAAATATGGTACACGCGTTGAAAACACTATGTCATACGGACCATACAAACTTTCATCCTTACAAACTGATAAACAAATGGTTTTAGAAAGAAATGAAAATTGGTGGGGTTATGATACTGTTGATGGCGTTATTACTTCAACCACAAACTTTTTGGTTGATGGTGAATATGTCAAACAATATCAAGCTGATTCTGTCATTATTGACAAATTAACTGATGAAGCTGCGAAACAAAAATTCTTAGCCGGTGAACTTACTGAATACTCACCAACCGCGGCGGAATTAGCAGATTACACCCTCTCTGATGCTCTCTATCAAGTTGACGAAACATATACAATGTCACTCTTCTTCAACACTAATCTTGCGCACCTTAAAACTATGGACGCAACTAAAGGAAATACTAATAGTGTTGTTTTAAGTGATAGAAACTTTAGAAAAGCATTCTCTTTATCAATCGATAGAGCAGAATTCGTTACGAAAACTGAAGCTTATAAGCCAGCATTCTCGTTAATGAATAACCTATACTACTATGACGTTTGGAATGATCCAACCTCAAGTTACCGTCGTTCAATTCCAGCAATGGAAGCGATTGTCAAACTTTATGGCGTTGAATACGGACCAAATGAAGCATACGCGACACTTGAAGAAGCCTATGCCTCAATTAATGGCTATAACTTAACCGAAGCCAAAGCCTTAATGAAACAAGCACACGATGATTTAGTTGCCTCTGGTGAATACACCTCGGGTCAAGACATTAAAATTCGAATTGCTTACGTTAAGGGACCTCTCCAAAGTAGTGAAGAAGCACAAATCGCATTATTAAATAAATATATCAATGCTGCGGTTGAAGGCTCAGGATTTGGTAAAGTCACCCTTGAAGGCGTTGGCAACTTAGAAGACCGTTACGGTGCTGTTCCAGCCGGTGAATTCGCAATTGGCTATGGAGCCTGGGGAGGCGCTGCCTTCTATCCGTTCCGTAACTTCCAAGTCTATGCTGATCCAGATCAATATGATCTTCATGAAGCTGCAAACTGGGATCCAAAAACCGAAAACTTAACCATTACTTTTGAACATGATGGTAAAGAATGGACTGACACGATGACGTGGCAATCATGGTCTAGAGCCTTAACAGGTAGTGGCAAATACGCGACGGCAGATAACGAGTTAAAACTTAAGATTACTGCTTTCATGGAAAATGCATACCTTGACAAGTACTACCGTATTCCATTAGCAGGTTCAACTGCATCGTTCTTACTTGGTTTCCAAGTTAGCTACATTACCGAAGAATATAATATTATGTATGACTTTGGTGGATTCCGCTTAATGAATTTCAACTACAACGATGTTGAGTGGGCGGCATTTGTGAAAAAGAACGGTGGACAAATCGACTATAAATAGTCGTTAAATCGTTTATACTTATTTTAAGACTACACACAAACGCAAAAAGCAACGCGAGAAATCGCGTTGCTCTTGCGTTTATTCTATGCTATAAGAGAGAAGGATTATTTAATGGGAAAATATATATTAAAGCGGTTAGGCTTGCTGTTGTTTACACTTTTTGTAGTTGTTACAATCAGTTTTTTTCTTATACGGCTCTTGCCGCAAGAAATGCCGACTGACCGTAATTTAGCCGCTGTAATTGAAGCGCGATGGGAGGCACTTGGTTATAATAAGCCAATCTTAGTGCAGTATGGAATTTATTTAAAAAATATATTCACTAAGTTTGATTTTGGAACGTCATGGAAAATTTCCCTTACGACTCCTGCCCTTGAAGTTATGACTGAACGGATTCCTCCAACTGTTATAGTTAATCTTTATTCGCTTATTCTTTCAATTCCACTCGGGATTAGTCTTGGGATTTACGCGGCTATTAAGAAAAACAAGTGGCAAGATCACTTAATTTCAACACTTGTTATTATTTTTGTTAGTGTCCCGTCTTATGTTTATGCCTTCCTTGTTCAATACGTATTTTATTTTAAATTACGTTGGGTACCAACTAATGTCATGTATTCATTAGCGGATGCTGGTGGCAGTTATTTCACACCTAAAATGTTCCAAAGTTTAATTTTGCCGATTTTAGCACTTTCCTTTGGTGAAATAGCTGGGTTAACGCGTTTTACACGGGCCGAATTAACCGAAACACTTACTTCTGACTATATGCTTTTAGCAAGAGCGAAGGGATTAACTAGATTTCAAGCAACGACTCGACATGCGTTAAAAAATGCGATGGTTCCGATTTTTCCAATGATTATTGCATCTTTTATCGGTATACTTGGCGGGTCAATGATTATTGAACAAATATTCTCAATTCCAGGAATTGGTGGTTTATTTTTGATGTCAATTAATCAACTTGACTATGATGTATTTATGCTGATGACAGTATTTTATACATTTATCGGACTTTTAGCGGGCGTTCTGATTGATGTTTCTTACGGATTCATCGACCCGCGGATTAAAATGGGGCAAAAATAATATGAATAGTAAAGAAAAGAAAATTAAACTAGTTGGTGATGAACGGTTCACGTTTGCACATGAAAACGTTGAACTTCACGACCAAAAATTAGAAACAAAAGCCAAAGGTTATTTTGCTGATGCTTTCTCTCGCTTCACCCGTAATAAGGCGAGTGTTACTGCGTCGATCATTATTGCAATAATTACGCTTTTTGCGGTCTTTGTTCCAATTTTCACCCCCAAAAATGTCCAAGTACTGATGGACCCTTATTATTCTAAAAAAGGCTCAAGAAGTACCTTGCTTTACAATATTGGTGTTAACGGCGGTCAAGCTAAAACGCTGAGTGACCGGGTTCTTTATTATGAATACTCGAAAGGAATTGCGGCCGAGTTTAGTGAAGATAAACCAGTTATTTCAATTGAAGAATCAAAAGATTCCTATTATCAACCAATTATTAGTGCTCGCTCATTAGACGACGTTGATTTTGGTCCGTCGACCTCCCGTACTTCCGCGAAAGTGGATCAATATTTGACCGTTGGTTTTAAATACATTTCTATTGAACAACATAAGTTCCAAGAAATGCGTGATTGGGAAGAAGCACACAATGTGAAATTGCTTTATCCTTTAATTGCTGATAACGAATATACTTTTGGTGCTAATACGGCTGACGCTGCTAATTATTGGTACAAGGCAAATAATCGTAATGATCCTGTCAAAGTAGTTGGTGGTAGCCCGGTTTCTATTCCTTATTCTTCAGATATGGTTTTTGAAGATAATTACTTACGTGATGTTAATGGTGGTTTTGTTTATAGTGTCTACACAGGTGGAGGCACAACCGAAACCGCGCAGTTTAAAGTTCGGGTTCTCTATTACAATTATTACTATTATCTTAATGGACGCGAACCTAATTACATTTTTGGAACTGATTCGCAAGGCTATTCAATGATTTATCGGCTTGCAACCGGGGTTCGGCTTTCACTTATAATTGCGGTTCTTGTTAGTGCAATTAACTTTCTTATTGGAGCGATTTACGGTGCGGTCGAAGGCTATTACGGCGGAACAACCGACTTAGTAATGGAACGGATTGCGGATATTTTAAATGGGGTACCGTTTGTGGTTGTTGTCACACTCTTCCAGCTCCACTTAGCGGCAAAGGTTGGCTCTTTTGTTGGGTTCCTTTTTGCTTACGTCGTCACGGGGTGGCTTGGGACCGCTTCATCGGTTAGAAGTCAATTTTATCGCTATAAAAATCAAGAATACGTCTTAGCGGCCCGCACGTTAGGGGCCAAAGACCGCAGAATTATGTGGAAACACATTTTCCCAAATACGCTTGGGACTTTAATTACATCCTCGGTCTTAGTAATTCCGGGCGTTATTTTCTCGGAAAGTATGCTTTCTTACTTAGGAATTATTAAATTAGGTGGGGCGACAACGACATCGCTAGGGACGTTGTTATCTGATGCTTCTTCAATTTGGACCTCGTATCCATCGTTATTACTATTCCCAGCGCTTATTATTTCGCTTCTTATGATTAGTTTTAACCTTTTTGGTAACGGTCTAAGAGACGCATTTAATCCGCAATTAAGAGGGAGTGACAATTAATTATGGCAATTTTAGAAGTAAAAAGATTAAAAATTTCGTTCCGAACAAACAACGGAACAGTTAAAGCCGTGCGCGACATTTCTTTTAAACTCGAAAAAGGTAAGACTTTAGCGATTGTTGGCGAATCAGGCTCTGGCAAATCAGTTACCTCAAAAGCAATTTTAGGTATTTCTGCGGGTAATGTTATCCTTGAAAGCGGAGAAATTATTTATGATGGTCAAGACCTTTTAAGACTTTCAGAAAAAGATATGTACGAAATTCGCGGTGATAAGATTGCGATGATCTTCCAAGACCCCCTTTCTTCACTTAACCCGATTGTCCGTATTGGTAAACAAATTACCGAAGGGATGCTTCTCAAAAATATCGCAATCCGGAAATCCTCGAAAAAAGAATTGAAGACAATGCTTGAAAATTTAAAACTCGCGATGCTTGAAGCCAAAAATAATGACCCGAAAGATAAGGTTGTTATTGACGAACTTTTAGCGGACTTTAACGCCGCAAGCATTAAGGCAAGTGAATTAGAAAGTAGTTTTAGTGGTTCCGCAACCTTGGCTCACGACGTATTATCGGTGACCAAAGATTTACTAATGAAACTTGAACACCGCTTTGTTGGCGACATTACTTCCCAAGTGAAGATGATGCTACGTAAATTTAAAGGTATTGAAGATAGCTATTTTACCTTTTCCGTGCAAAGTGACTTACAAGTCATTACCGAAACATTAGCTAAGTTACTGGAAATTTATAAAAAATGGAAGGCTCTTTCCGCTGAGGAGAAGGCACTTAAAATCCCCGAAATCATTGCAGATTTTAAAAATATTGAACATTTAATTGAAGCAATTCTTAGCCGGACGGAACTTGATTTCTTCTCTTTGGGTTTCTATATTCATAAACATAAGAAAGCCGATTTATCAAATCAAGACTTTGCCAAAATTAACGCCGATACGCAAAAATTTATTAATGAAACGTTCATGCCGACCTTTAACGAATATAATCGCGCTGCGCTTGAACACAGTGTCTATAAAACGTTAGAGTTTAAGATTCAAGCAATTGCTATGCTTGAAGACATTAAAAAGTACTTAGGAGAAACTGAAGTTTTATCAAAACACGAACTTACCAAACTTATTAAAGATATTAAGCCAGTAATTCACGCTTCAATTGATCCACTAAAAACTCAAAAAGATAGTTCGGCCTATATTTTGACCTCTTCATTAACGAAAGACCTTAAAAAGTATTTAGGCGCAATTGAAGGCAATAAAAAAGAAGAACATCGCTTTAGTAAGCAAACCGCTCGCTTTGAAACACTTAAAGCGCGGGGTAAGAAATTGAATTACCAAGTTCAACCAAAAAAACTTATTGACTTAAATGATATTAAACATGACATGATTTCCACTTGTGACGCAATTATCGATAAGTATAATTCAGCGATTCGAAAGTTTGGTAATCACAACTACAAAAAATGGGACAAAGTTGCCCACCTTACCATTGATTACTTAAAAGAAAAAGCGAAAGATTCAACCATTAAGCTTTCGCAAAGTGAAGCCAAAGAAAAAGCAATTAAACTGATGGAAGAAGTTTCAATTCCTAATGCCCGTGAAAGATTTAGACAATATCCGTTTGAATTTTCTGGTGGGATGAGACAACGGATTGTTATTGCGATTGCATTAAGTGCGGAACCTGAAATCCTTATTTGTGATGAACCAACAACTGCCTTAGACGTGACGATTCAATCGCAAATTCTTGAACTAATTAACTCCTTAAAGGAAAAACGTAATCTCTCAATTATCTTTATTACCCATGACTTAGGGGTTGTTGCTAATATGGCTGATGACATCGCTGTCATGTATGC
>CAYJDS010000012.1:0-2687 GCA_964369015.1 uncultured Staphylococcaceae bacterium | reverse complement strand
CTTCAAGATCGGATTAAACGGATGAAACAAACTGAATATACTAAGAAAGGGAGCGAATAATTATGGGAAACAATAAAAAAGAAGTCCTATTATCGGTTCAAAACCTCCGCCAATACTTCAAATTGAATCGCCGCGATTTTAAAGCGGTTGATGATATTTCGTTTGATGTTTACAAAGGTGAAGTTTTTGGTTTAGTTGGCGAATCGGGCTGTGGTAAAACAACAACTGGCCGCTCCATTATTAAAATTTATGAAGCCACGTCGGGTAACATCTTCTTTAAAGGGGTGCGAATTGGGGCTGGGATTCGTTCTTATCAAGATGAAATCAAAAAAATTAAGGGCGAACTTAACGAGAAAACATGGGGTAATTTAAATAAAACTGCTGAAGAGAAAAAAGAGTTAGCGGAATTTAAACAAAAATCTTCCCTCCGCATTAAAGAACTTAAAGGTGAAATTGCTAAAGCAAAACACGATCAAAAAAATTGTGATAAAGATTACGCAAAAGCCGTAGTTAGAGAACTTAATGAAAAGTATCAACCTTTAATTGATAAAGAACAAGATGTGGAAAAGAAAGACGAACTACGTAAAGAATTTAATAAACAATTAAGTATTGCTAAAAGATCACGGATTGTTACTTCAATTCAAATGATTTTCCAAGATCCAATTGGATCACTTAACCCCCGGATGACAATCAAAGAAATTATTGCCGAAGGGCTCATCATTATGGGCGTTAAAGATAAAGAATACATTAACGCTAAAGTTGAAGAAACCTTAGAGTTAGTTGGTTTAGTTAAAGAACACGCAACGCGTTATCCCCATGAATTTAGTGGTGGTCAACGACAAAGAATTGGCATTGCCCGTTCAATTATTATGCAACCAGACATGATTATTGCTGACGAACCCGTTAGTGCTCTCGACGTTTCAATTCAAGCCCAAGTTATTAACTTACTTAACTCTTTACGTGAAAAATTAGGGTTAACCATTTTATTCATCGCGCACGATTTATCGGTCGTTAAATATTTTTCGGACCGAATTGGCGTTATGTATTTTGGCAAATTAGTGGAATTAACGACGAGCGAAGAACTCTTCTCCCATCCGCTTCACCCTTATACAAAATCCCTTTTAAGTGCGATTCCACTGCCAAATCCAGAATATGAAAAGCACCGGGTTAGAACTGTCTATAACCCAATAGTTGATCACGATTATTCTACTGATTTACCGACAATGCGTGAAATTAGTCCCGGTCACTTTGTCTATTGTAATGATGAAGAAGAGGCAAAATATAAAAAGGTAGTCGCCGCGAAGAATGGAAAAAAATAAGCGAGCAATTTTTCTTAAATATTTGATTGCTTTCCTCGTTGCTACTGCAATTTTTTTCACGGTTATTTCAATTCGTAATATATTTACGTTGACGGATAAGCAAAAAATAATCGGTGCCCTCTCTGATGGTTTTACTATTCCTGGGGTGCTTTTTATTTGCCTTGGCCTTCTTGTATGGCTCGCTAACCTTGGCTCATTTCACGGGATTGGCTACGTCATGAAACATCTTTTTACAATGCTTATTCCACTTAGTAAAAAAAGCCACGAAACATATGCCGATTATATTGAAACACGAAAAAAAACCAATGGCTTTAGCTTTTTATTTATAATAGGCGGATTTTTTCTCTCGCTAGGAATCCTTTTTCTACTGCTTTACTAGATTAAAAATATTGTTTTATCGATTAAAAAATTAAGATAAATTCAATGATTTAATGTATTCTTAAGAAAAAAGAGGCACTTCATACTTTGGTTTAGAAGGCCTCTTTTCATTGTTTTAGACGGTTTTTGCTGGTGTATATTAAAAGTTTTCCGGTTTAGCGTCTAAGTCGGCGTACTTATGAGCAATCGAACTTGCGGCTGCGGCCGCAATAGCGCCCACAATATCATCAAGGAAGGTATTTACTTGGGTTGCGTTCGTTTTGTCGTCCAAACTGCCCATAATCCCTGGTTTAGTCTTATCGACAAAGCCAAAGTTCGTTGAACCAATTGATCCGTAAACGTTAACAATTGATAAAGCAAGAATTTCGTCAATCCCGTATAAACCATAGTCGCTGGAGATAATGGTTGATAGTGGTTCACTAACTAACCCTTTTTCAGTTAAAATATCAAGTTCTAAACCAGTCAAAATGGCGTTTTGAACTTCCCGTTTCATTAAAACACGTTTAACGTGGTCAAGACAAACGGTTATTTCTAAAAACGGCAAATACTTCTTTTGTAACTCTAAAGTGATTTCGGCGATATCAATTTCTTTTACTCCGCGCGCGGCGAGGCGGTCAACGATAACGATGTACTTTTTTTCGTCATTAAGACGATTTTTTTCATGATGGTGCATAATTTTCTCCTATAATTTTATCTATTATACTTATTTTGCCATGTTTGTCTAATTTAAAGTAAGCTTTCCTTTAATTGCTGATTAAATGCTTACCAATTGATGTTTTCAATAGTTAAGGTTTCTGTTAATTAAAAAGAGTGAATGACTTCTTAAATCAAGAAAATTCTTTTGATTTTTAAGCAAGCTATTTCAAAAAAACAAATAATCATTTTGCTTGACCCCAATCAAATAAAAAGCAAGAAAAAAGCGCATTCTATGCGCTTTATTTTTGAATTAGCTTCCAAATCTTGGAGAAAATTTTAATTCAACCCACACCC
>CAYJDS010000011.1:0-20110 GCA_964369015.1 uncultured Staphylococcaceae bacterium | reverse complement strand
AATGAAGAAGGTAAAAGTCAAGACCGGATTAAATTATTGTTGTTCGTAAATTATTATTAACTTTTATTAAACTTGATTAAAAATAAATAATGCGAATTGCCAAAAAACATGATTAGGTGTAAAATCCCATTATTATAAATACTGATTTCGTGTAATATATGTATTGCAAAAACATTGTTTTCGTGTAAAATGGTATTATCGAGGTGGACGCAATGGTTTTTAAAAGAAAAATATATAAGCATTTGCTTGATTGGAAGAGCGAAGGTGGTAGAACGGCACTTTTGATTGAAGGTGCACGGCGTGTTGGCAAAAGTACTATAGTTGAGCAGTTTGCAAAAGAACAATATAAGAGTTATATATTGATTGATTTTAGTATTGCTAGTGCGGATATTAAATCCTTATTTAGTAATTATTCAGATAACTTGAACGATTTTTTCTTTTTCTTGTCTTCCCTTACTGGCCAAAAACTTTTTGAAAGACAAACATTAATCATCTTTGATGAGGTACAGCTTTTTCCGCCCGCCCGTCAACTAATTAAACATCTAGTTAAAGATAATCGTTATGATTATATCGAAACTGGTTCGCTTTTGTCTCTCAAACAAAACGTTAGTGAAATCTTAATTCCTTCAGAAGAGCGAATGCTTAAGATGTATCCACTTGATTTTGAAGAGTTTTGTTGGGCTGCTGGTCACAATGACTTAATCCCTTTCCTTCGCAAACAATTCAATGAACTAAAACCAGTTAAAGAACTGCATCAAATGGTTATGAAGTTGTTTCGCCAATATATGCTAGTGGGCGGAATGCCGCAAGCAATCGAAATGTTCCTTGAAACAAATGATTATACCCGCGTGGATAGTGTTAAGCGCGATATATTAAAACTATACCGCAGTGATATTAGGAAGTTTGCTAAAAACAATGAATATAAGGTCATTAGTATTTTTGATGAAATTCCCAATCAATTAACAAAACATGAAAAGAAGTTTACACTTAATTCGCTTAGTAAAGAGGCACGGTTTCGTGATTATGAAGAAGCGTTTGTTTGGCTTAATGAAGCAATGATGACAAATCCATGTTTTAACGCTACTGATCCGAGTGTTGGACTTGGGCTTTATCGGGAGTGGTTAACCTTAAAAATGTATATGGGAGACACCGGCTTACTTTTTAGTCATGCCTTTAATGAAAGCGAGATTATGAAAGCGGAAGTTGCGCAGAGTATTGTCGCAGGGAAATTAAATATTAATGCGGGAATGTTTCTAGAAAATGTTGTCGCCCAAATGCTAACCGCTAATGATAAGCGCCTTTATTTTTATTCACGTAATGATCGTAATGATGCAAAAAACACGGTTGAAATTGATTTTATGATTATTGACCCCAAAAACTCACAAAAAATATCCTTAGTCGAAGTTAAGTCTGGTAAAAATTACACCATATCGTCCTTAAATAAAATGAAACAGAAATTTGGAAACAAATTAGGGCAATCTTATTTATTACATACTAAAGATTTACGATTACAAGGTGACGTCATTTATCTACCAGTCTACATGGCGATTTTCCTCTAAAGGGCCGAAAAACAAAAAAATTGAAGTTTTATGTGTTAAGAAATATTTTTTTGAAAATCTTTGTTGGCTTGTTGCAGATTCACCCCAAAATGGCGCCGCAAGGTCACGAAGAATTTTTATCTATGTTAAAATATAGTGATAGATAGAGTGGTGGTATAATAATGGATATGAAACAAAATACATATGACGTATTAATAATTGGTGCTGGTGTCATTGGCGGCCTAATTGCACGTGAATTATCAAAATACGCCTTAGATATTTTAATAATTGACAAAGAAAATGATGTTTGTAACGGGACAAGCGCTGCTAATAGCGCGATTGTTCACGCCGGCTATGATCCGCGTCCTGGTTCACTTAAAGCCCGCTTTAACGTTGAAGCGGTGCCAATGTATAAAACACTTTGTGAAGATTTAGATGTTGAATTTAAGACGATTGGAAGTCTCATAGTAGCCCGTGAAGAAAGTGATTTTGAAAAACTCTATGCCCTAGAAGAAAGAGCTAAAGTAAACGGCGTTAAGGTTAAGGTGCTCACTAAACAAGAAACACTGAAGATGGAACCAAATTTAAATCCGCATGTTGCGGGAGCGCTTTACGCCCCTACAGCAGGGATTGTTAATCCCTTTGAACTTACAGCGCACGCGATTGAAAATGCGATTAATAACGGCGCAACACTTGCGTTAAATAATAAAGTTATAGCAATCACAAAAGAAAATGACGTCTTTACTGTTACTACGAGTAAAGCTACGTATCAAGCAAAGGTAATCATTAATGCCGCGGGTGTATACGCTGATAATATTACGAATTTAATTAGTAAAGCGACCTTTAGTATTACTCCACGGAAAGGAAGTTATTTTGTAATTGATAAATTAGCCGCTCCGCTGGTTAATAGTGTTGTTTTTCCGCTTCCCTCCGCTCATAGTAAAGGCATTTTAGTCGTGCCAACAACCGCCGGCAACTTCTTAATCGGGCCCACTAGTGAAGAAATTATGAATAAATTTGATGTTGGGACGGATTACGCTTCGCTTAATTATATTAAAGAAGAAGCTTTAAAACTTGTGCCAAATATTCCCTTTGCGAAGACAATTCGCACTTTCAGCGGCCTCCGAGCAACGCCTTCAACCGGAGACTTTGTCATTGAAAACGATCCCCTTGTAGCCGGGCTTATTAATGTTGCCGGAATTGAGTCGCCTGGTTTAGCGAGCGCTCCAGCGATTGCAAAGTACGTTGTCAGTGAATTAGTTAGTAAACATCTTTCCCTCAAAGAAAATTTAAATTTTAATCCGCGAATTCGTCCGCTGATCCGCCCAAAACGAATGAGTGAAGAAGAAAAAGCAACTCTTGCTAGCAAAGACGCGAGTTACTCGCAAATTATTTGTAATTGTGAACAAGTCACCAAAGGCGAGATTCTCGATCTTTTAAGTCGCCCGATTCCGATTAAGAGTATTAAAGCAATTAAGAAAAGATTACGCGCTGGTTTTGGAATGTGTCAAGGGGGCTTTTGTACACCGCGAGTGATGCAAATCCTTGCTGATTATTATCAGATCCCGCTGAGTGAAGTTTTGTATGACGAAGAAGAAAGCTATCTAACGCGACATGAAAACATTTAATGCTAATTTAGTAATTATTGGCGGCGGAGCCGCTGGGATTGGTGCTGCAATTGCGGCAAGTGAGGCGGGAGTAACCGAGATTATTTTAGTCGAAAAAGGTCCAGAACTAGGCGGCATTCTTAATCAATGCATTCATGACGGGTTTGGGTTACATGCTTTTAAAAAAGAATTAACCGGACCCGAATACGCTTATGAGTTAACAAAGTTACTAAAAGAAAAAAATGTCGAGCTTTGGCTTAACGCAAATGTCACGAGTATAAATAATAATAAAACAATAACGGTTTATAAAGAAGGGGAAGGAATTTACTTAGTAACTACCAAAGCCCTTATCTTAACAACCGGCTCTTATGAACGCAGTGCGGGGGCGATTAATTTACCAGGCGAACGTAGTGCGGGCATTTTTACCGCTGGTCAAGCCCAACTTTTCATTAATGAACGCGGCTTAAATATTGGGAAACGGGTTTTTATTATTGGCTCAGGTGATATTGGCCTTATTATGGCACGGCGCTTAACCCTTACCGGGGCTGAAGTTCTTGGCGTGGCTGAAATTATGCCTTATTCGAGTGGCTTAAAACGGAACATCGTTCAATGTCTAGAAGATTTTAACATCCCGCTTTTTTTAAGTCACAAAGTAAAAGAAGTGCGCGGGAAACCCCGGGTTCAAGAAGTTGATATTTTTAAGACCGATGAAAACGGCAATGAAGTGCCAGGCTCACTTAAAACATTTACAATTGACACCCTACTTTTAGCTGTTGGCCTCATTCCTTATGCGACTTTAGCGGAGAGTCTTAATTTGCCGCTTTCAAAAACAAAAGGGCCGTTAGTTAATAGTAACTATCAAAGCGCCGCCCCATGGTTTTTTGCGGCGGGGAATGCCCTCCATATTCATGATCTAGCGGATGACGCATATTTTGAAGGTCAAGAAGCCGGGCGAGCCGCAACCTTATATTTAAACAATACTTTAGAAATCGATAGCCAGATAAAGGCTGAACCGGGTAAAAATGTCAATTACCTGATTCCTAGTTTAGTAAGCCTTCCGCTTGCTAGTGCGGAATTAGTGCTTAAGTTACGGGTTAGTCAGCCCCTTTTAAATCATAAACTTAAAGTCTTACTTGATGGAGAAGTTATTTATCAAAAGTTTTATCCTTTCTTATTTCCGAGTGAATTAACAATCGTTAAGGTAAAACGCGAATTAATTAAAGAAGGACAGGTTTTGAAAGTTGAGGTAAGTAATGAGTAAACAAATGACGTGTCTACTTTGTCCGCGGGGTTGCTTACTGACCGTTAATGAAAAAGGTGAAGTAAGTGGTAATTTTTGTCCGCGCGGATTAATCTACGCAAAGCAAGAGTTGACCGCCCCAAAACGCACCTTAACTTACGCTTTAAAAGTTAAAGATAGTCAGTACCCGCTGCCAGTCAAAACTAGTGGACCAATTCCTAAAGGTGAACTTTTCCGAGTTGCTAAGTATTTAAAAGCATTAGAAGTTAGTTTACCAATTCATTTTAACGAAGTTATTGTTCGTAACATTCTTGATTTAAACGTCGATATTATTGCTAGTGAAGAACGGTCAAATTAATTTCAAGTGATTTGTTACTTGAATAAAAAAGTACAAGTTTGAAAAGAAGTTAAGAATTTATTTATTCTAGAATTATATAGTTAAAAGTATTTTTGGTTAGTGAGTCTTAATTAGCGGTTTTTAAACATATCGCGATCACTTGCGGACATGCCGTCAAGGAGTTCATCATCAAGATATGGTAAGCCAGTTGTAATAAAGTTCGAAGTGTTAATTTTGTAAGTGTGAAGTCCTTGTCCTTCGGTTTGGGTTGGGTTAGTGAAGAAGAGTTCACTGTTGCCATCAATCGAAACACCAAGGACACTAGAAACAGTGAGGTGAATTTTAATTTTGGTAAAAACATTAATTTCTTCATTAAAGAAGTCACTTGATTTATTAAAGACGATATTAACTATCATATTCCAACGCTTTGTTTTTTCGTTAAAAAGAAGATAAGTCCGAGTTGCTTTTTCGTGCTCCATCGGCCCAAAGAGAAATCTCTTTTCGCCTTTTTCAAATTTTAATTGTCTTAGTTCAATCCGGCCAGTTGATTTTCCTTCCACTAGTTTAAACGGAATCCGAATAGTGCAGAAGATGAGTTCAGCGGACGGATCAAGATCTTTATCCACTAAATGAAAGCTTGGGGAATCCTTACTATGGAACTTGCCGATATAACGGGTTGATTCGGGAGAAATAAGCATCCGGTCATTAAATTCAATGATTGAATAGTTACTTGAAACAAATTGTAGTTCCCGGAATAATTCCGACCGCCGGTTATTGTCGTCATTAATGCGCGTAACGGTTAAGTTGTGGCGGTAAACCATCATACTAAAGATAGCACTAGCCACAAAAGCCGCATAAGTAACAATTAAAACCGCAATCCGAATACCGATAACATCGATTTTACTCGCTAGCCAGTCAGCAAAGATTAATGATATAAAACTTAAAATAAAGACAATGATTATTGTCACCATTAAAAATATAAATCCCTTTTGTTTTTTCATCCGGAAGTCCTCTTTTCGTCTCGTCTTTTTTGTTCTAATATTTTATCATGTTTTTATATTTATTTGTCCAGCAAGCCTCTTTTGGTGATAAATCAGCATTTTTTGGGCTTTTTATTGATTTAACATCGCAAAAATTGTATAATCAATTTATTAAGATTAGGCTTACATTGCGGAGGGCGTTACTAAATGGATATTCCAATTAACGAGAGTAGTATTAAGCAAGAAACTAACCGCGACGATAATTTTTGGTTAGGGTTTCTTATTGGATATTTAACTAACTTGATTGGTTTTATTCTTGCTATTTTTATTAAGAAAAAGAAGACCCGAAAAGGGATAATTATTGGCTCCACAGTTACTTTCGTTGTGAGCACTATTTTCGCCGCATTGCTTGTTTATTGGATACTTAAAGGTATAGGGGCCGCGAACAGAGCGCCCGCATATAATTTAACTTATTGTTAGATTATTAATAAGAAGGTATTTCTATTTTTATTGCATGAGTGATGAGATGTTTATTCATGAGGGCTTTTTAAATTCATATTCATTGCAATTGTTGAACTAATAGCATAAACTTATTGCGTAAATCTAATTTACAAAGTAAACTTCAAATTCTCTGGAGTGGGTACGCCCACTCTTTATTTTACTGGGAGGAATATGGATTTAAAATTACTAAAAGAAAAAGTTGAACAAATCTTAAAGGATTCACCTTATCGCTTAATCGATCTCTATTTCACTACCGAAGAGGGAGAACGCTACTTGCGAGTAATCGTTGATAAACGGCAATTAAGTGTCAGTCTTGACGAAATTGTGGCAATTAGTGAAGCAATTAATGATATTCTGCCGGATGAAGATGAAGCATCTTACACGCTCGATGTGACCTCAACTGGCGCAGAAAAAGAAATACCACTTGAGGAATTAAATGACTACATTGACTTATATGTAAACTTACGATTCGTTGATGGTAGTGGTGGTCCGCCCGAAATTACGGGAATTCTAAACAGTGTTGACGGAGAAGAAGTCAGCATTAGTGAAAATATTAAAGGTCGAATTAAGAAACACGTCGTCTTAACTTCCACCATCAAAAAAATTAGACGCGCAATTAAAATATAAAAAGAGGAAGAGAAAAAATGGCAAGAGTGACAAAATCAGTTCAAAAACTTAGAGAAAAACGCTATGAGGAAATGACGAAAGTTTTTAGTGAAGTAGCGGAAAAACACAATTTAAAACAAGAGATTGTAGTCGATATTTTTAAACAAGCAGTTCGCAATGTTTACGCCCGCAGTGTTGGGGGGGATGATCTTCATGTTGAAGTCGTCTTTAATGAAGAATTATTAGATTTTGAGGCCCAACTTTTAAAGGTTGTTCGCGCAACCGATGACGAAATTGAGGATGACGCGCTTGAAATTTCCTTGGAAGAAGCCAAAGAATACGATAATGACGCCATCGTTGGCGAAAATGTCGTTGTTGAAAATGCCTTTTTAGGCAACTTCTCCCTGAAATTATCAAACAATGTTGCCCAAAACTTCCGTCATCAACTTATTGAACTTGAAAAAGAACAACTCTTTAATCTATTTAAAGATAAAATTGGTGAACTTGTTAAAGGGGTTGTTGAAAAAAACGAACGGACAACTTATATTAATTTAATGGGTATCACGAGTGTTTTCTTTGATGAACGCGGTAAACAAGCAATTCCGGGTGAAATTTTCCGAAACGGCCAAGAGTTAAACTTCTATATTGTTGATGTTGTTAGTGGCACAAAAGGGGCAAATATTATTATTTCCCGCAGTCACCCAAACTTTGTTAAACGTTTAATGGAACGCGAAGTTCATGAAATTTATGATGGTACGATTATCATTCATAACATCGTTCGTGAAGAAGGCGAACGAGTTAAGGTCGCGGTTGAAAGCCTTGACCCAAATGTTGATCCAGTTGGTAGTTGTATTGGGCCAAACGCAAGTCGGATTCAAAAAATTACCGCTGAGCTTGGACCTGATGGTCGGAAAGAAAAAATTGATATTATTCCGTGGGCCAAAAACGAAGCAGTTTACTTAATTGAAGCCTTCCGTCCTGCAGTACCACTGGGCTTAACTTACAATAGCCAAACAAAGAGTGCGACGGTTGTCTTTAGTGAAGAAGAAAAAGGAAAAGCTTTTGGACACCGGGGTGCAAATATTCGTTTAGCGGCCAAACTGACTGGTTATAACATTAGTATTATGGACGTTAATGAAGCGCTTGCCGCTGGCATTAATTACCAAACTAAAACTGATTTAGAATACGAAGAACGTTTAGCGGAACAAGAAAAAACCCGCGAACGAATTATGCGCGAATTAGCGCGCAGTGAAGAAGTTTCTTCACGTCTTGCTGAAGAAAACGCTTATCTTTCCAACGAAATGAAAGCAATGACTGACGCTGATGTTGTTAACAAAGACAAGGAAGACGAATTTGATTTATTCCTTGAAGAAGTTGAAGAAGTTAAACCGGAAGTCGTTAAAGAAGAAGTTAAGCAACAAGTTAAAACTACGATCTCACTTGCTGACTTAGAAGCCGAACTTGCAAAAGAAAAACTTGCTGAAGAAGCCCGTGAAAAAGCCTTTGCGAAACGTGAAGAACGAAAAGTTCGCGGCAAACCGCTACCAGAAACCAAACCAGAACCAACTGTTGAACCAGTTGTAAGTGGTCCAAAAATGGATATTTATACTGAAGAAGAACTTGCTGAACTTGAAAAAGGCGAACCAGCAGAAACTTACGAAGACGACATCGATTACGACGAATTCGATGAATATTACAACGAATAAGGAGCTTTATTAATGCGCAAACCGATTATCCGAAAATGTATTGCAACAGGTGAAAAGTATGAAAAAAAAGACTTGTTTCGGATTGTTCGGACGCCGGAATTAACGGTTGTAATTGATCAAACTGGAAGAGTTAATGGCCGAGGAGCGTATTTAGCAAAAACTAAAACTGCAATCCAAATTGCCCAAAAAAAAGATCTTCTAAGTAAAGCCCTTGAAGTAAAGGTTCCAGTTGAAATTTATGCCCAGTTACTTGAGGTAATTGGTGAATAATGCCCTTACTTCCTTTCTCCACCTAATTAAACGAAGTGGAGTAATTAAACTTGGTTCACCCTACTTGACTGAATCAAATAAAGCAAAGATAAAACTTATTCTTCTTTGTGAAAGTGCAAGTAGCAATACTAAGGAAATTGTTGAACGCTATGCGAAGTTTAATACTATTCCTTACTACGTAATTCCAAGTGAAGTGATGGATAACCTCTATCCAACCAAAAATGTTAAAGTGCTGAATGTCACAAATCGACAAGGCGCTCTAAAAATCGCAAATTTAATGAAAGAAGGTACAACTTATGAGTGATATTAAACGAGTAAGCAATCTTACTTTACAAAGTAAAAAACAAAGTGGTCCTTATATTGAAGGCAAAAAACTTTTCTATAGCGGGCCCTTGAAAGTAGCCGATTTAGCGCGCTTATTAAAAATTCCTGAAACACAAATTATTAAAACACTCTTTTTAAAAGGACAAATGATTACGATTAATAGTGTTTTATCAACTGAGGCAATCGCGGAGTTATGTTTAGAATTTAATTTTGATTTTGAATTAAGTGAAGAAGAAGATGATAGTCAATTGCATTTTATTCCTGACGATCCGAAGAAATTAGAAAATCGACCACCAATTGTAACGATTATGGGCCACGTTGATCATGGTAAAACGACCTTAATTGACACAATCCGTCAAAGCAATATTGCTGGTGGCGAAGCTGGGTCAATTACCCAAGCAATAGGTGCTTACCAAAAAGAATTTAATGGCAAAAAAATTACCTTTATTGATACTCCTGGGCACGAAGCCTTTACGGCAATGCGGAGTCGTGGGACCAAGGTGACTGATATTGTTATTTTAGTAGTTGCCGCTGACGACGGTGTTATGCCGCAAACGGTCGAAGCAATTGATCACGCTCGAGCGGCAAACGTTCCGATTATTGTCGCCGTTAACAAGATTGATAAATTTGGTGCGGATACTCAAAAAGTTAAAAATGAACTTTTAGCGCTCAATGTTATTGCCGAAGAATTTGGTGGCGACGTTATCTTTCAAGAAGTTTCCGCTAAAAAAGGCACAGGAATTGAAGCTTTACTTGAAGCAATCCTCGTCACGAGTGAAATGCTTGAACTTAAAGCAAACCAATTCCGTTATGCTTATGGAACGGTTTTAGAAGCCCGGCTCGAACGTGGCGAAGGACCAAAAGCGACGCTTTTAATTGAAAACGGCACGCTTTTAAGTAAAGACTATGTTGTCGCGGGGGCAAGTTTTGGAAAAATCCGCCGGATGAGTAACGAACAAGGTAAAGTATTAAAACAAGCCGGGCCAGCAACACCTGTAAGTATTATTGGCCTTGACGAAGTGCCGGAAGCTGGTGATACTTTTATTGCTTTTGAAACTGAAAAAGAAGCAAAAGACCTAGCTTTTAAACGCAAACAATCAAAGATTGACGAAATGCGCGGCAGTAGTGAAGGCTTAAAACTAAGCGACCTCCACCAAAAAATAGTTGACGGTGAAGTTGTCGTTTTAAACGTTATTATTAAAGCCGACAATAGTGGCTCGGCCGAAGCGGTCCGTTCCAGTTTAGAAAAGATTGACGTTAAAGGCGTTAAATTAAATGTTATTCGCGCTAGTGCTGGACAAATTACCGAAAGTGACGTTTTGCTTGCTACGGCGAGTAACGCAATTATTTATGGCTTCAATATTCGTCCTTCAACGCAAGTTCGTGACCTCGCCGAACGTAATAAAGTAGAAATCCATCTCCATCGAATAATTTACGCCCTCCTTGAACAAACTGAAGCAGCGCTTAAAGGGTTGCTTAAACCTGAATTTAAAGAAGTTGTTACCGGTCAAGCGGAAGTACGGGCGATTTGGCACGCTTCTAAGGTTGGAACGATTGCTGGTTCTTACGTGCTTTCCGGCACTTTAAAAAGAGACCAAGAAGTTCGTTTAATTCGTGACGGGCTTATAATTTATGAAGGAAAAATTTCGACAATGCGCCAAGAAAAAAATGACGTTAAAGAAAGTCGTGCTGGCTTTGAATGTGGGATGACGCTTTATAACTTTAATGATATTAAAGAAGGCGACATTATTGAAGGCTTTGCCCAAGTTGAGGTCAAAAATGGCTAAACACACAAAATCACGTAACGAATCTATGATGCTGCGCTATATTAGCGAAATTATTAGTTTTAAATTAGGTGATCCTGCTTTAGGATTAGTCAGTGTAACCGCAGTTGAAATTACGAATGATTATAGCTATGCAAAGGTCTTTGTTAGTTTTTTAGGGGCCGGTGATCCGAAAGTTAAACTTGCAGTTTTAACGGGTGCTGCGGGCTTTATTCGTCATGAAGTCGCCCAAAAAATGAGCCTTCGAAAAATGCCCGAATTGCGCTTTATTTATGACGATACGTTTGAAAAAGCTCAGCACATTGAAGAGCTTTTACGTAAGGCAAAAAAGCCAAACGATTAATTAATAAATTTAACGAAATTATAATGAGGGATACCGGCTTCAAAGAATAAATCACTCGAAGTATGGTAGCCCTCTTTTTCATAATAATTTTTAAGTTGAGCTTGACCGTGAAAAGATAGCGTTAATTCGCCGTATTTTCGCTTAAGAATATTTTCGATATAACGAATTAAAAGCAGACCATAATTATTACCGCGTTCACTTTTAATAATCGCTAACCTCCCAAGTAAAGCAGTTCGAGTTTGATGATCAAAAGCATAGCGAATGGTGCCAATCGGCTCATTATTTTTAAAGAGGACAAACGAGGTAAAGGAAGCTTCCTCACTATCATACTCATCATCAACACTGATCTTTTGTTCTTCAATAAAAACTTTTGAGCGAATATAGAGTGCTTTACTTAAAAGTGAAGGAGTAGTAACTTTTCGCACCGCGACGTGCGGGGCAAGACTCGTTTCGTAATTATCAAACCATAAATTAAATTGTTCGTCATTAGTCATCATCAAAGCGAAATTATCCTTCGCTTCTTCGTAAGTGCCGTAAATTGAAGTTAATAGATTTTTAATATCTTCGCGGCGAGTTTTTTTGTTATTTGGACAAGCATATTCTAAAAGCGGTAAATTATGTTCTTCCCGTACTTTACTGATTAAATCTTCTTCCGTTAAAATTAGTGGCCGTATAAAAGTAATCTCGGCGCGTTCTAAATACATTTTCGGTTCAAAAGTTGCGAGTCGGCCGCCGCCAATCATATTCATAAATAATGTTTCAAGCGCATCATCTAAATGATGGGCAAAAGCAACTTTATTGGCGTTAAGTTTTTTAGCAACAGCGTTAATACCAGCTTTTTTCATTTTTGAACAAATCGAACAAGGAAGTTTGGGTAGGTTTTGGCGTTCTTTTTGGATTTCTAAGATTTTAACAACATCTTGATTGTCGCTTATATAAAGTGGGTTGCCCACACTATTAAAGTAATTCACGTAAACTTCAGCGTCAAAAGCTGGAAAGCCTAAATCTAAGATTACTGGAATAATCGTAAAGTCTTTTTGCCCGTAACGTTTATAGGTCATTAAGGCGTCAAAAAGGACAATTGAATCTTTGCCGCCACTGATGCCGACAACAATACGGTCGCCTTCCTCAATTAAATTAAAAAGATCATCACTTCTTTTGATACTTGCTAATAGTTTCCGAAAATGTTTCATCCTTAATTAAATCCCGATTTATTATATAATAAAAAGCGATGAAAAAAACAAGTAGTGGTTTGTTTTTAGTTAACAAAGAAGCGGGGATGTCAAGTCGCCGTGTTTCGAATTTAATTGGTAAAAAATTTAACACACGGAAAGTCGGCCATTTAGGCACGCTTGACCCATTAGCGACCGGCTTACTAATTGTGGCAATTAATGAAGGAACAAAACTGTTGCCTTATCTTGAAGATGGTGACAAAACTTACGCTGCTACTTTTAAATTAGGATTATTAACTTCTACCCTTGATTTAGAGGGTGAAGTTATTAGTGAAGAAAAAATCGACCCGTTTCCGCTTGCCTTACTTCAAGATACTATTAGTAAGTTTCGCGGTGAAATAGTTCAAACACCGCCTTTAACAAGTGCAATTAAAGTTAGTGGAAAACGTCTTTACGAGTATGCGCACGCCGGTGAAGTTGTCGCGGTCCCGTCCCGTAAAGTAATGGTGCATGACATCCGATTAGTAAATTACATCCATCCGTTTTTTTCGCTTGTAACGACCGTTAGTAAAGGGACTTATATTCGGACTTTGGGGGACGATATTGCTAAGGTATTAAAGACCAACGCAACGACAACTAGCCTTGAGAGAACGAAAATTGGTCTTTATCAAGTAAGTGAAGCAAAAACTATTGATGAACTCGAATTGTGTGACTTAATTCCACTTGAAAAGGTCCTTTCTTTTCCGAAAGTCACAGTTGATGACTTTTATATAAAGATGGTCCGAAATGGGCAACGGATTATGGCTGAAGTTAATGAACCATTTATTCAAATTCATGACTTTGACGGCAATTTAGTGGCAATTTGCCGTAAAAATGGCGAACTTTACGAAGTTGTGCGAGGTTTTAATTAATGAAAGGTACAAATTTAGATATTAATAATATTAAAGAGTTAAAACGAGATACAGCGCTTATTTTAGGAACGTTTGATGGCGTTCATACTGGTCACTTAGCGCTTGTTAAAGAAGCCCAACAAACTTGCAAACAAAGTGCGGTTTTATTAATTTATAGTTCACAACTAATTATTAAAAATCATCAAAAAAGCGGGATGTTAACTTCCCTTGATGATCGGATTAAAATCTTTGAAAATAATAAGGTTGAAGAAGTAATCCTTCTTAATTTAACTAGCGAAATAATGGATCTTTCGAATGTCTTATTTGTTGAAAAAATTCTTTTGCCGCTTGCCCCAAAAGCAGTTGTCATTGGCGCAGATTTTCGTTTTGGTAAAGGTCGAGAAGGAAGTGGCGCATTTTTAGCCTCTTATCCAAACTTTAATACTTTAATTGTTTCAACGATTTACGCCAAAGGGTTAGTGGTTAGCACCTCACTTATTAAAAGTTTTTTACAAATTGGTGATTTAAAGACTACCAAAGCTCTGCTTGGCTACGATTATTCTTTAATGGGATTTGTCGAAAAAGGCTATAAGTTAGGAACAAAAATCGGTTATCCGACTGCGAATGTTAAACTTGACGAAAATTATTTTTTACCGCGTTTTGGAGTTTATTTTGTACGGGTTTTTGTGCGGAATAAAGCTTATTTTGGAATGGCGTCGCTTGGTTATCACCCTACGGTTAACGCCGTCGCATCCCCACTTTTAGAGGTTAATATTTTCGACTTTGTGGAGAATATTTATAACGAAGGGATTAGAATTTCGTTTTTACATTTTTTACGAGATGAAGTTAAGTTTTCAACCGTCGAAGATTTAATATCACAATTAAAAAAAGATGAAGAAACTTGTCGTATACTTATTAGAGAAGGAGATATTTAAGATGGCAACTTTTAAAGTATTAAACAATATTCATTATATCGGGGTAAGTGATGGTGACTTACGAGTTTTTGATATTATGATGGAAACAAAACAAGGAACGACTTACAATTCCTATTTAATTAACGAACCAGGTGGTATTACAATTATTGATGGGGTAAAAGAACCTTTTACTGAAGAATGGCTAGCTAATATTCGCGCTTTAGTCGACGTTAATGATATTAAATATTTAGTAACTCAACACACCGAACCTGATCATAGTGGGTCAATTCCCGCTTTACTTAAACTTAATCCGAATATTCAAGTTTATGGCTCTTTTATGGCAATCCAAAACTTTGAATATATAAACAATGAAAAGTTCAATGGTAATGTCGCGCGCACTGGGCAAGAATTAAAGATTAGTCCGCGCCAAAGTTTATTTTTCTATCCAGTGCCAAACGTTCACTGGCCGGATACGATGATTACGCATGATCCCGTTAATGACGTTGCCTTTACTTGTGACTTTTTGGGGATGCACATCGCGCCGCAAGAACTTTTCTTAAGTAAAGTAAAAGATCGCGGCCCGGCTCAAGAAGCTTTAACGGTATATTATGATTCAATTATGGCGCCCTTTAAGAAGGATGTTTTAAAGGCCGTAACAACCTTACAAAGTTTAAATGTCGCGATGGTTCTCAATAGTCATGGTTACTTACTTGATGAGCGCAAAGACGTGGAACACGCTCTTAACGAATACATTCGCTGGTCAACAATTCCAACTAGCGAAAAGGTTGTTATTACTTTGGTGCATGCTAGTTCGTACGGCTACACTACGGCATTAAAAGAGGCAGCGGTTGCTGCTTTAAAAGAAGCAGGAGCAGACGTTCGTGTTTATGACGTTCCGGTTAATGACCACACTGAAATTGTTCGTAGTATTGAAGAAAGTGACGCACTGCTTTTAGCTTCTCCAACTTTTGTTGGGGATGGTATTAAACCGGTATATGACGTTCTTAATAGTTTAAATCCCTTCCTGGTAATGAATAAATATGTCAGTGCTTTTGGCAGTTACGGCTGGAGTGGAGAAGCGGTTAAAAATTATTTAGCGCGCGCTAAAGAATTACGAATGAAGACGGTTGATGAAGGCTTTAGAGTGCGCTTTAAACCTACCGCAGATGACTTACTTAAAACAAAAGAATATGTACTAAACTTCTTAACTTTGGTTAAAAAAGAACTTAATAAGTAAGAGGTTTCACAAAATATTAACAGCTCGCAAAATACGAATATCCAAGTAACACTTTTAACTTGGCAAAAACAATTAATAATGTTACTATAGTAACACGACTTTAGCGCTGCTCTAATTCACCCTAAATTAAGGCGATGCTAAGGCTGAGAAATGAAGAAAGGGGAAAAAGAAAATGGCATTAAGTAAAGAACGTGTTGCCCAAATTGTAACTGAATTTGGCGCAAACGAAAAAGACACCGGTTCAACAGCAGTGCAAATTGCACTTTTGTCAGAACAAATTCGTGAACTGACTGAGCATATGAAAGTTCATAAACACGATTACCATTCACAAAGAGGCTTACTTAAACTTGTCGGACAACGTCGTGGTTTACTTGACTACTACAAACGCGTTGATCGTGAAGCTTATTTAGCACTCATTACAAAATTAGGGCTCCGGCGCTAAAAAACGAAGAAACTGTCAAGTGACAGTTTTTTCATTAAATTCGTAAAATTGTTGGAAAAGAGGAAAAAAATGAAACAAATTTTTGAAAAAATGTTCTATGGACGTAATATCGTCGTAGAAGTTGGCGAACTCGCCAAACAAGCCGATGGCGCAGTCTTAGTGCGCTATGGCGAAACTGCAGTCTTAAGTACGGCTGTTGCTGGAAATAATCCGAAAGATATCGATTATTTTCCACTCTCGGTTACCTACCAAGAAAAATTATATGCAATTGGAAAGATCCCTGGATCATTCTTACGTCGTGAAGGCCGTGAAACTGAACACGCGACTTTAACGGGACGTTTAATTGACCGTCCAATCCGTCCATTATTTGCTGATGGCTTCCGGAATGAAGTTCAAGTTATTAACACTGTTTTAAGTGCTGACTTTGATGCTTCCCCAGAATTAACCGCAATGCTAGGTTCAAGCTTAGCCTTAACTATTAGTGACATTCCTTTTGAAGGTCCAGTTGCAGGTGTTATTGTTGGCCGAGTTGATGGTAAATTTATTGTTAACCCAACGAGCGAAGAATTAAGTAAAAGCGACATTAACTTAACCGTTGCTGGTACTGCTAACGCGATTAACATGGTTGAAGCAGGTGCCCACGAAGTTAGTGAAGAAGATATGCTTGAAGCACTTCTCTTAGGCCACGCCGCAATTAAAGAATTATGTGCTTTCCAAGTTGAAATTCAAGAAAAAGTTGGCGTAAGTAAAAGAAGCTTCCCACTTTTCGTCCCGTCAAACGAACTTGTCGCGGACTTAAAAGAAAAGTTTAGTGAAAAACTTAAAAGTGCGATTAGCATTTTTGATAAACTTGAACGCGCTGAAGCAATTGAAAACGTAAAAAAAGAAATGGTTGAGCATTATAGTGGTTTAACTTATGAAGCAGATGACGTTAAGAAAAAAACCATTAATGACGTTAAGGCTTTACATGAAGTAATGGTTGCCGACGAAATTCGGCGCTTAATTACGATTGAAAAAGTCCGCCCAGATGGACGGAAGATTGACGAAATTCGGCCACTTAATTCGCAAATTGACTTATTACCACGCACCCACGGTAGTGCGCTCTTCACCCGGGGTCAAACTCAAGTTATTTCGATTGTAACTTTAGGACCAAAGAGTGATGAACAAATTATTGATAACTTAACTGACGAAGAATCACGGCGCTTTATGCATCATTACAATTTCCCACCATATAGTGTTGGCGAAATTAAGAAAATGGGTAGTCCAGCCCGACGTGAAATCGGTCACGGTGCGCTTGTTGAACGTGCTTTAGCAGCGGTTATCCCTGCTGAAGAAGATTTCCCATACACCATTCGGGTTGTTAGTGAAGTTTTAGAAAGTAATGGTTCAAGTTCCCAAGCTAGTGTTTGTGCTTCCAGTATGGCTTTAATGGCCGCGGGTGTTCCAATCTCTGATATGGTCACCGGTATTGCGATGGGCTTAATTACTAGTGGCCCACTTGACGGAAAACATCCCTACACTATTCTCACTGACATCCAAGGTTTAGAAGATCACTTCGGTGATATGGACTTCAAAGTTGCCGGAACTTCCAAAGGAATTACTGCCTTACAAATGGATATTAAAGTTAAAGGCATTAGCCGTGAAGTTTTAGCAGAATCACTTGCCCAAGCCAAAAAAGCCCGCAACGAAATTCGTGCCAGTCAAATGTCGGCCATTGCTGCGCCGCGGGATGACGTTGCTAAATACGCCCCAAAAATGGCGAAAATGTTCGTTCCAGTTGACAAAATTCGTGAAGTTATTGGCACTGGAGGCAAAGTTATTAACAAAATCATTGAAGAAAATGACAATGTTAAAATTGATATTGATGACACCGGCTTAGTTGTTGTCTATCATATGAACCGCGAAACTATTAACCACGTTATCGACATTATCAGCGGAATCGTTAAAGAAGCTAAAATCGGTGAAGTTTATGAAGGAAGTGTTGTTCGCGTTGAACCTTACGGCGTCTTTGTTCACCTCTTTGGTAATGTTGATGCGCTCGTTCACGTTAGTGACCTTGATTGGGCCTATGTTGAAGACGCAAGCAAACTCTACCGTATTGGTGACTCCTTAAAAGTTAAAGTTGTTGGCGTTGACGAAAAAGGTAAAGTCAAAGCAAGCCATAAAACTTTTAAAGAAAAGCCAGAAGGCTATGTTGAACGCAAACCAAGCGGCCCCCGCCGTAAATAAGTATTAAAACTTAAAAAAACTACTAAAAAGGTGTTTAGATTAAACGCCTTTTTTAGTTTACTAAATAAGGTAGAAAATAAGACTAATTTGGCTTTGATTAGTTCGGAATTAAAATTATTACAATTTGCGGTGATTTTGTTGTGGATGAGGCTTGAATAATTAGGGTCTTTTTTGCTATAATCATTACATTAATGGATACAGAGAAGACGAGGAATAATATGGTAAACGATAAAATTAAAATTTTTGCTTTAGGTGGCCTTGATGAAAACGGCAAAAACATGTATGTTATTGAAATAAATGAAGATATTTTTGTGCTAGAAGCCGGGCTTAAATATCCTGATCGCACTTCGCCGGGAATTGATTTTATTATCCCGCGTTATGATTATTTATTAGAACGGAAGAAGAATATTAAAGCCTATATTATTAGCCATGGCCATGATGATCAATTTGGTGCCTTACCATTTATTTATAAAGAAGCTCCCGCTCCCATTTATACAACAAAATCTTCCGCGATGATGCTTGAGCGGTTTAGTAAACGAATCGGGATTAAAAATAGTTATGATACAAAAATCATTGAACCGTCTAGTCAACACGAAATTGCTGGGCGTCGGTTTACTTTTTTCCAAACTACCCATTCGGCGATGCAAAGTTTCGGGGTGGCGATTTCAACTAGTCAAGGCTCAATTGTTTACTCGGGTGACTTCATTGTTGAATACACGAATAGCGCGCGTTATAAACTAGATTTAAATAGTATTGCTAAAATTGCCGAGAAAGATGTTTTATGTTTATTAAGTGAATCGACCGCTGCCGAAAAAACGGGCTATACCTCACCAAATCATCGTTTAACACCGCAAATTGAACCTGTTTTCCGTGATACCAAAGGGCGAATCTTTATTGCGCTTTATGATCAATCAAGTTATAACATTGAAGAGTTAGTCCAAGTTTGTGCCCTCCACGGCCGCAAAATTGCTTTCTTTGATGTTTTAACTGAACAATATTTTAGTGACTTTAAAGAGGCGGGTTTACCCCTGATTAAGGACTCACAAATTATTAGTAATGATGATTTATTGCGGGCCCGTGACCAAGATATTTGTATTTTAATGCTCGGGGTTGGCGAGATAATTTTTGATAAAATCATTGCTTTAACAAATCGACAAAATAAAGATAAGAAAATTGTCCTTGGCAGTAGTGATACCTTTATTATGGCCCTTCAAGCCCCACCGACCTTAGAAGTAATTGCCACAGAAGCACTTGATTCTCTCTATACGACGGGCTGTGAAGTTGTTAATATTACCCGCAAAGTAATTTCTAACATGCACGCCCAAGAAGAAGATTTACGGATGATGCTATCACTTTTAAAGCCAAAATATTATTTACCAGTCAAAGGCTTATACCGCCAACAAATTGCTAACGCGCAACTTGCGCTCCATAGTGATTTAAATCTTAATCATCATCACATCTTCCTACTTGATAATGGGGTAAGTGTTGAATTTAGTAATGGTCAAGCCCGAGTTAGAGCGCACGCAATTGATGTTATTCCCAATGGTGACGTCCTCGTCGACGGTACAGGGATTGGCGATATTAATCGCGGCGTAATTGAAGACCGCCAACGCCTAAGTGAAGACGGAATTATTATTATGGCAATTGCCGTTAATTATCACTTGCGAGAAATCAGTGCGGGACCAGATGTGCAAATGCGTGGCTTTGTTTATATTAAAGATAGTGAACAATTACTCAAACAAATTCGTAATATTTTTGTAACAACCGTTAGTGAAAGTCTTAGTAATATTAATTTTGATCTTGATGCAGCCGTTAAAGAAACGCAAACTAGGGTCGAAAAATATATCTTTAAAGAAACAAGACGTCATCCAATGATTTTGCCGTTGATTCGAGTTATTAATAAATAACTTAAAAAAAACAACCTTATTTAAGGAAAAAACCGACTATACAATGGATTAATTTTTAATATTATGTATAATATTAGATAATT
>CAYJDS010000010.1:0-20963 GCA_964369015.1 uncultured Staphylococcaceae bacterium | reverse complement strand
TAAAAACAACAAAAAAGTCCAATACCTTATGGTATCAGACCTATTTATCTTTAATGGTGCAGCCAAAGGGACTCGAACCCTTACATCTTGCAATACAAGCTTCTGAGACTTGCGCGTCTACCAGTTCCGCCATGGCTGCGTTGGTATATATTTTAGCACTCTCAAGCAAATAAATGAAATAGCAATGTAGACGAAAGCATTAAAGTGGCTAGAATATGCATTCTATGAGACAATACGATTATGCTTAAACTTGTATTTACTAAACTTAAAACTAAAAAACATCTCCTTGCAATGCTTGGATACTTTGTTATTTTTCTCGCATTGTATATAGTTTTAGATTACTTAAATATGTCATACAAAGAAATGAATGATGTTTATGGGAGTGGTTTAGTTGTTGGTAATATTATCCTTAATGCTCTTATGGCGGCAATCAGTGCTTTTTTAATCGGTGCGACCAGTGCACAATTTAACTTTACAAAGAAGCAAAGCAAAGGCGCGAATATGTCGTTTGTTTCAATTATTTTTGGTATTTTTACTTACGGTTGCACACCATGTGTGATTAGTTTTCTTGCCGCACTTGGGATTTCTTTTAGTGTCGCGGTCTTACCGCTTGCGGGCTTGCCTTACAAATTTATATCGCTTGCGCTTTTACTCGTTGGTGTCGTTTGGATTATGCTTTCGATTAAAAGATCAACTTGCCCCGTAAACGACGCAAAAGACGATCCTACCGTCATTTTAAAATAATCAATCGATTTTAAACTAAGGAATAAACATAAAAAAATGCGCATTTTATGCGCATATTTTCTTTAATGGCGCGGCCGGGAAGACTCGAACTCCCAACCCTTAGATTCGTAGTCTAATACTCTATCCAGTTGAGCTACGACCGCATCTTTAACTATTATAGAGTTTTACCCTTTTTTTGCAAGTGTTTTGTTATTTTTTTGGGGGATAATTTTTACTTTAGACTTAACGGACGAATGCTTAATAATCTGGGGATTAGAGTTTTAATTTGGGGAACATTCGGTTTACTTCATCCTTAGTTTTTAAGTTTGTGGTCCGCTCGACGATTGCTTGATACACTAAGCGTTTTTGATCATGAAGTAAGAAGCGTTCATCGCCCTTATTAGTAACAAAATGAATATAACTTTTTTTTGAAGAGTAAGGTTCATCAATAAAAATAATGTCTTTAAAAGCGTAAGTTAAGAGACTACCGCCTTTACGTTGCTTTATTTCGTGCTTAGTTATTTGGTAATAACTAGTTTTGTAGCCATAAAATAAATAGATGCCAGTAAGAATTGTCCAGCCGATGATAATCAAATAATGAACAAGCGTAGGCGGCCAAACAAGACCAATCATAATATAAAAGAGTCCACCCGCAATAAGATAAACCGGGATATAAATTCTTAAAAGATAGGCGAAACGAGGATAAATATAGTCTTTTTTCATGAATTTTGAATCCGCAAGGTGAAGTCATTAAATTGGGCACTAAAGTTTTTTACTTCACTCCTGATTCCTTCCTCTAATTTTTTAGCGTCATCTAAGTCACTGGTAAAGAGGTCACTGATTTTAATTCGAATTAACTCGTAAATCTTAAAATATAAGGTTAATAAATACTTATTAAAATCAATCCCAAGTTTTAAGTCTTCTTTATCAAGTAAATATTCATGAACGAATAAACTTGCAAAAGCATAATGAGGGTGAAGATCAGAAATATTCACAATTTCTAAAAGTGATTTAACCGAGTATTCTTTATTTTTTAGAAGTGTCCCTGCCCACCCAAAACGTTCTTGGACGAACCACGGCATTCCTTTAACCCCTAAATGAGTCGCGGTTTCTTTGCTTTTATCTTTTAAAGTTTGGGTCGAAGAGTTAACTATTCCAATCCGCATTAACGCTAGTTTTCGTCGTTCATCAAACCGTCCGACAAGTTTGGGATTTTTGGCAAGAATTAAAAAAGTCGTGGTGGTCTCAAGCAGACTCCGCCAAACAATAAAAGCATCATTATAAAGCCGACGCTCTAAAAGCGTGACACCAGCAATAATTTCTTGAAATAAGCGCAAAGTTAATCGATATAGCGTTAATTTGTTTTCACTAAAATTACTTTTATTAATATTTAAGAAAGTTTGGTAACGGCGATCAAGCAAATTTTCAAAGCTAAAAATTATTGGATCAATATATTCGTCACGCGTAAAGGTGTGATTAGTGTTTAATTTTGCTTCTTCAGCTTTAATAACATTTTTAATTATCAAATCTAAATGTTGATTATTTTTATAATATGTTTTTTGGTATTCAAGACTATAACGGCGAATACCATTGTTATGCCAACTAATAACTGACTCCGCAAAAGAGTCAAAAGAGAGAGCACGCAAACCAAACTGTTTTTGGTATTTGGGATAAGCGGTTTTAATGGCTGTGCGGAAATAGTTCAGTTTATCTTTTGAGTTCGGAGAAATTTGAATGTCGTCTTTTAATTGTTGTTCAACGCTTTTTTGCGAAAGTTCGTAATTTGCCATGCCATTCCTCCTTTTTCTATTGCTTCATTATACAATTTTTAGGATATTTTGGCGATTTTATGGGTAAAAAGTTAGTGATTTTATAACAAAAATCAATATTTAAAAGTAAATAGATATTACTTAAGTAGTAAGAGAAAACTTGTAAAGCAAGGAATGTGAAAATTAGAGTTCTTGAGTAATTGTATTTTTGACTGAATTAATATAGCTAGTGGCCAAATCTGTATTTAGAAAAGCTGAAATTTTGTAGTTATTACTATCCAAAGCACTTGTCGATTTTAAGTTGTAAGTTGCTTTATACATTTCGTAAACTTCGTTATATCCTGTAAGCGAAAACATTGGGTCACTATTAAAATCCTTAACTTTTGCGATGTATTGAGTTTTATAATCATTATTTAATGTAATGTTATATTTAGGGTTACGGCCATTATCATTTGATTCAATAATTGTGTACCAATAAAGGCGGTTTTTTTGCCAACTGTTGCCGTTTCCTTTATGCTTTGTGCTAAGCGGGGAGACACCAAACATATTTTCGGCTTCTTGATACTTTAAGCCTAGGGACCAGTCGTAATCATAGGGAATAAAATAGGCTTTATTATTTTCAGACGGATTAAAATAAATGTAATAGTTATTACCATTATTCCGCATATCATCAGGATTACCAATTAAGTAAGAAAGAGCAGCGTAAGTAAGAAAACTATCCATGTCAATCACGTCTTCAAGGGCACTTTTGTACTGGGCTGGAGATTTCCCTTCGTTATTTTTTAAAACCTGCATTAAATTAATTAATAAGGCGTCGTCTTTTGGACCTTCTTTGCGATCATAATTTGGTTCGTAACCCGTAAACTTATTTTCTTCGCCAATAACACGACTATTATTGAGGTAGTGTTCAATTCGGAGACTTCCCATCTCACCAAATCCCCACCCAACTTTGTAGAGGGCACCATCTTCATCAGTCTTTGGCACATAACGACGGAATAAATGTTTGGTAATTGCTTCGTTAATTGTGACAATTCCCATGTTTGTATTGTTATATTTTAAAGTTGTAAGTGTACTATTTTGACTAATTAGGCCGTGTTTTTGGAAGAAACTAAACGCAAAAGGTTGCATAACTAAAGAATCATCCCGTGACTTATTCCATTTTAAATCAAGTTTCTTCATTCCTTTTTCATTATCTTTAGCGCGCCCCATAAAAGTCCGTTCGTCGCGAATTAAGTATTCAGGATTGTCGGTTTCATTCCAAGTTTTTTGGAGGTTAAACGGTTTATAATAGTCTTCGGTCCACAATTCATTAAAAGAAAGTTTAAGATTAATATTGTCAAAAAATTCGCCGTTTTCATTGACGAAATTGCGTCTTGATGTGTTACCCTTCATCCGCGCGCCAACTTCGTAATAAGTAAAGGTTTTCTCGTTCATCTTCACTTGTAGCGTTACTGGCCAATAGAGATCTTTGTTATTGTTTTGACCATGTTCTTGAATCTTTAAGAATATTTCCTTACTGGCAACAATAATAAAATCGAGGCTCGTTTCGGGATGCCAAAACTCTAAATAGGCGTTTGTTGGGGTCAACCAAGCCTCTTCGGGATAAGTAAAGCCGTTAGGAAAAGCTTTATCACTATAGTCCTTATCTTTATAAGCAATAGCCGGGTCATTAACAATTTCATTTTTAAAGTTAGTTATATTTGCGGGTTGGGCTTCACCAAACGGGCTATCTGCGCCGTTAATGATTGTTTGGGGGACGGAAGAAGCGCTACTCGAGGAGTTTTCATTGTTTGACTCCGAAGAGGGGTTTGATTCATCTGCAGAGTTTGACGCGGAAGAAGAACTAGAATTAGGCAAGGCGCAACTTGTGATAGTTGTTAAGAGTGAGAGTAAGAATAATATTTTTCGTTTCGCCATTTTGAACCTCCTTTGAGCCTTTTGATTATATATTAAAAATGAAGAAAAAATGACTTTAAAGCAAAGGAAGAAAAGTAGAAAAACGAATTATTTGTTATAATTCTTCTATAGAAGGGATCTAAAACATGAATAAATCGACATTAACTCGCGGCCGCTTAGAGATTTTTACAATTGCTATGGAAAATTTCGCGCCACACCGCATTCGGACGATTCGAGTTTGGCTACCAGAGGGGTATCAAGAAAGAGATATGGAAAAGAAGTATCCCGTTTTATACATGCATGACGGACAAAATCTTTTTGACGCTCTGACCTCTTTTGCAGGGGAATGGGAAGTAGACGAAACGCTTGGCAAGATGATGGACGAAGGTTACGCTGGGATGATTGTGGTTGGAATAGATAACGGCGAAGAAGAACGACTAAACGAATATTCTCCTCCTTGGCCCTTAAAGGATATTGAAAATACCCTTGGAACAAAAATAGTTAGTGTTGGTGATAAATACGCTCTGTTTGTTGTGGAAATACTCAAACCTTATATTGACAAAAAATACAATACTTTAACTGACAAAAGTAATACCGGAATTGGTGGTTCATCAATGGGTGGAATTATTTCTTTTTACACTGCTCTTTCCTATCAAGATATTTTTGGTTTTGCTTTAATCTTTAGTTCTTCCCTTTGGATTTATGAAGATGATTTAGCTAAAACATTTATTAGTAAACAAGTTAGTGAGCCAAATAGAGTTCCTAAAATGTATCTTTATCATGGGACAAGGGAAGGTTCCTATGCCTACCTTAAAGAAGTCGCTAGACTATTAGAAGAAGCTGGAGTAACGAGCGATAAATATAAAGTGGCGATTGGCAAAAACGCAAAACATAATGAAAAGGCCTGGGCAAAAGCTTTCCCGACAGCGATTAAGTGGCTCGTTGATTTTAAATAACTTTTAAACAAACAGAAAAAGCCTAAGGAAGCTTTTATCAACATTTTTCTGCATGATTATTAATATTTTTTTATTTTTTTAAATTACATCTAGTTGGGTTTGGACTTATTTTGCAAAAAACAATAAAATATTATCATGAATTATTGGAGGAAATGACTATGGAAAAAAGATTATCCTCTTTCCTGTTGACATCGAGTATCGTGGCCCTGTTAGCCTTAGTCGTTACTGGATGCACCACCAAAACCGATTCCTCGGCTTTGTGGAAAGCAGGCAAAACGCGAAATAAGATTGTCGTCATCAGCGATATTCACATCGGAGTGGACGACAGATATGCCGAAACTGTTACAAATCGACCAATTTTAATTAATTTCTTAAAGCGGCTCCAAAAGACAAGTGACGTCCGTGAGCTCGTCATCGACGGGGATTTTCTTGATGAATGGTTTTTACCGGTTGATTATCCAAGCTACACCGATGTAAACCAATTTTATAAGGCGGTTATTGCTAATAATCAAGGTGTCATTGATGAGTTGAACAACGTTATAAAGAAAAACATCAAACTCGTCTACATTCCCGGGAATCATGACATGAGCCAAGAAAATGAAGTTTTACAAGCAGCAATTCCAAAAATTGTCCAAATTCGTGATGCGCGCGGTCTTGGAACGTATTACACAGGTGAACGTAATGAAATTGCAATTGAACACGGCCACCGATATGACGTGTTTTCTGCGCCTGACACAATAACTAACAAACCGTTAGTCGGTAATAATGAAACGATGCTTCCTGCAGGTTACTTTTACGCCCGTTACGGCGCGACTTGGGTGAGTCAAGGTCGTCCGAAGGTTGAAAGAGTTTTGCCAACTATTACTGCGGCCCCTGATAAATCTGATTTAGACCAATACGGGGCGTATATGTATTACCAAATTCTTAAAAGCGTTTCTGAACCGCTAACAATCAACCAACCTCTTTCCGAGAAAGTGTTTGATATGCGGATGGACGGGTTTAATGATTCTTATTCTTATCTAGATTTTTATCCGACCTTACAAAGCGACGGAACGATTTCTGCGCCGGTGCTCTTTAAACACATTCAGCGAACCTGGACCGAACGGCAGAGTGTCAACGAAGTTAAGTTTCCAAATAGTTTTCTTGAGGCTGTTGCCGGAACCTTGGATGGAGGATATTTTTTCAATCAAGCAAAATTACAACATTTAAATAACAATGAGAAAAACGTCGATGTTGTTGTCTTTGGCCACACACATATACCCGAATATAAAATCCTTGATAACGGAAAGTGTTACGTCAATATTGGAACTTGGATTGATCATAACAGCCGCTCGGAGACTGAACGGACATTTGCCGTCATCACTACTGGTGAAGAAACAACTACTGGTCTCTATCAGTATGAACTTGATGGTAAAGTTAGTGATATTTCTGCGCGTGTCGCTAGTCAGTAAGTCTAATATTTAGAGCCAATTTGTACAAACCTTTGAATTAATTTTTTCTCACTCCACTTAAGAGCACTTTTTTCGTAAATAAACGACATTTTTGCGGTATTTTCTTTATTTTTCTTTGCCCAAACTTCGCTTTATATGTTAATATAAAGTATATGATTGAAGGAGAATTTTTCTTTTGAGTTTATTCACAATATTACCATCAAACTTTTTCTCTATTCTCGCAAGCAAGAATAAGGATGTTTACGCTGAAGCGCTTATTTTACTTTATCGTTCAATTGAATCAAATGAATTATTAATTAAAAAGAGTGAATTTATTCGTAGTTTAAAAGATCGTCTTAGTGAACTTGCGGGTCAGTTAGAAATAAGAGTTGAGGAAGACGAACTAGACGAAGACGAGTTAATTAACCATTCTGACAAAGCAAGTTATATTTTACGGCGGATGGAAGAATGTGGCTGGATTGATGTTGAAATTAATCCGGAGAATTTTGAAGAGTATATTGCGCTTCCAAGTTATTCAATCCATGTTTTAAGTATGTTAGCAAAATTATTAAATGATAGTACGGCTGAATACGTTTCTTTAGTCCACGCGACGTATAGCGAATTAAAGTTAGAAGACGAGACACGTGACGAATTTATGTACGCCGCTTTAGTACGCGCTTTTGAAAATACCAAAAACTTAAATGTTGAGCTAATTACCCTTGCTCACAGTATCCGAATTTTTCAAAACCGTTTAGGAAAAGTTTTTAGTACAAATAACATTTTAAGTGATTACTTTGATGTTTATAAATCGCGTGTTAGTGATCGTTATTATCACCCCCTTAAAACTTTTGATAGTGTTGCGAAATTTAAACGGCCAATTTTACAAATTTTGCAATTGTGGCTATATGACGAAAATATTCGAAAGCAACTTGTTACCCAGTCATTAATGTGGAGCAGAAATAAAGATCCCAAGACCGCTGAAGCTGATATTGTTAATAAAATCAACTACATTAGTGATATGTATGAACAAATTGGGGAAACCATTAATCAAATTGACTTAAAACACCACGAATACACGAAAGCCAGTGCGAATAAAATCCTCTATCTTAATAGCGCTGATAAATCAATTAAAGGTCATTTAGATTTTATTTTTAAAACTTATGCGGAATCGCTTAGTAAAGGTGAAAATGTTAATCCGATTTTAAATGCTTTTTCACAGTCAATCAACTTTGCGCCACACGGTTACGTTACGCCTGACTCAGTGACCTTGCCAATTGTTCGCGAACTCCGTTTTGCTTCGCTCCCACTTAGTCTGACTGATTTTGACGATGTGCGTGACATGCTCATGGAAAACTTTTTAGAACAAACAAGTAGTCAGTTTTCTAATGACGCCATTTTTGAATTTATGGATTTAGCCTTTGGCGAAGAAAGTGAAATTCATATTAGTGAAATTCGTCTCCCCTCTTTTGACGCGTTTCTCCTCTTAATTTTAGCTACTATTAAAACAAGTGATGACCAATGTTTTTATATAGTCGAAACAGATCCGGGTAAAGTCAGTAGTCATGGTTATCGATTACCGAATCTACGTTTCGTGAGAAAGGAAATAACCTTATAATGTTTGAAGAAGCTTTTATCCGCTTGACGCGGGCTGACCAAGATGCGTTTGGACGCGCCGTAAACGAATTACTCTTGAAGAGTTTTATTGTGCGTGACGAATTTGATCGGCGGGAAAAAACCATTAAAATTAATCCGACTTTCCGCTTTATTGAACGGCATTTTGAATTAATTAATGATTATCTCGCTTTTAGTGCGTGGCGGATTGATAAAGATTTAATTAATGGCGTTTTTAGTTTAGTGAATGAAAACGGGACTAATAAAGTTCGCTTTGACCGTGAAGTTAGTTTGGTGCTCTTTACCTTGCGCTTAATTTACGAAGAAGAGAAAAAAGAAGGAGGCCACGCGAGTAATTCAATTTACTTAACAACTCCACTTGTCATGAAAGTGATGCACGACCGCGGTATTCTTTTTGCAAATAAACGGCTGACTGGCCGCGGGTTTGGACGTACTTTACGTGACTTAGCTGATCATAATATTATTGCTAAAGTTTCGGGAAGTTATGAAGAAGGAAATGTTTCTTTCTATCTTTTACCCTCAATTGCTTTTGCAGTTGATAATGAGAAGATTGTGGCAATTAGTGACGCCCTCGAAAAGTTAGCGCTCCGTGACCGTGGGATTGAGGAAGGAGAAGAAGCATGAAATTATTAAAAACTGTCAAAATTATTAATTGGCACTATTTTTGGAACCAAACGATTAACATCGAACCGATTGTTTTCTTAACTGGGGTTAATGCTTCTGGTAAATCAACCCTGATTGACGCGATGCAAGTTGTCTTACTAGGCGACACAAGTGGGCGGCAATTTAATAAAGCCGCGGCCGAAAAATCAAACCGGACATTAAAGGGTTATCTCCGCGGCGAACTCGGGGACACGCTTGAAGGCGGATTTAATTATTTACGGAATGGCCGTTTTACGTCCTACATCGTCCTTGAATTTTTTGATGACGTTCAAGAAAAACATTTTAATATCGGAATTGTTTTTGATAGTTTTGATGACGGCAGTGAAGAACATCGTTATTTTTATCTTGACGCGAAGATGCCGGAAAACGAATTTATCGTTGATAATGTCCCGCTTGACTATAAAGGGCTTAACAAGTTTTTAACTGAAAACTATCCTGGTAAATTCCAATTCTTTGAATCTAACCGCCAATATAAAGATTTCTTAAAGAAAGTACTCGGTAACTTAAAAGATAAATACTTTACCTTACTAAAAAAAGCGATTAGTTTCACACCAATTACCGACATTACGACCTTTATTACTGAATACGTTACTGAGGCGCAACATAACATTGAAATTGGCCCAATGCAAGATAATATTTTGCAATATAAAAAGCTTGAAGACGAAGCGGCCTTGATGCGCTTTAAAGTGGAACGATTAACCGAAATTAAACGTAACTTTGATGTTTATCTTGATCATAAGGAAAAGCAAACATTAAGTGAATATGTCCTTGAAAAATCCACGATGCAAAACGACCTTAACCGGCTTGAATCTTATAATAAACAATTAACGGGCTACGCAAAACGGCTGACTGATATTGATAGTGAACTCGCGGATTTAGATGTAAATCTAGCTGATTTTAATCGGCGCAAAATTAAGTTAATTCAAGACAGTTCCGCCAATGACACATACCGCGCGACCGACGAAATTAATGAATTTAAGAAAGCTGCTTTACAAAAGATTGACGCCCTTAAATTCTTAAATATGCAAGTGCGCAGTAATATTGAACGTTATGTTTTAACCTTTGACGGCGTGGCAAACGAAGTGATTACAAGTCTAGCCGGACGTGATTTAAAATTACTTAAAAAAGAAGGCTTTTATAAGGTCGAAGAACTCTTAGCGAGTGCGAGCGATTTAATTAAGTCAAATCAAGAAGTAACTGCGATTTTAAACCGTGATATAAATGAATTATCGGAAAGTGTTTTGTCCTCCTGGCGGAGTAATCAAGTAGCTTTCCGTCACAATTTGCAGGCTTTTTGCTTAGTTTTAGGCAAAATTATTACCGATTACGAAGATAATGAAGTTATTTTAAAGCAACAAGAACTTGATTTACGAGGCGGGGGCAAACCTTACGAATATAGTCTTGTCCAAATTAGAAATGAACTCCAAAATAAGCTAAGTACCACCCATGGTCATAAAATTGAAGTCGCGATCTTTAGTGACTTAATTGATATTAAAAATCCACTTTGGACTAACGCGATCGAAGGTTATTTAGGTGCCCAACGGTTCCATCTTTTTGTCGAAGGAAAATACTTCTTAGAAGCTTATGAAATCTTAAAAGTCCTTTTACAAAACTATAATTATTACGGCACAAATTTAGTTGATATTGATCAAATTATTGAACGCCGTTTCCAAAGAATGCCGAACTCGCTTGCTGAAGAATTAGCCACTGATCACATTGGGGCCCAAGCCTATGTTGATTTCCTCTTAGGGCGACTCCAAAAATGTAAAACAATTCAAGAAGCCCGTAGTAGTGGTAACGGGATTACGCCGGAAACTGACCTTTACCGCAACTTTACTTTTGGGCGGATTAACCCCCGAATTTACAAAGAAAAGTTTATTGGCCGAAAGGTAGAAGAGGCTGACGTTAATGCGAAACGCTTTGAACTTGAAGCCCACGCTAGTGCCCTGCGCGGTTATCGTGAACTTTTAACAAAACTAGTTCCAGGAACGGAACTTGAAACTGCAAACACGAATGAAATTAGTCAATTAAATAGTGAAATCAAACGTCTTCAAGAATTACCTTCACTGCACGAATCAGTTAAGTATTATGACGAAGAATTAGGGCGCCATGATTTAACTTTAATTGAAGGAATTCATCGCCGGATTGCCCTTATTGAAGCAGACATTAAAGGGATTGAAGACCAAAAATCCAGTTTAGCGGAAGAGCGCGGGACAATTTACACGAATATGAATTTACTTAAAACCGAACGCATTCCGGAAACTAAACAAATCATTAACGAACGGCAAACAAAGTTGGATGAAGCATATGACGCTTTCTTTGTTAGTGATGTCGCTGAACCGTTCTTCCAAAACTTAATTGCGGAAGGGAAAACCCCACTGGAAATTAATGGCGAGTATCGTAATTTATATTCTACTGCGCTTTATTTAGCAAATAGTGTTTTCTCGCAAGTTAAAAAACTACGTAAAGAATATGTTATTGATTACCGCTTAACGTTTGATACCGAAACAACCCATAACGATCAGTACGCGGCGGAGTTAAATGACTTATCGGAAGTTAAATTACCGGAATACGAAGCAAAAATTAATGATGCTTACCAAAAGGCAGTCAAACAATTTAAAGATGACTTTATCTCGAAACTTCGCAGCGCGATTGAAACAGTGGAAGATCAAATTGTGGAACTTAACATTGCGCTGAGCACCTCAACCTTTGGGGAAGACTCTTATCAATTCACCGTTCGTCCCAGTACGATTTATCGCACTTATTACGACATGATTAAAGACGAATTATTGCTCCAAGTTACCGATGATGACAGTGAATTCTTTGTTAAATATGAAGATGTGATGAAGGATTTATTCTCCCAAATCGTTTTAGCGGGTGACGGTGACAAAAACGCCCAAGTGCTCGCTAACGTTGAAAAGTTTACTGATTATCGTAACTATCTTGAATTTGACTTAATTGTTAAAGATAAAGCCGGCAGTGAACAACGGCTGAGTCGGATGCTGATGAAGAAGTCGGGGGGCGAAACACAAACGCCGTTCTATATTAGTGTTCTCGCTAGCTTTGCCTATCTCTACCGTGTTAATGAGCCTGGTGAATTAAGTAATAGTGCGCGGCTTATTATTTTTGACGAAGCTTTCTCAAAAATGGACAGTGGGCGGATTAAAGAATCAATTAAATTACTGCGCCGCTTTGGCCTCCAAGCCATTGTTAGTGCTCCAAGTGATAAGGTCGGCGATATTAGTCCGTTAGTGGACGAAACCCTCGTTGTCCTGCGTGGTAAAAATAATAGTCAAGTCCAACTTTTCGCTCGTGAGGATAACTTAAGCTAAGGAGAAATATGGCAAACGGAATTAAGTTAAAAAAGAAACATGACCGCCTCCGTTCGTGGTATTACTTTGAACTCGGACTCGGCGTGACGCTGCTTTTTACTTATCTTCTGGCAATTTTAATTCTTTATATTATAAGTTTACAAACGACCGTTAACTTTGACGTTATTTTCTACTATATGTTTGGGGGCGGAGCCTTGCTTTTAATCGCAGTATTAATCTTTTTTCCGCATCGCGCCCGTAAATACCAAAAAAAGTTACTCCTTAAAACATTTGAGCAACTTAACATCGACGGGGTTAAACTCTTTCCGTTCTTTTTAAAAGCTAAGCCAAGTATGGTGCTTGAGTTACTAAGTGAAGCCGGAATAATTGTTAATTCTAAACCACTTAACCAATCCTCTTACGAATTTCTGGGCCGCCTCATTAATGTCTTACACTTTCGTGAAGAAGGGAAAAGTTTTAGCATTATTCACATTCCGCGGCGGGAAAACCCGTATTATTTACAAATCAATAATGGCAAATTTAGTGAACCGAAAAAATTCAAAGGCATTGAAATTAACCAACTCTACTACGTTTCGCCGCATAATTTAACATACTTTGCCACAAGTGGGCCGCCAAATGTTAATATATACTTAAGAAAGAATTTAGAAACTCGCTTTGTCAAGATTGTCGAGAAGTTCCCGCTTACTTATCAATATGTTGTTACCTACACGGATGAATTTTTACTGCTTAAACCGTGGAACGGGATTCTTCCGTTGCGCTTAAGCGCGAAATATTCCGCAGAGTATTATGACCGCATTTATAATAATTTATTATGCTTACAAGCAATAATGGCAATAATGCTAGAGAAAGGAAATTAAGATGGGGAAAGAACTAGTGGCAATGATCCTCGCGGGAGGAAAAGGGACAAGACTCTACGAACTGACGAAAAAAGACGCCAAACCTGCAGTTCATTTTGGTGGGAAATATCGTATCATTGATTACGCACTCTCAAACTGCGCTCATTCAAATATTGATACCGTTGGCGTGTTAACACAGTACGAATCAATTAGTTTAAGTCGCTATATTGGAAATGGCGAAAAATGGGGGTTAAACGGGGTGAGAAGTTCAACCGTTGCCATTCCGCCCCGCCAAACCGAAACTGGCAGTAATTGGTTTTTAGGCACCGCCGACGCCATTTACCAAAATCTTGAATTTCTTGACGCCTTAAATCCGGAAAACGTTTTAATTTTAAGTGGTGATCATATTTATAAGATGGATTACTCAAAAATGCTTGCGACACACTTAAAAAATCACGCTGATTTGACAATTGCTGTATTAGACGTCACGATTGAAGAAGCGAAACGGTTTGGAATTTTAAGCGCTGACGAAACTGACCGCATTACCGAGTTTGAAGAAAAGCCCCGTAATCCTAAATCAACCCTAGCGAGTATGGGCATTTATATTTTTAATTACAAAGTACTAAAACAAAGTTTAAATGCGGATGCGCGCGACGAAGATAGTGAACATGATTTTGGAAAAAATATTATCCCGACGCTTTTAGAAAAGAAGAAGCGGCTTTTTGTCCATCGCTTTAATGGCTATTGGAAGGACGTTGGGACGATTGATTCGCTCTGGGAAGCGAATATGGATTTAATTGAAATGATGAATGAAGATTTTTATTCGGTTGATAAAAATAATTTAAGACTTTATAGTGAAGACACGAACAGTGTGCCGCATTATGTTGGTAAAAAAGCTTCGGTAAAACATAGTATTGTTAATCAAGGCGCAATTATTTTAGGCAGTGTTGAAGGTTCAATTATTAGTAACGAAGCGTTTATTGAAAATGGCGCCTTTGTCAAAGATTCGGTCATTATGCCCGGAGTCGTTATTGGTCGAAATGCCGTTATTAATAAAGCAATTGTGGTTAACGATTTAGTTGTCGCTGATGACGTGCGGATTAACGAAGGTGGCGAACGGGTTGTTTTAGTCCATAAAGGAGGCGTCAAATGAAAGTCTTAGCGTATTTAAATCTCCATCATAGTCCAGGCCTTGGACCACTTACGAGTCAACGAAGTAGTGCGGTTGTTAGTTTCTTAGGTCGTTACGCCTTAATGGACTTTATGCTTAGTAATTTTTCTAATTCTGGAATTGACCGGATTGTTAATCTTGTGGACTCCAATCCTCATTCGGTTTTAAAACATTTAGGAAGTCGTAATACTTTTAATATTAATACGAAAATTGGGCTTGAAATTGTTGCCTATAACGAAAAAGGTTCAAAAGCGGGACCACGCTATAATACTGACGTTGCTAATATTTTATTTAACGATTGGATTATTGATCAAGCAACGCCTGATTATGTTCTTGTCGCCCCTAGTTACTTCCTCGCTCCGCTTGACTTCCGGCCAATTATTGACGAACACATTAAGAAAAACGCTGAAGTAACAATTGTTTACCAAACGGTTAACGACGCAAAACACGATTTTATTGGCCGCGGGACGTTTGAGATTGATGCGGACGGAAATGCTTATGACTTTACGCGCAATAAAGGGGAAGTAAACCGCCGTAATATCTCATTAGAAATATTTGTTTTTAATATTGCGACCTTTAAAAAGTTTTTACGCGACGCGACGGCTGTTAGTTCGTTTTACACTTTAAGTGATATTGTCGCCCTGCACGCGCGAGACGGACTTAAAGTCCACGCTATTCATTATGATGGTTACTTACGGTGTATTGATAGCTATCAACATTACGTTGATTATAGTTTTGAACTACTAAATTATAAAGTGCGGCGCCAACTATTTTTAAAGGATTGGCCAATTTACACCGTAACCCACGATACTCCCCCGGCAAAATATGAAGAAAGCGCGGATGTTAATAATGCCTTTATCGCTAACGGCTGCTTAATTGCGGGCAAAGTGCGCAATAGTATTATTTCCCGTAACGTTAAAATTGAAGCGGGCGCTGTGGTTGAAAATTCAATTATTTTTACCGATAGCGTTGTTAAAAGTGGTCGTTATATTGATTATACAATTATTGATAAAAACTGTGCGGTTAGTGTTGCCGAAGAATTAAAAGGCAGCATTAATGACGTGCTTTATGTTCGGAAAGGGGATCGAGTCTAATGAAAATTTTAATGGTAGCTAGTGAAGCTGCTCCACTGGCAAAAACTGGTGGGTTAGCCGATGTTGTTTATGCGCTTAGTAAAGAACTCGTTATTTTAGGCGAAGAAGTAAGTGTCGTTTTACCGTTTTACAAAAACATCCATAATTTACATAAACTACAAATTAAACACCTTGCTTCGCTTGATGTTGCGCTTGGCTGGCGGGTCCAAGTTGCCAAAATTTACAAAACTTTTATTGATGGCATTACGTATTACTTAGTGGAAAATGATCGCTATTTTGACCGCGCTGGATATTACGGGTTTGGCGACGACACGGAACGGTTTGCGTTTTTCACGCTTGCGATTCGCAATATGATTGTCGCTCTTAAACTCCGTCCCGATGTTATTCATCTCCATGATTATCATGCGGGTCTTTTACCAGCCGTTATTAAAATTCAAAATCCACGCCTTAAAACACTTCAAAAAATTAAGTATGTTTTAACAATTCATAACCCAGCCTTCCAAGGAACATTCACCCCGGGCGAGTTAGAAGATTATTACGGCATTAGTCGTAAGTATTATGAGGACGGGACACTACGCTATTACGGCGACGTTAATAGTTTAAAGAGTGCAATTGTCTATTCCGACAAAATTAATACCGTTAGTCCGACGCACGCGCTTGAACTTTTAACACCGGAAGGTTCAAAAGGCTTAGACGGAATTTTGGAATTACGGCGCGGCGACTTCAGTGGGATTCTTAACGGAATTGATTACGAAGAATTTGATCCGGCAAAAGACCGGCTTATTCCGCATCAATTTAGTTTAAAAACGATTAATGAAAAAGCTAAAAATAAAGTCGCGCTTTTTAAAGATTTTAATTTGTCGGGTGACGAAAACACAGCGCTTTATTCGCTTGTTTCCCGTTTAACGTGGCAAAAAGGCATTGATTTGATCCTTAAGGCGGCGCGCGCGGTTTTAGACAAAGGCGCAAATGTTTTTATTTTAGGCAGTGGAGAATACGGCTATGAACAAGAATTTGAACGGCTCCGCGCTGAGTATCCTTCACAAATGGGAATCTATATTGGCTATAATAATACGCTCGCACACTTAACTTACGCCGCGAGTGATTTCTTCTTTATGCCAAGTTTATTTGAACCGTGTGGCATTGGCCAAATGATTGCCCAACGCTACGGCACCTTGCCGCTCGTTCGTAATACTGGGGGGCTTAAAGACACCGTTATTGGCTACGACGGCAAAAACAAAAAAGACGCGGACGGCTTTACGTTTGATGATTATAAAGAAGAAGCTTTTGTTACCGTCGCGCTGACAACTTACGCTGTCTACCAAGATAAGGCGTTAATGAAGAAGTTAGTGACGAACGCAATGAATAAAAATAATGACTGGGCGCAAGCGGGACGAAAATACCAAGCCCTTTATTTAAGTACTCTTAAATAGATAAAGCAGCTACGTAAAGCGGCTACGTAAAGCGGCTAAAAACTTAAGCCGCAAAAAAGATCATATTGTATGATATAATTTTTAGGCAAGTGAAGAATAAGTAATTAACTGTTACGTCTCACCTTCACAAACTTGCTGTTCCTAGCATTAATAGGCAATGAAGAAATAAAATAAGGTGGTACCGCGAGTAACTTCGCCCTTAGGTAGCACCTTTTATTTTTGGAGGGAAAGATGAATTACAACTTTAATGACTTTGACAAGAAATGGCAAAAATATTGGGAAGACCATCATACTTTTAAGACTGATGTTTATGACTTTAGTAAACCAAAGTATTATGTTTTAGATATGTTTCCTTACCCTTCCGGAGAAGGACTCCACGTTGGCCACGTTGAAGGCTATACTGCGACTGACATTATCGCCCGTTTTAAACGGATGCAAGGCTTTAATGTCCTTCACCCGATTGGTTACGACGCTTTTGGCTTACCCGCGGAGCAGTACGCAATTAAAACTAATAATCATCCGGCGCTTTTTACTAATAAAAATATCGCTAATTTCCGTCGTCAATTAAAGTCACTTGGCTTTAGTTATGATTATTCAAAAGAAATTAGCACGGCTGATCCTAGTTACTACCATTGGACCCAATGGATCTTTAGTCGTTTATTTGCTAAAGACTTGGCCTACGTTGCTAATATCCCGGTTAACTTTTGTCCCGCACTTGGGACGGTGCTTGCAAACGAAGAAGTAATTGACGGCAAAAGTGAAGTCGGTGGTTTCCCCGTTATTCGCTTACCAATGCGCCAATGGCTTTTAAAGATTACGAAGTACGCGGAACGGCTTTTAAGTGACGTTGAAGATTTGGACTGGCCACTTTCAACCCGCGAAATGCAAAAAAACTGGATTGGCAAAAGTGAAGGAACGTCAATTACGTTTAAAGTAGCAAAGACTCAAGACTCATTCAATGTTTTTACAACCCGGATTGATACGATTTACGGTGTTACTTACGCCGTACTTGCCCCAGAACATCCGCTCGTTAATTTAATCGTAAGTGAGGCGCAAAAAGAAGAGGTTAATGATTATGTCCTTAAAAGTGCCCGCAAGAGTGACTTAGAAAGAAGTGAACTCGCTAAAGATAAGACCGGTGTTTTTCTTGGTGCTTACGCACTTCATCCTTTAACGGGTAGAGAGATTCCGCTTTATGTTGGCGATTACGTCTTAGGAAGTTATGGCGAAGGCGCGGTCATGGCGGTTCCAGCCCATGACGAACGTGATTACGCTTTTGCTAAAAAGTATAATTTACCAATCATTCAAGTTTTAGAAGGTGATATTAGTGAAGCAGCTTTTACTGGTGACAGTCTCCATCTTAATAGCCCCCTCATTAACGGCTTAAATATTAATGAAAGTAAAAAAGTATTAAATGATTATTTAGTTAAGCATGATTTAGGTTTCGTTAAAACAAATTATAAATTACGGGACTGGCTTTTTTCCCGGCAACGGTATTGGGGTGAACCAATTCCAATTGTGATTGATGAAAACGAAGAGTACCACATTTTGCCTGATAAAGATTTACCGCTGCTTTTACCAGCTTTAGATAACTATAAACCAAGTGGAACGGGGGAACCCCCACTTGCTAAAGCCACCGACTGGGTGATGACGACTTATAAAGGTAAACCCGCAAAGCGCGAAACAAATACCATGCCGCAATGGGCGGGAAGTTGTTGGTATTACCTCCGTTACTTAGATCCAAAGAATGACAAAGCAATTGCTGACCCAGTCTTAATTAAACACTGGTTACCAGTTGATCTCTACATTGGTGGGGCAGAACACGCCGTCGGCCACTTACTTTATGCGCGTTTTTGGCACAAGTTTTTATATGACGAAGGTGTCGTTTACACACCAGAACCATTTAAAAAACTCTTCCATCAAGGGATGATTCTTGGGGAAAATGGCGAAAAAATGTCAAAATCACGCGGAAACGTCGTTAATCCTGATGATATTATTACTGAGTTTGGGGTAGATACATTACGTCTTTACGAAATGTTTATGGGACCACTTGAAGCAAGTCTCCCGTGGTCTAATAGTGGCCTTGAAGGCGCCTATCGCTTCTTAAACCGCGTCGCCCGTATTTTTGGGGACGATTTCCAAACGCCGCTTGTTTCGACAAATAACGGGGAACTAGATTATGTTTATCATTACACAGTTAAAAAAGTGACTGAAGACTTTGAAAGTTTAAGTTTTAATACCGCGATTGCCCAAATGATGGTCTTTGTTAATGAAGTATACAAAGCTAAAGAAGTTTTTTTACCGTATTTACAAGGCTTTGTGAAATTACTCTATCCAATCGCACCACATCTTGGTGAAGAACTTTATCAATATTTTAAAACGAGTGAAACGATCACTTATGAAGCGTGGCCGATGTATGAAGAAGCAAAAACGATTAAAAATGAAATTGAAATTGGAATCCAAATTAATGGGAAACTTCGTTCAACCCTTAAAGCAGCGCTTGATGAAAAGAGTGAAGTCTTAGAAAAAACAGCGCTCGCGGACGAAACGATTATTCGTTTTATTGGTGATAAAACCGTGAAGCGTGTCATTGTTGTTCCTAACCGCATTGTTAATATTGTTATTGTCTAGAATAGTTAATATTTTTTATTAATTTTAATTTTAAACCTCAAATTAATTCTATTTTTAAGATAGTTTTTATTATTCAATGTTATTTACTATATAGAAGTGCAGGTTCATAAATTTTTTTGATAAGCGAATAAACGCGATTTTTTGCTTGTTTTAATGGACACATTTTTATAACTGAGGTAAAAACTTATGAATTTATATGAAAACGATAATATTGAATTAAAAAGAGTAATTAATGAGAAGTTAGAAATTGCCATAGTTGCATTTCTCAATTCAATGGACGGGATTGTCTACATTGGTGTTGAAAACGATGGCACTATAGTAGGAGTGGCTAATCCGGATAGGAGTCTGCGTGAAATTGCTGATCTTGTTACTGATAAAATCTTACCTAGTGCAAAAGAGTATATTAAAGCTAGCGTTGTCATTGTTGGAAACAAACAGATTATAAAAATAGAAATTAAAAAAAGTGAGCAATCAATACACTATTTAGAATCAAAAGGTCTATCACCAAAAGGCGTTTTCCTCCGTTTAGGAACGTCAAATAGATCGATGACACCGGAAGAAATAAATGCTCGTTATATTAAAAGTCTAAATAGAATTGAACCATCAATAGTGGAAATTGAAGCAAGATATCAGGATTTAACGTTTAATATACTCAAAGGATATTTTAGTAAGTATAAGGTTCACTTTGATGGCGAAACGTTTGAAAAAACGTACAAACTAAGGAACAAAAATGGAAAGTATAATCGACTAGCAGAAATTTTAGCGGATGAAAATGATGTTGACATCAAAGTAGCTAGGTTTCAAGGAACGGATAAGTCGATATTAGTAGGACTTAATGATTACGAAAGAACAAGTTTACTCTTTCTCGTAGAAAATGTTTTAGGAAGAATTGATGCTGAAAATTTTACCGCTGTTACAATGACGGGATTAAGACGAAAAGAAAAAAGATTACTTGATCCTAAAGCGTTAAGAGAGACCTTTCTGAATGCCATTAATCATCATGATTGGACACAAAAAACTCCGCCAGCGATATATTTATTTGCCGATAGAGTTGAAATAATTTCGCATGGTGGACTTCCGGATGGACAAACCCAAAATGATTTTTTTCGCGGCGTTAGTGTACCAAGAAATAAAGAACTCATGGATATTATGAGGCACTTTGATTTTGCGGAAGAAACAGGCCATGGAGTCCCAGATATTATTAATGTTTATGGCAAGTCTGTCTTTTTGTTTTCACCAAACTACATCAATGTAACATTACCTTATGATGAAGAGGTTATTGCCTCACGATTAACAAAAAAAGATCACTTAAATGAGGAAAGAAATGAGGAAAGAAATGAGGAAAGAAATGAGGAAATAAAACTAAGTGAATTTGAGGTTATAATATTGAATAAAAT
>CAYJDS010000009.1:0-21246 GCA_964369015.1 uncultured Staphylococcaceae bacterium | reverse complement strand
CAATTAAGATATTGCCTAAAATTATTGTAAACTCGTCTTTGGTATTAATAAAAGGCAAGAAATCAGGTGTCTCATCAAGAAATTCAGCGTTTTCTTGAAAGTAATTGTATTCGCGACTTGGGGTAATTAAATGTGGCCGTCGAACCTTAAATAAATATTCGTAAATTGTCATAAGCTTTTCTCCTCAAGATAATGATGTAAAACACTGAGCCCATAAATTACTGCCGTTTCACTCCGCAAGATACTCTTACCAAAACTAATGATATTGTAATTAGCTTCTTGAGTGCTTTTTACTTCCGCCGCGCTAAAGCCGCCTTCTGGACCAACAAAAAGGGCAACTGAACGACTACTATTTAATCCCTCACTTAAAACAGTAGCAAACGGAAGCGTCGCTTTTTCATGGGCAAAAAGACGTAGATCAAAAGACATTTCTAAACACTTCTTAAAAGGAAGCGGACCAGAAATCGTCGGAATTCTATTTTGTTTACTTTGCATCGCGGCGCTTTTAATAATCTTTTCGTAGCGCCCTAGTTTATCTTTCTTCTTATCTTGACTAAACTTAACGACTGAGTTTTCGCTTTCCACTAAAACAATGTGACTAACCCCGAGTTCAGTCGCTTTTTGTAAGACAAACTCAAGTTTATCGCCCTTTGGTAAGGCGTAAAATAATGTTACTTCACAAGTTTTTTGATTACTAATAATCTTTGTTTCAAGAATATTAATAACGAGTGGTTCAAATGAAGTTATATCACAAATAAATAGTGTGTTATCGACGACTATTTCAAAGACTTCGTTTTTTCGAATTCGTAAGACTTTGGTTAAGTGAAAAAGGTCGTCACTATTAAGTGCTACTTCGCCACCTGCTAAATATCCAAAAAACCGATAACTCATGTTGTACCTTTACTATTTTAGCAAATTGGACCAAGAAGTTTACTTCTTATAGCAATTTAGGATGTTTAAGCAGGAAGAGTGGCGAAAAAAAGCTTCCTTTTGGGAAGCTCATTAATTACGACTGAAATTTTTTCTTTAGTTTATCGAAGAATGATTCTTTCTTCGGTTCAGCTTGTTGATAAGCTTGGAGTGCTTCGCGTTGCGCTTTACTTAAGTTTTTCGGCGTTTGGACTTCAACTTCTAAGTATTCATTACCAACATTGCCGCGCACGTCCTTGACACCCTTACCGTTTAAGCGTAAAGTCGCTCCAGGTTGCGTACCAGCGGGAATATTTACTTCAACAAAGCCGTACACCGTTGGGACTTCAATTGTTGTTCCAAGCGCAGCGTCCACAAAGCTCAGTGGAACTTTAATATAAATGTTATTCCCGTCACGCTTAAAGACGTCATGTTCTTTAATATTGATTTCCACAAACAAGTCGCCGTTAGGTCCCCCGTTTGCCCCTCGTTCGCCGCGTCCACTGACACGGATCTTTTGGCCTTGGCCAATCCCAGCCGGAACATTCACAACTTGTTTTTCTTTAACACGCGTATAACCACTGCCCGAACACGTTGGACATTTGTTCGTAATCGTTTTACCACTGCCCCCACATTGACTACACGTTCTTTGACTTTGGACCCGACCAAAGATTGAATCTTGGACAAAGGTTTCAACCCCACTCCCGCGACACTTTGAACACGTATGAATGTCACTTTCGTTTTTGGCTCCTAACCCGTTACAGGTAGGACAAACTTTATCAAACGTATGGGAGAATTCGATCTTCGTCCCGTTAATTGCGTCCATAAAGTCAATCTTAAAACGAGTTAAGACGTCATTACCGCGTAAGGGACCGCTTTGTCGACTTTGTTGGCGCCGTCCGCCACCCCCGAAGAAAGAGGAGAAAATATCGCCAAAATCCATTCCGCCGCCAAAACCACCAAAACCGCCTTGGCCTTCAAACGGATTACCGCCCCCACCATTTTGATCAAAGGCTGCATGACCAAATTGATCATAAGTTTGCCGTTTTTGATCGTCATAGAGGACGTCATAAGCTTCTTGAACTTCTTTAAACTTGTCAGCCGCCCCGGCTTCTTTATTTACATCCGGGTGATATTTTTTGGCAAGTTTTCGATAAGCACTTTTAATTTCGTCTTTGGTGGCACTTTTGCTTATTTCTAAAACTTCATAATAATCTCGTTTTGCCATCGCTCCTCCTTAGTTTTATAGGCCAAAACCCCGCGAGTGCGGGGTAGGACCTAAAGTATTTAATTTAGTTAGTCTTTTTTGTCATTAAAGTCAGCGTCAATTACGTCGTCGCCATTACTGCCCGCTTCGTTAGAGTCACTACTTGGTTGTTCACCTTGTTGTTGACTTTGGGCACTTTGCATTGCTTGCGCCATTTGTTCTAATTCACTAAGGCGTTTTTCAAGCGTATCATAATCTTCTTTTTCAACCGCTTCTTTTAGTTCCGCCAGGAGTTTTTCACTGGCTTCTTTTTGGGCTGGTTCAACTTTATCGCCTTGTTCTTTTAAGCTGTTTTCAATTTCGTTAATGTATTGTTCAGCTTTATTTTTAAGTTCAACGTTAGCTTTACGTTTTTCGTCAGCTTCTTTATGGGCTTCCGCGTCTTTAACCATCCGTTCAATTTCTTCTTTGCTTAAACCGCTCGAATTACTAATGGTAATGTGTTGTTCTTTTTGCGTATCTAAGTCTTTGGCCGTGACTTTAACAATGCCGTTAACGTCGATATCAAAGGTTACTTCAATCCGCGGTTGACCACGTCTGGCTGGTTTAATACCGTCAAGTCGGAAGTGACCAAGTAATTTATTATCCCGCGCCATCGGCCGTTCGCCTTGGTAGACGACGATATCAACTGAAGGTTGGTTATCGGCAGCGGTCGAAAAGATTTGGGATTTAGTTGTTGGAATTGTCGTGTTTCGCGTAATAAGCGGAGTCATGACTTCACCCATTGTTTCAATCCCTAAGGTAAGCGGCGTTACGTCGAGTAAGACGATATCTTTAACGTCGCCGGCAACGATTGCCCCTTGAATGGCGGCCCCAATTGAGACTGCTTCATCAGGATTAACACTAAGGTTAGGATTTTTCCCAGTTAATTTTTTGACTAAGTCTTGAACAGCGGGCATTCTTGTACTACCACCAATTAAGATGACTTGGTTAAGGGCGCCCGAACTAAGTTTAGCGTCGGCTAAAGCGCGCCGGACTGGTTCTTCGACTCGAGCTAGTAAATGCTTAGTTAAATCAAGGAATTTCGCTCGCGTTAATTTTCCTTCGTAACTTATTGGACCATTACTTCCCATGCCAATGAACGGTAAGCTAATCGTTGTTTCGAGTAATTGACTTAAATCAATTTTAGCTTTTTCCGCTGCTTCACGGAAACGTTGGTTGGCCATTTTATCAGTTAATTTAAGGCCGTGTTGGCGTTCAATTTCTTTTTTGATCCATTCAACAATTTCGTTATCCCAGTCGTCCCCACCTAAGTGGTTGTCCCCAGCGGTGCTAATAACTTCAAATGTCCCGTCACCAATTTCAAGAATTGAGACGTCGAAGGTACCGCCGCCTAAGTCAAAGACGAGAATCTTTTCGTTGTTATCTTTTTCAAGGCCATAAGCTAGTGCTGCTGCCGTTGGTTCGTTAATAATCCGAACAACTTCTAAGCCAGCAATTTCCCCTGCTACTTTAGTCGCTTGCCGTTGGGCGTCATTAAAGTAGGCTGGAACTGTAATAACAGCTTTTTTAACGGCTTGACCTAAATTCTTTTCAGCGTAATCTTTCATATATGAGAGGATCTTCGCACTGATTTCTTCAGGGGTGAATTCTTTCTTAAGTGAACTAATTTTAATTTTTTTATCAGTCCCAATCAGCCGTTTAATACTTAAAACTGTATCCGGATTGGTGACTGCTTGCCGTTTTGCGGCTTCCCCATTAATTTGTTCGCCGTCAGCTTTAAAAGCAACGACTGAAGGGGTCGTAGGTTTACCTTCGGGATTAGGAATAACCTTGACTTGGCCGTCGGCTTGACGGTAACTTACAACTGAGTTGGTGGTACCTAAGTCGATACCAATAATAATTTCTTTTGCCATATTAATTTATTCTCCTTTATTTTTTAATTCATTTGGGCCGGGTCAATTTCTGACTCGGGTTTTTCGTCGGTCTCTTCTTTTTTGTCGGTTGACACGATCACTTGCGCGGGACGAATGAGCCGATCAAGGAACATATATGTGTTGTTATGGACACTAACAACGGTATTTGGTGGTAAGTCTGCTGCGTAGCGGGTTTCAATTGCTTGCATCATGTTTTCATCAAACTTGTCGCCAACTTTAACTTCTACTTCTTTTAAGCCTTCACTCGTTAGTGCTTCACTAATGTGTTGATAGACGAACTTGAAGCCGACTAAATAGTTTTTAAGTACTTCGTTATCGGGTTCGTTGCGTAAGACGGTCGCGAAGATGTCTAAGCTTGGTAATAGTTTTTCCACGAATGGTACCGCGCGATACTTAATGAAGTATTGCTGATCTTTCGTGTTTTGCTTCCGGGCGTTATCCATATCAGCATAGACCCGCATGTATTTATTCTTCCATTCCCCGACCTCTTGTTCAAGTTCAGCAATTTTTTCGTTTAGCTTTTCTAGTTGCGCTAAATGTTTTTTCTTCCCTGAACCTTCTTTATCAGGCCAATTGGGGTCTTTTTTCTTATCCTCACTCATCTTTGATCTCCCTTTCCGTTTCAAAGTATTTTTCTAACTCATCCGTGACGTATTCTAAGGCCATTAAGACGTTGTTATAATCCATCCGTTTTGGCCCAACAATGGCAATTTGCCCTTGCTTTGAACCTGGTAGATGAATACTAGTACTAATTAAGCTTAAGTCGTCTTCACTCTCGCCGATATTAACGATTAGCTCTCCTTCGCCGGCGGCTAGTTCACTAATCTTTTCCGGGTCATCGAGAATGGCAATTAGTTTGCGCAGCTTTTCGGAGTCATTAATGAATTCGGGCTGTTCGAGTAAGCTTTCTTTCCCGTAGAGTGATAATCGATCGCGAGCGTAACGGACGAAGGCTTCACTAAAGGCGTTCGCCAGTACTTCTTGTTCGACAACATAATCCTTTAAGATTGGGTTTAGCAGGGCGATTTTTTCACTTACTTCGCTAATCTTTGTCCCTACCAGCCGTTCATTGAAGATATTAACAACCTTACTTAATTCACTAATATTCGAAGTTACGGGAATCATGAATGTCTTATGTTTAACGTAACCTTGGTTTGTGACGAAGATCGCCGTCGCGCTTGTATCATCAAGCGGGACAACATGAATTCCTTTGAGTGTCTCGCCATTCGTTTTTGGACCAAGGGCGACACTAACGAGATTTGTCATTTGACTGAGGATCGTACACGTTTGTTCAATTACGTCTTCAATACTTTTGGTTTTCTCAGCGACGATTTGTTGGATTTGTTGGCGAATGTTATCACTAACAACTCGTTCGCGTAAGTTAGCCACATAATATTCGTAACCTTTTTTACTTGGCACGCGTCCGGCACTCGTATGCGGCTTTTCGAGAAAGCCTGATTGTTCTAAGGCGTTCATTTCCGCCCGAACCGTCGCGCTACTATAGTCAAGGCTATAGTTTTCAAGTAATGACTTTGAACCAACTGGCTGCGCAGTTTTAATAAAGAGTTCAACCGTATATTTCAAGATTAATTCACGTCTTCGATATCGCATAACCCCTCCTTTTTAGCACTCTGCAATCTTAATTGCTAACACTATTATACTCGAGAAAATAGCACTGTCAACACTAAAGTGCTAATTTTTTAACTTTTTTTATTTTTGTTTTTAAAAAGGCCCATATAATGAGCCTTTTAGCGGGTTAATTTTTTTTATTTTTTTTGAAATAGAGCATTCGTAAGCCGTTTAGGATGACGAGAATCGTACTTCCTTCGTGGACAGTGACCGCAATTCCCATTGGCACTTCAATGATAAAATTCGTGACCATTAAGAAAAAAACGACTAAGAGCGAGAGAACAATATTTTGAATCACAATTCGCTTTAACTTCTTCGAAACCGCATGGGTAAAGGCAAGCTTTTCAAAGTCGTTTTTAACAAGGATTGCGTCGGCGGCTTCAATGGCTACGTCGGTTCCGTTGCCCATTGCTACCCCGACACTAGCTTCGGCTAAAGCTGGCGCGTCATTAACCCCGTCCCCGACCATGGCAACACTTAAATACTCACTTTTTAAAGTTTTCATAATATCTTGTTTTTCACTTGGTAAAACATTCGCGTATACGCGCGCAATATTAAGATGATGACCAATTGCTTGGGCGGTTACTTCGTTGTCGCCCGTAAGCATGATCGTGGCAATATTATTATCTTCAAAATAGGCTATTGCTTCAGCGGCACTATCTTTTACTAAATCAAGGAAAGTAATTAAGGCTTGAAAGGTATTATCTTTCCAAACCGCAATCACAGTTTTGCCGCTGGCGGCAAATTCATTTACTTTATTGCTAGTTTCTTCGTTAAGCGTTAAAAGAGACGGTTTACCAATCGTGTAAAGCGAATCCTCAAAGATCGCCGTAATTCCTTGGCCCATTTCTTGTTTTACTTCTAAATCAAACGGGGTAATGCTTTTAAAGTGACTGACAAGGGCACTTGCTAAGGGGTGATTGGCTTTTTGTTCAATACTAACAATTAGTGTTTCTAGTTTTGCTACTTCTTCACTACTTAAGGAGTCACTATAAAGCACATCCACTACTTCGGGAGTGCCGTTGGTTAATGTGCCCGTTTTATCAAAGGCAATAGCTTTAATGTCACCAAGTTGCGCTAAAGGGGCACCCCCTTTAAAGATCACACCGCGTTTAGCTAAAAGCGATAACGCACTTAAAGTCGCCGGGATGTCACTTACTGCTAAGGCACAAGGCGAAGCACCAATTAAAAAGATAATCATCCGGTATAAGGCGTCTTTAATTTCCCACTGAATTATAAAGTGGCCAAAGAGGAAAAAGAGTGGGGCAAGTAGCAAGACAAGCGAAACATAAAGCGGTTCAAATTTTTGAATAAAAGTCGCGGTTTTCGAAATATTAGTTTTCGTTTGACTAACAACGGCAATAATTTTAGCAATCACCGTCTCGCTCGCGTCTTTACTCACTTCCATCACAAAGACTGAGTTACCGTTAATACTACCGCCAAAAACATCCGCGCCTTCACCTTTTTCGCGCGGCATACTCTCCCCCGTAATCATTGCTTCATTAACAAGCGCAAGACCTTTAACAATAAAGCCGTCAGTGGGGATTTGGTCACCATTAGAAACAAGCACTTGGTCACCAAGCTTTAACTGACTGACATCAACAACAAGGGTCGTTCCGTCCGCTTGTAAAAGTTTTGCGTGTGTCGGGGCAAGTTTAAGTAAGTTAGTAATTTCTTTCTTACTTTGAACGGCCGCGTAATCTTCAAGAAAATACGCGCCCGCAAAGATGAGAATGAGTAAGGCAGCGTCAATATATTCGCCAATAATAAGCGCCCCAATTGCCCCTAATACCATGAGGATATGAATATTGGGCGAAAAGCGTTTATTTTTAATCGTGTCGGTGAGAGTTTCAACCAGGCCATCAAAAAGGACGTGATGACCCGCTAAAAGGAGGGAGAGGACATTTAAAACAATAATCCAAATGTTTGCGCCGGCCAGATCTTTCCCAAAGAAGTTAATTCCTAAACCGACTAAAAAGAGGACAAGACCACTAAAATAAAGAATGATTGGTAACTTATGCGAATGTTCATGCGTGTGACTATGATGTTGATGTTCTTTTTTCATACTTTACTCCGCGATATGTTCCCGCGCTTGGGCGAGTATTTCATAAATATGATTATCGGCAATAGCGTAGATCTTTGCTTTTCCTTGACGCTTAAAGGTAACAAACCGTTCGTTATATAAGATTCTTAACTGATGACTAATTGCACTTTGTTCCATTTTTAGGGCTTGTGCTATCTCACTTACACTCAGCGGATTGTTTCTTAATAATAAAATAATACTAACCCGAGTCCCTTCACTTAGTACTTTAAAGAAGTCTTTTAGGTTCTCCACTTCTTGAATTTGATTTGTTGCCATAATTCACCTCATATGAACGCTTGTTAATTCGTTCATATGTATTTTATATCAGCCGGTTTTATTTGTAAAGGAATACTACATAATTGTCCACACGATAAACCATTATCAATAAGGAATTGAAAAGGACAACTTTATGGTATCAGTTCGTTATCTTCCAAAAAGAGCGTCTTTATCCAAAGTTTTTGGAATGAGTGTTTGAAAGATAAAATCTTCAAAAAATTTCCTTTTCTATTTTGTCGAAATTTAGTGATACTGGTGTTCCGTTAGAGTGAACCGCACGACTTTATTTAAACAAGGCCTTAATTGGGATTATTTCAACTCCGTCTATCGCTATCTCTGCATGACCTGATCTTGAAAAAAATACGTACTTATAACAGTTTAGTCCCGCTTGTTTTACTTGTTCTATTTCTTTTTCAACCATCATTTTTGAAATCGGGTTTTTACGAAATTTAACCTCATAAAATACATAACCTAAGCCATCTTCGCTAACAATATCGAATTCCCCATTAGTGCGCTCTTTGGGATTATCATAATAATACTTTCCAATTTTTTCAATGACGGGAAAAACCCTTCCCGCCTTATTTTCTTTGATTAAATATTGCTTGCATACTTCTTCAAATTGATGTGGAACATATTTTTCTTCAAAATCTTGCTCAATATATTTAGAATAAAAATTATTTGCATCCATTATTTTTAATTGCGATAAGTATTTGAAAATGTATCGGTAATAAAAGGAGGAAAGATTATCGGCGATATAATAGCCGGCTTTTTTCCGATTATTCGGATCATTAATCGGCGCTCGCTTCTCAACTATTTCCATACCAACGAGCTTATCTAAGACATCAATTAAGGTTGGACCACTTGAAACGTGCGACTGCGACAATATGTCGCTATATTTTGAATAACCCCGGGCTAACACTTCAAACACTTCGTTTGCATTGGTGATTTTTGAGATTTCGGACCTTAAGTAACTAGACACTTCATTTTCAAGCCTGGCATCGGGAGAAGCAATAAGCTCAATTATATTTTCTTCGACACTCTTTGTGTCATCAATTAGTTTGTTGTAATAAGGTATTCCGCCAAAAACAGAATATATTCGGACCTTATCCTCAGCGGAGAAGCTTGGATAAAAGAGCGAAGACTCATAATAATCCATTTGCAATAAATGAATTGTCAAATCAATTCTTCCGTAAAGTGGATTAGAATGTTCTAGTAAGGATTTCATTATTTCAACATAAGACCCTAAAATAATAACTTTACATTGCGAAGACTCACGATATTTATCAATGATCGACTGTAAAATACTATCGATTCCCTTTACTGATTCGCGGAGGTAAGGATATTCATCAAGCACAAGGATAAACTTTTCTTTCGTACCTAATTCAAATATATAGTTCAAAAGTGACTCGATATCGGTATAGCCGAGTATCGGAAGTGAAAAGACTTCAGAAACAACTTGACTGAGACTCTTTACATTACTTTCTTCTGCGACCTGCTTACATTCAAAATATACACTTTTAATATCTGTGTTTCTAAGTAACTGTTTAACCAACTCACTTTTTCCGACTCTACGCCGACCAAAAATCAAAGAAAATGATAACTCGTCGCTCTTAATTTGTTTTTCCAATTTATTTAAATCATTAACTCGGCCGATGAATTTCATTTTGCCATTTTCCTCCAATTCAGTTTCCTTTAAATTAACTATACCACAAAGTAAATTGTTTGTAAACTTTTTGTTCGGTTGTCGCCGAGTCGACTGAAACCGAATTAAAATTGAATGTTGTTAAATCCGTTGGGCGCAAAGTTATTTCGGCTTATTCTCGCCTAAATTAACGGAACAACTTTTCAAAAATTCTAATTGTTATTTTGTTTATGTCATAATTTTTATCTGCAAATATTCAGTTGTCAACAATTTGCCTACAACTGAAACAGGTAAAATTTAATACCTCATCTCTTCGCAAATGAGTTAGGTCTTTTACTACTTTTGTTAAAAAATACTACATAATTAAATCAAGGATAACTAAATCAAGAAGCATTATCCCTTCATCCGTGGGATACAGACGATTATCTTCAAACAATAAAAGTCCTTGTTTTACTAATTGTTCAACTTTTTGGCCATAGTTTTTTTTGAAATCCAGCTTCGTTCGACTTTCGAAGTCACTAATGACGAATCCGTCTTTTAAGCGTAGATTTAACATAAAGTATTCTTCAATAAACATTTCGTCACTTATTACTTCTTCTTCAATCCGTCCTTCGCCTTTTAAGTATTTGGTGAGACCACCACTTATCTTGTAGCGTTTCTTCCCAATGTAACCACTTGCGCCCAGACCAATAGCGTAATAATTTTTGTTTTGCCAGTAAAGTTTATTGTGGCGACTTTCAAATCCAGCTTTGGAAAAGTTACTTACTTCGTAGCGTTCAAAGCCGTGACTTCTTAAAGTTGCTAAAATTAAATCGTAATATGTGCGACTTACTTCACTACTTACTTCGGGCCACCCCCGAATAAAACTAACCGTATTTGGTTCAATACTTAAGGCGTAAGTGCTAATGTGCGGCGGGTCAAGCGCTAAGATGTGTTTTAAGTCGAGGCTTAACTCTTCGGCGCTTTGCTTTGGTAAGCCATAAATTAAATCAACACTAAAGTTCGTAAAGCCCGCTTTTTTCACAAGTTTAATTTTCTTCTTTATCGCAGCGTAGGTATGTTCGCGGTTCAGTTCTTTTAGTCGTTCGTCGTTTGTGGATTGAACACCAATACTTAAGCGATTAACGCCGTACTTCTTCAGTAATTTTAGTTTTGGTAAAGTTAAACTTTCAATATTAGCTTCAACAGTGTATTCTTCGACTTCTTTTGTGTAAGGGTCAAGAAGTTTAAGGAGTTTTTCTAACTCACTAAAACTTAAGCGGGTCGGGGTTCCGCCACCAATATAGATTGTTGTTAAGTCATGGGGGACATTAAAAAAGCTTAAATCGGCTTTAAGCTGTTTTAAGTACGGGTTAATCCAGTCTTTGTTGTAAATAAATTTCGTGAAATCGCAGTAGTGACAAATCGCACCACAAAAAGGAATATGACAGTAGAGTCCGCTATTCTTCATCCTTTTTATTTGGTTCGTCTTCTTTGAGAGTTGTTTCAACTGGGGTAATTTTCTTTAAAACTTCTTCATCCGTAATTGGTTCTAAAATGCGATCAAGTTCTTCTTGAATAGCAACTTCTTCACTAATGTGGCCTTTTTTCTCTTTAAAGCCAGGAATGAAGCGGCGCAGTAAAAAAGTAATGAGCGCAATTGCCCCAAAGAAGAGCACAATTAAAAGCAAAATTAGTGCGGGGTTATCAATTGTGGCAAGTAATGGTAATTTCATATTTCTATCCTATTCTTTCTTTGTCGGAGTGTAAATAAATTTGTTTTTGAACTTCTCTTTACGGTAGTAACCACTGTTAGCGAGATGATCCATACTCGTGCGCGCTGTTTCGTAAGCACAACCGGTTACTTCTTTAAAGTCATTAATTGTGTAGTACTTGCCAAGCGTGCAATGGCGGGCGAAGTAGAAGGCTTCAGCGCGGGAGAGACTTGGATCACTTTCACGCAGATGCCGTTCGAGTCTTAGTATATCATTTTCACTTAAAGTTTTTGGTAATTCGCCAACACCAAGATTAGCTTCTTCACTCGTAATATGGGCGCTATTATAATCTTCACGCGGTAAGACCACAGCCCCGGGCTTTGGGGTAAAGACCGGCGCCGGAGCGCGACTTTCGCGTTCAGCAACACGGGCATAACCAAAAAGGTCAGTCGGTGTTTCTTCTTTAGTCGGTTCAGTCGGCGGGTCATAAACTTCTTTTTCACTAACAAGTTCGTGTGTGGCGACGTAAGTAAGATGCTCTTCAATTTCACTAAGCGACTCATTGATAATATTAATTAAAAGCGAAATGAAGTATGTTAAGTCGTAACTCTTCCGTGTTTCGTTAAAGATATCACTGACGGCGTCTTTGTATTTAGCAAGAATTAATTCAAAATTAAGGTAGGGTGCGAGGAGCGAGAGTTCGTTTTTGGCTAAAAACGCTTTAGCAAGTAAGACTGCAATCAGTTCACTATGGACTTCAAAGGGTTTAATGTAATCGAGATAAAAAAGAATTAGCGCACTGCCAACAATGACCGGCAGACGGCTCTCAGCCATAAACTTATAAAAATCATTAATCGCATCTTTAATTTGATTAACCGGCATATGTTGATAAATATTATTAATGACACTAATTTGTTTTGCCGACTTATCTTCAGTCGTGCGGTAAATATAACTACTAAGCGGCGGAGCGTTAAAAAGCCCGCCGACTTGGGCGAGGAGTGACTCATCAAATCCCCGTTCATCATCCCGCGTCACAAAGTTTAAGCCGTGATAGTAATCATAGAGAAACATTTCGCGCGGGGAGAAAACACTACTCGTATTTTCTAAAAGTTCGCGAACAATATTATCGTTAAAAGTAATCTCATAGGCACTAGCGACGGTTTTTAATACGTCACGGTATAAGAAATACTTAATAGGTTCTTTATGACTTGGTTCTAAACTTAGTTCGTTAAGCCGGACTTGAATGCGGTAAAGGCGGCGGTCAAGTTGACTAATTCGGTCATTAATTTTTGGCGTTAAAACGATGGTCAGACGGTTTCTTTCGACCGTCCGGAGATTAATCGTTGTCATAAACGCTTGACGATAAGTTAAAACATCTTTCCAAATATCATCAATTAAGGTCGTGCCTAAAGCCCGCGCGACTTGATTACGGGTTAAATATTCTTCGTTACTAAAGCGTTCACCTTGATTAATACTCATAATTTACCTGGGCTTATTTTAACATATTTAGTTGTTATTGGTAGTTATAAACTATAAAACTACTAATTATTCACTAATTGTCCTCGTCAATACTTAAAACGGACATGAATGCTTCTTGGGGAATTTCAACTGACCCAACTAACTTCATCCGCTTCTTTCCTTCTTTTTGTTTATCTAAAAGTTTTCGTTTCCGACTAATGTCGCCCCCATAACACTTTGCTAAAACATCTTTTCTAACCGCCTTAATATCAGTCCGCGCAATTACTTTACCGTTAATTGCGGCTTGAATCGGGACTTCAAATTGTTGGCGGGGAATAATGTTTTTCAATGCCCGGCAAATTGCTTCACCGCGTTTAAAAGCGTTTGGTTTATAAACAATAATACTAAGCGCGTCAACGGGAATGCTATTTAGTAAAATATCCATTTTTACTAAGTTACTTGCCCGATATTCACTTAAAGTATAATCAAGCGTCGCGTAGCCTTTAGAATAACTTTTGAGACGGTCAAAGAAATTATAAATTACTTCGGAAAGCGGGATTTCGTAAGTTATTTCCATCCGAATATCGTCGATATAGGCTAGATCAAGATAGATCCCGCGCCGCTCCTGGCACAGTTCCATAATCGGCCCAACATACTCTTTAGGAGTCATAATTCGCGCGGTAACATAAGGCTCTTCAATATGATCAATTAAGGTTTGTTTTGGTAATTTACTCGGGTTATCAATCCGCATGATAGTTTTGTCATATAGATGAACTTCATAAATTACACTTGGCGCAGTCAATATTAAATCAATGTTATGTTCGCGTTCAAGCCGCTCTTGAATGACATCCATATGGAGCAGTCCAAGAAAGCCACAGCGGAAACCAAAGCCAAGCGCAACACTTGTTTCTGGTTCGTATTTTAAAGCCGCATCATTAAGTGAGAGCTTTTCTAAGGCGTCTTTTAAGTCATTATATTTTTTTGAGTCACTTGGATAGAGTCCACAATATACCATTGGCGTGATTTCGCGGTAACCCGGTAATGCTTCTTTAGCTCTATTTTTAGCTAAAGTAACTGTGTCCCCACTACTAACGTCTTTAATATCTTTAATCTGCGCCGCCAAATAGCCGACTTCGCCGGCTTCGAGATGATTAGTTTTAAGTTCTTGAGGCGTTCTAATTCCAAGTTCAGTGACAATGTATTTTTTGCCACTGGCCATCATTAAAATTTCGTCGCCAACCTTAACTTCCCCTTCTTTAACGCGCATCATAATAACAACCCCGCGATAAATATCGTAATAACTATCAAAAATTAAAGCTTTAAGCGGAGCGCTAACTTCACCCTGTGGAGCGGGGACGTGCTCGACAATTGCTTCTAAAACTTCGTCAACATTAAGCCCCGTCTTCGCGCTGATGCCAATAATATTTTCACTCGGCAAACCAATTCGTCGTTCGATTTCTTCCCGTACTTCTTCAACCCGTGCACTGGCTAAATCTACTTTGTTAATAACCGGAATAATTTCTAAATCGTTATCAACCGCTAAATAAACATTAGCGAGTGTTTGTGCTTCAACTCCTTGCGTCGCGTCCACGACTAAAACTGCCCCTTCGCAAGCCGCGAGCGAGCGACTTACTTCATAAGTAAAGTCAACGTGTCCAGGAGTGTCAATTAAGTTCAGCATGTACGTCTGTCCGTTTTTAGCAATGTAATTCATGGTGACGGCATTTAGTTTAATTGTAATGCCGCGTTCCCGCTCTAAATCAAGCGAATCTAAAATCTGCGCTTTCATTTCGCGTTTTGCTAATGTCCCAGTATGTTCAATCAGCCGATCAGCAAGCGTAGATTTACCATGATCAATATGGGCAATAATAGCGAAGTTTCGGATGTTTTTTTGCTTGTTATTCATTAATTTCCTTACGATAAAAAATTATATCAATTTTTCGACATTTTACTAAATTAAATAATACTAATTATTTGAGACTCACTTTGACTAAGCGGTCACTTTGATATTCATGGCGACCAACTTTAGCTTGAGCCACGCCGTTAACCACAACGACGTCCCCCGTAAAACCAATTAGTTTCGTATTAACAATGTAACTTCCTACGCCATAAAGATTAACGGGAACATTATTTTTCTTAAAGTCTTTAATCTTTTCGGGACTAAAACTTGAACTAACAACAATGTTAACGTAATTAAAACCTTCCGCGTCAAGTGCTTCTCTGACGGCCCGGACAAGCGGAGCGCTCACGCCTTTTAAGCTTGGGTCACTTGTTTGTCCAATCCGTACAAAGTATTCGTCAAGAAGTGAAAGCGACGTATCAAGTCGAACCGCCCCTAAAAGCGGACCAAAGCGACGGGCTACTCTTAAAGATTCAGTCACACAGTCGTTCGTATAATCAACGAGAGCACTAATTTTTTCGTTTGGAAAAGATTCATGATATAACTCGGCAGCTTTCACAACGTCCCCGTCACACATTGCAATTAAAGCGTGCGGCATTGTCCCCATTCCCTTAATATCCACGTATTTCCCTTGAGCGTCAGTTGAAAACTTACTAATTCCGGCGATAAAACTCGCATACCCGTCACCGGCCTGCGTTAAGTAATCGTCTTGGCGGTCGGCCATTGAAAAAACAGGCGTACCATCTGCGGCTTCTAAAATCGCGCGCGTGTTTGTCGCAACATTAGTTCTTCTTGTTAAGATGCCATCAATTAAACTTTCTAAATAGCCAAAATCTTTATATAAGCCCGTTATTTTTAAGACTGGTTCATTGGCGTTAATAATGTCCCCGTCATGCAGCGCAGCAACAATTAAGTCTTTAGGATTATGGGCAAATGTTTGTAATATCGCAATACTTTCGTCAACCCCAGCGACCATTACGTCGTCCCGGCGTTGAAAAAATTGCATCGTAACCGTTGTTTCCGGCATAAAGCGTTCGACAATTTTAGTCGTTTTTACAAAATAATTCGCAGTATAAAAGTTTTCACCAATCGCTTTCGGAAACTTAAAGGTTTTATTCGTTAAGCGAAAAGTCCGATCTTTGATTTTTTGGTTAATTTCTTTCATGCTTCCCTCCGATACGACTTAAATTCATTAATTTTTGCGCCGTTTAAATTATTTAAAATTTTAATTAAGACTTTTTTAGCGTCGTGAATGTCGCCACTATCAACGACGGTTGCCGCAGTGTGCAATGAACGAGCGCAAATACAGTGTGTCAGTGTTAAAACGCCACTGCCATGGAGATGAAAACTACCCGCATCAGTTCCGCCTGGACTTGAGTAATATTGATAGGCAACTTTACTTTTCTTCGCCATTTCTTCTTGGAAAGTTAAAAGTTCGGGGAAAGCAATCATTGAACGGTCTAAATAACGAATTAAAAGTCCGCCACCAAGTTGTCCTTCTTCTTCACTGCTTATTGTGTCGCGCGCAGGCGAACAATCTAAAACAATTGCTAAATCAGGATCAATCGCATGACTTATCGTTTGCGCGCCGCGTAACCCGACTTCTTCTTGAACGGTTGCCCCAAGATATAAGTCATAAGGTAGCTCAATATTTTGGAAGTGGCGCGCCATTTCTAAAACCATAAAAACACCGTATCTATTATCAAAGGCTTTAGAAAGTAAGCGTTTGCCATCGTTTAAGACGCGAAAAGGACCGTCGACAACGATTGTTTGGCCACTTTTTACGCCTGCTTTAAGGGCGTCTTCTTTATTGATAAACCCAAAATCAAAATCAATATTTTCTAAAGTGTTCGCCTCACTACTGCCAAGGTGGGGGGCAAGCGTGGCAATACTACCATTTAATTTAGTGCCGTCGCTTAAAGTTAAACGCACTCTTTGGGAGAAAAGGGTATTTAAACTAATCCCACCGCGCATTGCAGTTTTAATAATTCCTTTATCAGTGACGCTTTTGACCATAAAGCCAACTTCGTCCATATGACTGCCAACTATTATCCGTGGCGCTTTACTCACTTTACTTTTTTTAACCCCAAAAATCGATCCAAGGTTATCATTGACAAGACTAAAGCCGTATTTAGTTAATTCGGCACTAATAAACTTTGCTAGTTCACTCTCACTTCCGGAAACTGCATCAATTTGGGTTACTTTTTCTAGTAAACTTAATTCTCTTTTACTTAACATTACTCTAGCTCCTTCACTACTTTAATTCGTTTAATTTTAACACCATTTTCCCGAAACTTTCGTTCGTATTCCGTCATTGCATCAAATTCTTCGTCTCCTGCATAATCTTCATCAAACCTTAAATCACTAAATTTCGATGCCTCAAGCGTTTCTAAAGAGTAGTCAGCAAGATCAGTGTTATCAGTTTTAAAAATTAGTTCGCCGCCTACAACCAAAAGATCATAATAATAAGCTAAAAAGTGTAGGGCTGTTAGTCTTTTCTTGGCGTGGCGTTTCTTCGGCCACGGATCACTATGATTAAGAAATATCGTTTTAAACGAATTTGCGGGCAAAAGTGGTAATAAACGTAATACGTCACCACTAAAAAGCATGATGTTTTTTAAGCCGCTAGCTTCAACTTTGCGGGCGGCAAGCGCTAAAACAGTTTCGTTAAACTCAACGCCAATGAAAAATAGTTCTGGATAACGAGCAGCTAAACTGACAATAAAGTCACCTTTACCGATGCCAATTTCTAAAATTAACGGTTCTTTGGGTAAATAAGTTATTACTTCGTTTGGTAAGTCAAAAATATTCTTAACAAAAGCAAGCGAAGCTAAATAAGGCCTGGCACTTGCTTTATGTCTTATCCGCATAATTTTGTGCCTAAGTAATATATTGCTCGGGCGTAAATTGCACTTTGGGCGTATAAGTCAGTGATCAAAACTTGTTCGTTAGGGGAATGAATGTCGCCCGGTCTGCCACTGAAGGCACTGCCAAAAGCCACGGTATTGGGGCATTCTTTCGCGTAAGTCCCGCCGCCAATTGCAAGTGGCTTACTAATTAAATCACCAGTTTCATCTTGATAAGCTTTTAAAAGAGTTTGAATAAATTTAGATTCCGGATCAAAGAGCAATGGTTTTCGTTGTGAGATTATTGATAAAGTCATCGCTAGTTCTTCTTCAATAGTTTTGAAGTTACTTGCTAAATCAACATTTTCCGGATGACGGAAATTAATCACAAAGGAAAGTTCGCCATTTTCATAATTTAATAAGCCCATATTATAAGTTGTCGCATGTAAAAGTGGCGTTTCAAAAAAAGCGTCCATTGTTTTACCGCTTGGGTCGCGAAGTTTCTTGGCAAGATTTGTTAAATGAGCAAGCTTATAAAATTCACCTAAATATTTAAACATCATCACCCCAGCGTTAACTCCAAGTTCAGGTAAACTACCATGTGCGGATTTACCAATAAAGGTAATAACATTGTTCTTTCCTTCTTCTTTAACACTAAAGTTAACCTTATTTGCTTTTAAGAAATCAAGGAGACTCTCGTCATGCGGTAAAAGAACACTGACTTTATCAATGACACTATTACTTGCTTCGCCACCCTTAAAACTAATAATTGGTGCAAGATCAATTGCTTTCTTCATTCTAAAGTCGGTAATACCTTTTTCCCCATAAATCAGTGGAAATTCAGCGTCAGGTGTAAAACCGTAATCGGGTGCTTTAGCTTTGTAGGTATTAAAGTAATAATGCATACAACTACTACCCCGCTCTTCGTCCCCACCAATGACGAGACGGACACTGTAGCCATTAATTAAGTTATTTTCGTGTAAGGCTTTAAGCGCGTAATAAGCCGCGATTGCTGGTCCCTTATCGTCACTCGTCCCGCGTCCATAAAGTTTGCCTTCACGAATTTCGGCCGCAAAGGGTGGACTAACCCAGTCCCCAGTTGCAGGCACTACATCAGCGTGAGCAAAAATTCCAATGTTTGGTGAGTTTTCCTCACCAATCGTAATTTCCACTACTCTATTTTCAATATTCCTAACTTTAAAGTGGTCGCGTAAAGCCAGGCTTTCAACAAACGCTAAAGCTTTACTAACCCCTTCTCCATACGGATTTTCTTTTGAAACACTACTTGCGTCATAGACTGAATTAATATTGACGAAGTCTTTTAATGTTTCAACCGTTTCATTTTCATATTTTTTTACTAACTCTTTGAAGTTTATTTCTTTCATAATAGGTACTCCTTTATCCTTGTTAATTTTATACCTATTAGTGCGACTCGCAAATGGTTTTGCTAAAGCAAGGTAGAGAATTGGTGTTAAAATTGCCGCAATCGCAACTTCAGGTCCAAGATTTGTTAAAAGGAGGATAACAAACGGCCAATTAAGGAGTTCAGTGTGGAAGATAAAAAGGAAAAGAGCAACGCCGGCCGTATGGACAATCGTTGAAATTACGGCAACCGGAATGGTCATAATACGGTTATAAGCAGCGCTCTTCTTCGGATTTAATAGTGCTTTCGTTAAAAGCCCAGCGACGAGACCAAAGACAACCCGCGGTAAAACACTAATCAGCGGATTAATAAAGAAAGCGTCAAAACTTCCCGCGGGCATAGTGCTCGCTTTAATGAGCGATGCAACCCCAAAAGCAGCGCCATAAAGTAATCCCCTTTTCCAGCCTAAAAACATCGCCCCGATAATAACTGGAACGTGAATCAAAACAATTGAAATAGGACCAAGGGTAATAAAACCTACATTAGGAACGAACGTCATAATAACTAAAATCGCAATAAAAAGACCGTCGAGAGTAATATCTCTTACTAGTTTAGAGCGCATGATTTTTCTCCAAGATTAAAAGTAGTCCGTAATGTGCTAAATGCGGAACGTATAAATATTCATCTTTTAACGCTTCTTTTACATACTCGGCGTTCCCGCCTGTTAATAAAACTAGCGGACTAGTTTTTACTTCTTCTTTAATGCGATTTACAATCCCAGTTATTTCGCCAATCAACCCATAAAGCGCGCCACTTGCTAGCGAGTCACGGGTATTTTTTCCTAAGACTTTCTTGGGAAAATAAAAGGGGATTTGCAGTAGTTGGTCAGTGCCACTAATCAGAGCGCCAAAGGAAGTTGAAAGGCCACTACTAATACTAACACCGTGGAAGACTTTATCGCGGTCAACATAACTATATTTATTCGCGGTACCAAGGTCCACAATAATGAACGGCCCTTCACCAAAATAGAATGCCCCAGAAGCGGTAGAAACAATATCAGCGCCGACTTCAATTGGGTTATCAACTTTTAAACTTATCCCGGTTTTTATTCCCGGGCCAACAATTAAAGGTGTGACTGGGAAAATCGCAAAGACAACTTGCGAAATAATGTTCGTTAAGCGTGGGACCACGCTACTAATGATTGCTTTTTTAACTTCTAAAGCGCGATCATAATGAAATAAAAGATTACTAATTGTTAAATAGTAATGATCATATTGTTCACTTTTCCGCGTTTCAAAAGCAAAAGTCTTAACTACTTCTCGATTTTTGAATAGTGCTAATTTAATGACACTATTACCGATATCAATCGTTAAATTCATACTTCCTCCGCTCCATTCTTGTTACCAAGTAACGGGCACTTTTTATAAAATTATTTTAGCAAAAACAAAGTTTAAAATAGCGAGAAAACACTTTAAAATAATAAATTAGACTACTCGAACATCTAAAATAAACTGAAACAAACTTGTTTTCATAATATTTTACTTTTCTTAACTAACCATAATTTCTAAAAATAGTGTTTGTAGCTATAAAATTTAAGTTGTTTAATAATAAATATCAACTATGAAAATATTACAAATGAATATTACACTTTGATTTCCCAATATCCGCTTTTTGTTGATCCAACTCTTTCAATAATTTCCACTTCAATCAATCTTATAATTACTCTTTCCACAGTAGGTCTTGATTTATTAATCACGCTGATTATATGTTTGACCGTTACTTTTCGATTTTTATGAATTTCATCCAATATTTTTACCTCTAATTTGGTAAATTTTCTTCCATCATTTCTTCCATCATTTATTTCATCATTTATTTCCTCATTAAACTTTCATTCACTTGCCAATAACCGTACTTTTTAGACCCGACTCTTTCAATAACGCCTAACGAAACCAATCTGTGAATTGCTCTTTCAATTGTAATTTTTGGTTTATCAGTCACTTTAATCGCCTGTTTTAAAGTTATTTTTGGATTTTTATGTATTTGATCCAATATTATTACCTCGAATTCACTTAATTTTATTTCCTCATTTCTTTCCTCATTTATTTCCTCATTTATTTCCTCATTTATTTCCTCATTTATGTGCCAATATCCGGCTTTCGTGGAACCGGCTCTTTCTATAGCACCCCTCAAAACTAATCTTTGAAGTGCTCTTTCAATCGTAATTTTTGACTTATTTGTTATTTTTATTATCTTTTTGATGGTAATTTTTGGATTTTCATATATTTTATTCAATATTATAACC
>CAYJDS010000008.1:0-22038 GCA_964369015.1 uncultured Staphylococcaceae bacterium | reverse complement strand
CTAGTGACGCAAAACTATAGGGCCTTCACTTGATGGCAGCCAGTTGCCGAGCAGAAAATGCATTTTAGGCAAGTTGGGTGGCGTCATTTTTTATTTAATGACCTAACTAATTGTCCATAATCATGATAAAATAAAATAGCTTTATGTAACACATAAAGAATTGGAGTATCAAGTGAAGAAGAAAAAAGAAAAAAAAGAAAAAAAGGAACAAGAGCAAGAATATATAATCCCTGATCATGCTGATTATGATTTAGGGGCGGATATTATTAGAGTAAACAAACAAAAAAGAATTGCTCGTCGCGTTGCTAGAGTTGCTGCTTTTCTTATTGTTGTTGCGGTTATTATTTCTTATCTTGGTTTTACTCTTGGGCAATATTTTGCTAGTGCAACGACAATGTCGGTTAATACTAAACAACCAGAAATAGCGCTTGCGCAAGTTGGCTTTAAATTCAAAAACAACAATAAACCGCTTGATTCAACGGATCGGGCTAAATATAACCTTGAACCGGATGATAATATTGCGGGTTTATATTGGACCGGGGGAGAAAATGTTTCAAAAGATACACTTTCTTTCATTTTACAATATGACGGATATGCAAGTGACGGCAAACTTTCGCCCGTTACAAGTCGTAGTTTTGATCGTAGTGAAAACCCCACGGATATTACAATCTATGACGGACCACGGCAAATTGCTTTAGAACGACATAATCTTGAAGAAACTTTAAGTAGCCATAGTGCTTATATGGATTTGTCGGTTTATTTCCGCCTTATTGTTCAAGGAGACGTTTCTTCGCAAGTTGCACTCGATAATTTTGGTGTTTACTTTACAAAAGACACTAAATTTACCGGCAATGATGATATTAAGAAATCACTGCGGGTTGGTGTTACGAGTGATGCTGTTGTTGATATTATTGGACCAGGTTATACATTAAGTGAAGAAATCGGCTATCGGACCAAGGTTAATGTTGGCGGAAAACTTGATTTAGATGGCGAAAGAAATGGTGCTGGTCGTTATGGTTACTATGACTATACTTCACCAATTATTGCTGGTGAATCAACCACTGAAGAGCGTTATGAAATTGCTTATGGTGATTTTGAACCGGAATTAACTGACGCAAATTGGGGCGCTGTCAATAGTGAAGAATTTGAAGTTCCTAAAGATAATTCGACCTATAACGCTGTTACTTATGTTGGAGTTCGTCCGCTGATTAATGTGACCCCTAAAACCCAAGAATTCACGACATTTTCGACTTATATTCGCGATGGCGAAAAAGGAGAGGTCATTGCATATACCGACGACTATGGTATTGCAACATTTAATTTAAAAGTGTGGATAGAAGGATGGGATCCAAATTCAAGTCAAAATATTGCCACTAAAACGTTTGGGGCCCAATTAAAATTTGAAGTTTATAAGAAAGGCCTAGTTGGTTAGGTTAAGGTAAGGCTATGAGCGCGTTTTTTAGTTTTATTCGCGATTCCTTTGAAGCGTTTTGGAAAAATTTTGTTGAATGGTTAAAGCTTGTTTTTGTTGATCCATGGGGCCTTTTTGTTGGTGATATCCAAGAGTACGTGAGCATCTTTAATCGTTATGTTAGTAATTTTGGAGCAGGCGGTTGGGTTTTTTACATTATTATGCTGCTTGTTATTGCTGCCCTAATCGGCGCGTTAGGCTTCTTAGTCTTTCTTGCTATTCGTGGACTTATTCGACTTGGTAAAAAACAATTTGAAAAGTCGCGTTTAATTAGTGAAGTCCAACGACTTAATCGTGAACTATTTTATGCGATTCAAGAAAAGAATGAAGTTTTAAAGTTAAAAGCTGAGTCGCTTGGTCTTGAGGATCCGTCTTTAGTTGATGGCGAGAAAAAAGATTCAATTGTTGGTCAAGTCTTTCCTAAACTTTATTCAGTTGACCAAAAGTATAAAGATAAAGATATGACCGTCGTTGTCGCTGAGGTTGATAAAGACATTACTCTAGAACAACTGGCGGTTCGTTACCGCTATTTTGCGGCTTCACAATTAGGTTTATTTTATGATATCGATATGGTCCGTACCCTTTTTGCGGCCTTAGGTAGTGTTAAGATTATTATCTTAGAAGGTATCTCTGGTACTGGTAAGACGAGTCTGCCGTATTCACTTGGAAAATTTTTATTAAACGACGCGTCAATTTGTAGTGTTCAACCTTCCTGGCGTGACCGAACGGAACTTATTGGCTACTACAACGAATTTACGAAAAACTTTAACGAAACCGAGTTTTTACGAGCAATTTATGAAGCTAGTTACCGTCAAGACATTAATTTAGTTATTCTTGATGAGATGAACTTAGCGCGGATTGAATATTACTTTGCCGAATTCCTCTCCATTATGGAAATGCCTAATCCTCAAGAATGGATTGTTGAAGTGACCAAGACCACTGATGATATGAATCCTCATAATCTAGTCGCAGGTAAATTACGCATTAACCAAAACTTATGGTTTTTTGGAACCGCTAATAATGATGATTCAACCTTTACCATTACTGATAAAGTTTATGACCGGGCGATTAGTATTTCCTTAAATGACCGGGGTGCGGTCTTTGATGCTGAATTTACTGAACCCATTCGTTTACCCTATTCTTACATCCAACGGCTCTTCAATGAAGCAGTAACAAATTATCCGCTGAGTAAAGCCAATATTGCAAAGTTTAATAAGCTTGACCAATTTGTCGTTGGTAAGTTCCGGATTGGCTTTGGGAATCGGATTATGCGGCAAATTAAAGTGTTCGTTCCAATCTACGTCGCTTGTGGTGGGACGGAACTTGAAGCACTTGACTTTATGTTCTCAACGAAGATTTTAAAGAAATTTAAGGCGCTTAACCTCGCGTTTATGCATGACGAACTTAGTTCACTCCGAAACGAAATTGATAAAACGTTTGGGAAAAACGCTTTTAAACATTCATTAAAACAAATTGAAGAATTTATCAATATGTCATAAGGATAAAAAATGAGTGAAGAAGAAAAAGTAGTCGTGGTCAAAGAAGCAGTTGCTAAAGCGAAAAAAAAAGCAAAGACTGCTTCTAAAAAAGCGCAAAGCGTAACTGTGAAAGATTTGGCAAAAGCGGAAGCTCCGCCAAAAAGAGTTCGGCGCCTCTCCCCTTTTCAATTGCAAAAACAACAAGCTGTCAAAGGCCATAAGCGTTTTAATCGCGTTCGAACCCACTATTACACCCAAGTTCGCCGTACCGTTAATAAGAACCAAGAAACGCGGGACTTATATACAATACTTGCCAATAAAAAAGCAACCATTACCGGCATTACCCGGAACGAAATAAAAAAATTTGATAGTGAATTTATTGAACAAATTGAAAAATCCATTACTTCACTAGAAACAATTGTTATAAGTCCGCATAAATTTATTAATGAATTTGCGGAAGTTGTTCAAGTTGAAAAAGCGCGACGGATTACCCCGCGTGCGGTTAAGCACATGGCGCAAAATGTTCAAAACATTAGCGAAGTCCATGAAGGTGGCCGGGTTATTCCGAAAAAAGTTTTAAACGTTTATGTTGATGACGACGTTGTAATTTATGAAAACCGATTTGTGATGACCCTTATTAAACGGCTCCAAGTTTTTATTGAATTACGTTATAAATATATTGAAGAGCATGGTGACACAAAAAATAGTGACGTTTTTACCATTAAAAAAGATTTAATGATTGGTGATCTTGCTTTTGAATTTGAAGGCAGCGTTAAAATGAGTGTTCCAAGTGAAGACGAAGGAAACCGGCAAAGTAATATTGACTTACTAGAACGGCTTAAATCTTTACGGAAGCGAACATCTTTTTTAGTTAACTCCAAGTTTATGAGTGATATGTCACGCGCCGTACCAGTTGGTAATCCAATCCAACAAACAAATATTATTCGTTTAAATTATGCTTATCAAGACGCTTATAAATTATGGGTTTTTATTAATCGCTATGACGAATTAGGGATTGCTTATACTATCACCCAAAGTAAAGTTAAATTTACGCCTGAATATTTAGAACGACTTGATCAGTTAACCCTCAGTGCTTTCCTGGCGCTTGAAACCGATCATACGCAACTTGCGCCTGCAGGCATTAAGCAACGAATTATTAAGCCCTATGTCCAAGCTGGAAAACTTGATTACGATTTAAGTGATGAACGCTTCTATGAAGCAGGCTTACCGGTCAAGGTTATGGGCCGAACAGAAACGGCTGAACAAAAAGAAGCGCGACTTAAACGAGAAGCCGCTAGAGAAAAAGCACGGCTTAAAAAGATTGAAGCTAACTATAAAGAAAAACAACGTATTGCGCTCAAAAAAGCTCGTGAGAAAGAAAAAGCAAAGCTTAAGAAACAAGCTGAAGCCGAAAAAGCGCGGATTAGAAAACTTGAAGCTGAAGAGCGGCAAAAAGAAAAGAATTTAGAACGTGACCGCAAACGGAAAGAAAAAGAACGTTTAGTCGCGGAACGAAAGATTTATCAAACAAAAATGCAAGAAGAAGCGCGCAAATTACGCGAAGCGCGTTTAGCAATTAGCAAACTCGCAAGTGGTGAGAAGGACGATGGCGAAAAATAAAGAATTGAAAGTTAAGAAAAAATGGCAAGAACTTGTTAGTAAAATAACCGGTGGCATTCTTTTTGGACTCGTCGCACTGCTAATTGTTTTTCAATTTGTTGGTATTTTTACGTCAAGTCGCAATGGTGGAGTGCCTAATTACGGCGGGTTTATGTCGTTCCGTGTTAAAACTGACTCAATGCAAGTTGGTAACAAATTTACGGTTGATACGATGGTTTTTATTCAAGATGTAAATGTTGATAAACTTAAAAAGGGTGATGTTATTACTTTTACGAGGAAAGATGCAACTGCATATAATGATAATCGAGGTGACAACCTCGTTATTACCCACCGGATAACGGACGTTGAAGAGTTTGAAGGTGAACCAGCCTTTCGCACTTTAGGCGATAACTTAAACGCGATGACTTGTCCTGCCGCAGGATGCACTGAGGCCAACAAGGATTACGTAACTGCAGATGATATTTTTGGTAAAGTCATTGGTGAAAATAAAGCTCTTGGGGTTTTAAATAAAGTTATGACCGAACAACCGCTAGTGATGGTCGGGTTAGTTTTAGTCCCTTTATTAGTTGTCTTTAGTTCTTCGCTAGTAGATTTAATTAAACAATTAAAAAACGAGGAAAAAGAAGCGCCGGTTACTGGTTGGGGTGCGGAAAATATTGATCATGACTTTGAAGCAATCAAAGAACAAGAAAAATTAAAAATGTTGATTGAAATCGAAAAAGAAAAAATGCGCCGTGATGTTGCACAAGGAAAGCCGCTTGAACCAATAGTGGACCGAAACCAAAGTGAAGAACTGAGCTTTGAAGCGATTAAAGAGCAGGAAAAATTAAGGTTACTTGTTGAAATCGAAAAAGAGAAAATTCGGCGAGAAATGGAGGAAGAGCATGAAAAAGACAAAAAATAAAGCGAGCATCAATGGGTATTTTAAAGTAATTATAATTAGTGTGCTTTCTTTTACCCTTGCCGCCATTTTATTTATCCTCATTAGCTTTGAACTTATCCCTTTTGCAAATGGAACAGTGCGGTTAGTAATTAATGCACTGATTGCACTGGTTGCGGCAATAAGTATCGCGTTCATGATTTTTGGTTTTACGAAGTGGCGTGAATCGTCAAACGTTATCCGGTTTGATTACAATACCTTTTCCTTAGTTAATAATATAAATTCCGAACGTTCATTTTTAGCAACGATCGAAAAGAGGCTGAAAAAGGACAATAAAAGTAAAAACGCCGTCATTGTTTTTAATGTTACCCGATTTAAGAAAACGGTCTTTACGCGTTACGGCTACGAAAAAGGAGCGGAAGTTTTAGGCGTAGTCTATGCCTCTTTCAACCCCCTTGCTAAATCCTATCCGCAATCAGTCTATGGTTACGACTATAACGAAAACTTTTTAATCTTCTTACCTAATGTTGATTTAGAAGCGGTTAATAAATATCTTAGTGAACTTACTAAATTGATTAATGAAAAATTAAATGCCAGTAAAAATGAAGTAAAGTTCGCTAGTGACTTTGGCGTTAGTTTCACCAATCAAGAAAACGAAGTTGAAAAAGTAACTCCGACTTCCTTGCTCCAACGAGCTCTTATTGCCGCAGATCACGGCCGAATTGAAAATGAACTCGGCGGAACAATGGTGTATGATGAGAAAATGTTTGAGAAAAACCGGCGGAATGTTCAACTTGGACTTGAGATGGAAAAAGGATTTGAATTATCCCAATTTAAACTTCATTATCAACCAAAGTTTGATTTAAAATTAGGACGCTTTTCCGGTAGTGAAGCGCTTGTCCGGTGGCAACATCCCGAGTTAGGCTTATTATCCCCAGCGAGTTTTATTCTTTTTGCCGAACAAAGTGACTTAATTATTAAACTTGACCACTATGTTATTGAACGTGTTTGTAAGCAGCTAGATGAGTGGCGCGGCCAAGGCGGACGGCTCCTCCCTGTTTCAATAAATATTTCTAAGCGTACTTTATTCACCGGTAATGTTGTTAATCACATTATAAATGTTACCGAAAAATATAATATCAACCCAATGCTCCTTGAAATTGAAATTGTTGAGTCTCCTTCACTGCAAGATATTTTGTTATTACTTTCGATTGTTAAGAAGTTCAAAAATTTAAAAATTAAAATTGCAATTGATGACTTTGGAACGGGTTACTCATCGCTTAGTTACATTAAGAAAATTCCTTTTGACGTTATTAAAATTGACAAAGCATTCTTAGATGACGTTGATATTGATCAAAAGTCACGGCTCGTCATTAAAAATATTATCGAACTAGCGCATATTCTTGATGCGACGGTTGTTATTGAAGGGGTTCAAGATGAAAAACAAGTCAAGATGCTCAAAGATATGGGCGCAGACTTAATTCAAGGCTTCTTTTATAGTCGTCCGTTGCCACCCGATCAATTCCAACTATTCCTTGATGAAAATCTCTTTGAGATAAAAGCGAAGAAAGCGAGGAAAAAAGCATAATGATCTTACTCTTAGGAACGACACTTGATGACATCCTTTACATTAAAAAAGGAATGAAAATTACTGAAAAAGGCTCACTTAAAGGGCAACACTTTTATTATGTCGGTACTTATGCCGGCAAAGAAATTTGTTTAACTCATACCGGCAACACAAACTTAATGGGGGCAGTAATTGCTTCTTATATGATTCGCAAATTTGATCCTTATCTTATTATTTCAATTGGCAGTTGTTCAAGTGCTAGCCCCGGGCTTCTCCAAGGCGACCTCTTTATTGGGGAACGAGTTTACCTGGCCGATATTGACTACAACTCTTTTGAAAACCGAATGTTTAGTGAAGCGCTGCATATGTCAAGTTATTACGTCACGGAAGATATGTATATTCGGCATTTAGAATTAATTAATAGTCAAAGCGGCAATTATCGTCTTGCACGCGGCCCAGTTATTGCGGTAAACAAATTTTACACGAATGAAACTGAAGCCGCTGAAGTCATCGCTAAACAAGAAAATATGATTGAGGGAAAGACCGCCTTTGACACTGAAATCGGCGGAGTCGTAACGTGCGCGCGTTTTTACGAAGTGCCATGGCTCTTTTTAAAATCAATTAATTATGAAGTCGGTAAAAGTGACCAACTCTTAAGTCACGTCCGCCAAGGCGTTATCGCCCAACCAATAATTGGCGAACTAGTTAAACAGCTGTTTATTTTGCTTTCAACTTCCGTTGAAGATGCACTATAAACTGAAAGGGAATAAAGAATGGCGAATTTGAATCATCACGAAATTGAACGGGAAGTAAGCCGTACTTTAAAATCAATTACCCTTGATAATGATTTTATTTTTACGCTTCCGCTTGAGATAAATGCAAAAACAAACGGAATTACTTTTGGCGTCAGCTTAATAATTAGTCTCTATAATGAAGCCTTTTACTTACAAATTGCTTTTGGTGATTATAAACGTAGTGAATTCATGCAAATTAGTTTCCGGCTTTTAATTGGAGAAATGAATGAAAATAGTGCGCTTTTGCCGGTAATCAATAACTTAAACACAAAATTACTCTACGCTAAAGCAATCTTAAACGAAGAAGGAGAAACGCCTTACTTAACGCTTGAACATGATTTTGCCGCCCTTAATTTAGAACAAGTAAATGAAGCATTATATGACTTTTTAAATGATGTAATTGATGAAGATGTTAGTCCACTTTTAGAAGTAATTCTTGCCCAAATGCGCAGCGAATAATAAATTTAGTCAATAATTTTATCTTCTTCAATGGTTTTATGTTCTTCGAGCAGCTGATTTTCTTTCGCTTTTTTTCGATTGTAAAGATAAACAATTAATAACAAGATTAAGGTGACTAATAAGTAACCAGAAAAATCAAGTAAAACATCGAAGACACTCGCTGAGCGAAGCGGGATAAAGATTTGGATTATTTCGCTAAGGGCCGCCATAATTAGTCCGGTTAATAAGGAGAGGGCGGTGCCTAAAAACAACTTTTTATTTGGTGTTTTCGCTTTTAAGAATAAGTAAAAGGTCCAAAAGCCAAAGAAGCCATCGACAAAGAAGAGCATAAAGTGGCCGAGGGCTTTGCGAATAAAGCCTTGGAAATCTTTAAAGTTATTGTCATTAATAAAAGGTGGGGTCGTTATTTTAATGGTAATAGATGCGCTGATGGTTGGATCAGCAACACTGGTCGCGGTTATCGTCACACTCTCCCCGGCCTTTTTACCAACGACTGCTCCACTTAAGTTACCAGCACTGACGGTGGCAACACTTTTGTCGCTCGTTGTATAAGTTACTCTTTGATCAGTGACGGCTAATGTAGGGAGAAAGCCCGCGACATTATGGGAAAACTTCGGAGTTATTGTAAGAGTTGCCCCGACATTAACTTCAGTTTTGCTGCTTTCTAGACTTAAACCAGAAGGCAAAACATTAACCATGGTGATGTTTTGTTCGGCAAAAACATTGAAGTCACTATTTAAATAAACAGTAATTTTTGCATCGCCACTTACTTTTGTTCCTTCAACGTAATAGCCGTCTTCTTTTTCGATAATCCGCGCAATTTCAGGAGCAGAAGAAACAATAGTGACCGAATCATCACTGATTCCCGGAACATCAAAATCATAATCAAGCGGGGTATGATCATAAACATAGCCGTGACTCGGTAAATCGAGGGAGATTAAACTCGGTAAGACTTCTGGGCCAAGGGCATCAGTAATAGTAATTTTATATCTTTCGGGATGACCTTTAATTTTAACGTAAGTTTCGCCGCGACTTATTCCTTTAACGACGCCATAGTTATTAATCACGGCAATACTTTCATCTTCACTTTTATACTCTAATTTATACGGATCATATTCGCGTAATTCGCGTTCAGTTAAATTAAGGGAAAGCGTAGTAGTAGTGTGCTCTGCAATCGTGGGTTGTTTTAACTCTGCCGTGAAAACAGGCGGAGCAACTTTATTGGTAACAGTAACATAAATTGAAAAAGCATACTCCGCTTTAGCAGGAGTGACGGTAACTAAAACGTTTTCTCCTAATTTCCGAGCTTCAAGGTAACCGCCGGGATAAACCGCAAGGACGGTTTCGTTACTACTTTTATAACTCACCCCTTTGTCGGTTGCGTTGCTTGGATAAATAACTGGCGTAACACGGCGGGTAATTCCAAGCGGAATATAATAATGGTTTTCGGCTTCAAAATATTTGTCCTCATGATTTTTAAGTGCCATCCCAGTGACAAAAACCTCATCTTTTGCCTCCGGAGCAGGCAAAGTTTTATTAAAGAAAACACTTAAAAAGAGTGAAATAAGACTAGAACGTGCCCCAGAAGTCCCGCCTGGTAGAGCAGCCTCGGTAACGATTATCCCGTTAGTTAGTAAAAAAAGCGCTAAAGTGAAATATCGAAGGTTTTTGCGAAAGAATTTCATATTTATTATTATACACAACGATAAAATAAAAAGTTAGCGCTTGGGTTGAGAGAACAGTAAAAGGTCTTAATGTCGATAAAAATTACTCAACAACAATTCTGACATTATCGCCCTCTCCCGAAGTTACGGTGACGAGTTCGCCAATCGCCCCGGTTTCAACCATTGCTAAAATCGAGTCGATATCAATATCCATTTCGTTTAGATTTACATTGCCATATTTACCCTTTTTTAAGAACTTAGCGAATTCAATTGGGATTTGGATCCGAACCTTTTCGCCGTCTTGCGAATCAACGAAAATCTTAAGCATTCTAAAGGGCAATTTTTTATCGTTTTTAATTACGCTTAAACTGACTGGTTCCGCACTATCACCACTGAGGGCATCAAGTAATCTTTCGGCGTCTTCGGCACTAATTTTGCCTTGTGCAAGCAATTCTAATACTTTTAAGCGTTCTTCTTTAAATTTATCTTTACTCATTTTATTTTCCACCTTTTAATTTTTTAATTGTTTCGAGTGCTTCATTAACTGAGATCTTTCCCGCCTCAAGAGCTTGAAGCACAGTAGCTTTGATACTTTTTGCATCACTTTCATTTGGTTTTTCTGCCATTTCTTCCTCATCGTCTTCGAGTTTGTAACCAAGGCTTAAAATGACTTCGTCTAACAATTTTTTAACTGTTGGATAGCTAATATTAAGTTCTTTCTCAAGCGCTTTAATATTTCCGCGGTTTTTTACAAACACCTCGATAAAATAAAGCTTTTCGGTATCAAGATAGTTGAATTTTGAAAAACTAAAATGACCTTCAATCTGGGTGTTACAATGGTTACAAGACAATTTAGTTACATGTAAATCTTCACTGCAAATCGGACACTTCGTAATAACGGTTGGATATTTATTCATGTTTTTTTCCTTTCTTTTACACGGTTTTTATAATAAATTTCAGTTCATTGTTGTCAACGCTTACATTAATTGGTTTAACTTTTAGGGAACAGATTAATTCTTTTGTTACTGCTTTACTTAAGGCCTCGTTATTTTTTAGCGACATCTTGAGTAGTGCTTGGCCAAGCCATAACGGGGTTGGGACGAAGAACAATGTTTTTAGAAACGCTGTTAGCCAAGGGTGCTGATAGATATCAATGTTAATTTTGATAAAATAGGCCCGCCTTAACCTTGTTTGCGGCTTGTAGAGCAATTTATAGGCTTTCTTTGGGCTAAGTTTACCACTTGCAACTTCATTAAGGATAACTTCTTTCATTTTGCCCCCCAAAACATTAACTTTATTAATGTATAAATTGATTTTATTGATTATTTATTCGCTTGTCAATAAAAATGTTAATTTTATAAAAGAAAATGTTAATTTAATCAAAACGCCTTATATCTCACCAATATAAACAAGGCATCCCGCGGTGAAGTAACAAATACTAATTTTATTGGTACGCAAAATGTATTCAACTAAAATAGTGCTCGGTCTTGGTAAAATTTAGGAAAGGAGTTTTTATGATCCATTATTATCTTAATAAAAATAGCAGAACAACCCTCGTCTTATTTCACGGTTCAGGCGCAGACGAATATGATTTAGTCCCACTTGCAGAAGCATTACTGCCGGAGGTTAATATTCTAAGTTTACGCGGTCGAATTGTTGAAGACGGGATGAACAAATTTTTTAAACGGACGTCATTTTTAAATTTTGATATGGAAAATGTCAGTCACGAAGCGGATGTTGTCATTTCTTTTCTTGCAAAAGCGCGGAAAACCTATAAGCTTCACGACTTACTTGCGCTTGGTTATTCAAACGGGGCCACGATGATTGAAGCACTCCTAATCAAGAAGCCAACTTTATTTCAAAAGGTGGTCCTCTTACAACCACTCTTGCTAGAAGAAGGAATGAAGTTTAGTGACAATAAAGATTTACCGGTTATTGCCACTATTTCAAACGCTGACCCCTATCTTCCACTTGACCGCCAAAAAGAATTACTTAGTGCGCTTGAAGGTAGTTTTAATTTAAAAGTAGTTAAACATCCATATGGTCATAACTTGACAGATCCAACCTTAAAAGAAGTTAAAAAAGCTTTAAAAGACGATTAAAAATACATATGAACGCCAAAGCCAAAAGCAAAGAAGGCAAGGACGAAATAAATTAATAAGATAATCAGATAGAGAGTTTTAAGTGTGGTTTTTTCTTTCAAATAATAAAAGAAACTAAAAGCAGTAAAGTCAAGAGCTATCAGTGCTTTTCTGCCTTTTGTTAGCGCGCCATTTTTAAAAACAATAGCGAGACGTAGGATCATTGTAAGGGGAATAAAAGTAAATAGGGTCAAATAATAAGAAATTTGCATAAAAGCAACCAGGAGGTTAATAAAACTCATTTTGTTTTTCCTCCTTTAATATTAATAAAGAAAAAAGCCAGGAAGGGGACAAAAAATAAAAGCGTCCATAAACTCCGCGTTAATATGAAAAAAGGAACAAACAAAACAAAGCAAGAAAGAAACAAAAAAAGTGAGTCTTTAAAGTTCATAGCTTAAATCCTCGTAAATTATGCTTGTTGTTAATTCTGGCACATTCGTTAAACTGGGAGTTATTTCAATAATGCGGGCGCCACGTTTAAGCTTACCATAGCCGTTATAACCACTAAGGCGGCCGTGAACAAGCTTAACACCTTGGTGAGTAAAGACGAAGTCGCTCCGGTGATTGTGGCCGACAAAAACTGCTTGCGTTACACCATTAGCCACTAGTGAAGTAAAAAACCCAGTATCTTTTGCTTGGCCGTGACCTAGTTCACCGGGAGGATGATCAAGTTCGTCCGCTCCGCTCGGATTAGCAGCAAGGTCATACTGAACAAGGGGAATATGCATAAAGACGGAAGAATAAACATCGTTTTCCTTATCAATTACTGCTTTTTGATCGTACCACTCCACTTGTGCAGTCGATAAATATTTATACCAAGTTAGAGAATCATCTTCCTTTTTCTTTAATTCATCTTTTGAATCAAGAAAGTAAAGGTTATAAAAAGGAGCACTATTATAATAATAATTATAGACAAAGTTACCAACCCCAGCTTCATCTAATTTTGGTCCTTCTTTAAAATAAAGATATTCGGGATTTAATGAAGCGACTTTTTGTAATAATTTAGCTTGTGAAGTGTAATCGTAATCATGGTTACCAAAGACAAAGGTCCAGGGTGTTTTTAACTTTTCCATAAATGATGTTAATTGTCCATAACGAGCGCGACTAGTAATTGAAAGCGTTTGGTCACCACTAAAAACGATTAAGTCAGGCTTAGTGGCCATTGTTACATTTTTAATCAAGTCAAAGGTTAAGCGGTCGTTTTTATCAAAACCATACGTTAAATGAATGTCGGCAAACTGAACAATCTTTAAAGAGGGACGACTTAAGTCAAAGCGAAACGGCGTGTCAGCACTATACTTAATTTGTGGGCGAGCCGAAAGGATACTAAAAGGAATAGTTAAAGTAATAAACAAAGTTAAATAATTCTTTTTCATATAAAGGTTTTATGGGTTGAGAGATTATATTCTAAGGCGGTGATTTCATAAAGTTTTTCAATTCTTTTCCCAAGCTTAGTGAAATCACGGACACTTTCGCGCACAAAACGCATTCCAATCTTTTCCATAACCCGGGCACTGCCGATGTTTTCACTGTCACACGTTGCGTAAACCCGCGCAATTTTCAATTGCTTAAAGGCATAAAGAAGAAGAGCGCTGCCCATTTCGGTACCGTAGCCTTCATTCCAATACAAGTCATCAATAATCCAACCTAAACTTGGCGCACTATTTAATTCTTTAAAGTATATACCACACGCGCCAATTATTGTTCCGTCTTTTAAAGTAACGATAAAGTCATAATTATATTGCGGTACCTCTTGACTAGCCTTAAGGACAGAACGAACAAAGGCTTCGCTGTCGCTTAGTTTATTTGGACCCCACAACATGAAGCGGGTGACACTTTCTTTTTTTGAATAGGCGTGAACTCCCGCAACGTCAGCAAGGGTAAAAGGACGAAGAATTAATCTTTTGGTAGCTAATTTCATAGATTGATTTCTCCTTGAATTTGTTCATGCTTTAAGTAGCGGGTAAGATTGGTTACTAAAAGCGCAAGCAGATTATCAATATTTTGATTATTGTAATAAGAAATATGCGGAGTTAAGAAAACATTTGGCAGAGCCCATAAAGGGGAAGAAGCAGGAAGCGGTTCAGTTTGGACAACATCAAGAATTGCCCCCCGAATTAATTCTTCGTTTATTGCCCTTATTAAGTCGGTTTCGTTAACTATTGCGCCGCGAGCAACATTAATAAAAACGGCACTTTTTTTCATATTCTTAAACCAGGAATAATTAATTAAATTAGTGGTTTCTTTTGAAAGGGGAAGAGCGCTTATAATGTAATCAAATGTTTCTAGATTAGCTTTAACATCTGCTAAATCGGTGTAAATATCCGCAAAATGCGGTGGAATAGTCGGTGTTTTACGAAATCCAGTAACGTCAACACCAAAGACTGAGAGCCTTTTAGCAAGGGCACTCCCAATTGCGCCAGCACCAAGAATTAAGGCTTTTGAGCCGAGAAGACCAATCGCCTTATAACGGGGGAACCATTCGTTCATACTTTGTTTTTGTTTATAAAAAGAAAGTTCATAATTTAGATTTAAAATTTGACCTATAACAAATTCACTAATCGAAGTTGAACTTGTTTGGTAAGCTGTAAATAAGCGAATTGAACGCTGCTTTAAATACACTAAATCAAGTGTGTCATAGCCAACACTTAAAAGTTGAATAGCTTTGAGGTGGGGAAAGTTATTAAGCCCTAGTTCTAATACTGCGCCCGGATAACCAATAATTATTTCTGCTTCAAAATCATAAGGTAAAGAAGTGGAAAAAGAAATATGGGGCAACATTGATTTAAGATAATCAATTTTTGTGCTTGTTAAGTCCCGCACGCCAGTTGTTACTAAGACAATTTTCATGGTTTAATTATAGCAAGTTTATAAAAGAGCAAAGACCCTAGTGCAATTGATCATCATTTAATCAAAAAAGCGCGGCGCTTTGCTGTTCGCTTTGGTTTCAAATTAGTAATTTTTAGATTATACTTGTAACGTTATGGAATATTGGGATCTTTATGACAAAAATGAAGTGAAAACTGGCCAAAAGGTGGCAAAAACTTATAATGCTTTGCCTCTTGGTTTCTTTCACATCATTGTTGAAACGCTCGTTCGGCATAGTGACGGAACATATTTAGTTACGCAACGGGCTTTAACTAAGAAAGAATATCCCGGGAAATATGAAGGTAGCGCTGGCGGATCAGTCGTAGCGGGCGAATCCAAAGTTGAAGCCGCAATCCGGGAAGTAAGTGAAGAAACAGCACTAAAAGTTAAACTACTTCAAGAAACATATTATTTTGTTGATGAAGCGCGCGGAGTTATTTCTCAAGGGTATTTAGCTGAAACGTCACAAGCGAAGAACACAATTAGTTATCGTAAAAGCGAAACAATCAATCATCAGTGGTTGACGCTTAAAGAATTAATATTATTTGTGCAAAGTGATGAATATAATGAAAGTCACCGCACTCGCCTCTTAGGCTATTTACGCTCTTTAATTAACGAGCAAAGTCATATTTAGTGTTAAAAACATAATAAAAACCATTAATAAAAACATAATATAACGGACGACGCTCACTACTTTAAGCAAATTGAGATGTAAATTATTTGTTTCTTGTAATAATAGGAATGTCTTAAAAACAGGAGGAAAAAAAGATGAAAAAAATAGGATTAATTATTGGATCTAACCGTACCGGCAGCTTCTCAAGCGTCGTTGCAATGAATGTTGTTAGTTTATTAAAAGGCAAGGCAGAAGTAGTTGCACTTGAAATTAATGATTTACCAATCTATAACCAAGACTTCGATGCCGAAGGAGCTTCACCAGCCGAATTTACAAGATTCCGCAATGCATTAAAGGATGTTGATAGTGTCATTATCGTCACTCCAGAACATAACCGTTCAATGCCAGCGATCTTAAAGAACGCCCTTGATGTAGCAAGTCGTCCTTGGGGCCAAAATGTTTGGGCTAATAAAAAAGCCATGGTTATTGGTAACTCACCAGGTGCCCTTAGTGGATTTGGCGCAGCAACGGAAGTTAAACGTGTCTTAGCGTTCTTAAACGTCAATATTATGCAACAACCAGAAGTTTTACTTGGCGCAGTTTATACCTTAATTGATGATAAAGGTGTATTGGTTCCAGATACCGCGAAATTCGTTGGTAGCGCCCTTGATGCCTTCGTTGCATTCTAATTAAAAACAAAAAAACAAAAATAAAGAAAAAAGACCCGAGCTTGATTGCTTAGGTCTTTTTTAGTATTAATTAAAGTTATTTAACTTTTTTAACAGCCTTTTCATCAACAACGGTTTCTTTAAGGGCCGTGAGAAGTCCGGTTATATTTTGGATTTCGCTTGGAACAATAATCTTTGTTGCTTGGCCGTTAGCGACCTTTTCAAGTGCTTCAAATCCTTTTAGTGTTAAGTAGGAAGGACCAGGATTAGCAGCGTTAACAAGGGCGATGCCTTCAGCGTTAGCCTTATAAACCGCAAGAAGTGCTTCTGCTTCCCCTTCGGCTTCACGAATCATTTTTTCTCTAGCGGCTTCTGAGCGGAGAATAACCGCTTCTTTTTCCCCTTCCGCAATTAAGATTGAGGATTGTTTTTTTCCTTCGGCTTCAAGAATTTCTTGCCGCTTGGAACGTTCGGCTCTCATTTGTTTTTCCATTGCTTCTTGGATATCACGTGGTGGTAAAATGTTTTTTAATTCAACCCGAGTAACTTTAATACCCCAGGGGTCGGTAGCAAGGTCAAGAACTTTCCACATTTGGTGGTTGACTGTATCGCGACTTGTGAGCGTTTCATCAAGCTCGAGATCCCCGACTAAGTTACGAAGCGTAGTCGCGGTTAAGTTTTCAAGTGCACTAAGCGGCATAATAACGCCGTACATAAATAAATTAGGATCAGTTACTTGCCAGTAAACAACCGTATCAATTTGCATCGTAACGTTATCTTTTGTAATAACTGGTTGCGGCGGGAAGTCACTAACGCGTTCTTTTAAGAAGATTGGTTCCGAAGCTCTTTCGAAAAATGGAATAATGAAGTGAATGCCTGCATGACAAATCCGATCATATTTACCTAAGCGTTCAATGACGATAACTGTTGCTTGGCGAACAATTCGAATAGCGCGAATAAAAATGATAATGATCAGAAGTAGAATGACGGCTAAGGCAACAATACCAAAGATTGCGCCATTTGAGAGTAGGAAGTTGATTTTATTCATAGTTATTATTCTCCTTTCTTGCGAATAACTAAGCGATTTCCTTGAATGGAATCGACGACGGCTGTTTCTCCCGCCGCGAATGTATCGGTGACATTTTTAGGGACAACGAACCATTGAATATCACGATAGAGGACAGAACCTGGATTGTCTTTGCTTGATGGGGTAAGAAGTTTAACTTCCTCTTCCATAAGGGCATCAACATTGGTATTGATGCTTTTCTTGTTCAAAAATGACTTTCTGAAAAAGACAAAACTCAAGATTAGAAGAACCCCTGACGTTAGTGCAAACACCAAAATTTGAATCCATATGTCGACACCGGGAATCAAACTTAAGATCAGTGCAACAAGCGCTCCGCCGGCAAACCAAATACTAATTAACTGCGGTTCAACTGCTTCAATAGCAAGGGCAATTATAAAGATCGCAAGCCAAATTGCAAAGAACCAATTTGATGCAGCTAAGAACATTATATTTTGCATGATTATTTCCTCCTTCTATAGCCATTATACACGAATAAAGGTCAAATATAATGAAAAAAAGTTAACATTTTTTAAAAAATCTTTAGATGCAAAAAAGTCAAAAGAATTGAGCCTAATGGATAGCTAAAAAGAAGTCGATTTTGCAGTCTTTTATGTACTTATAATTAAATTTAACGTCTCGTTACATACCAAAGAACTTGAGCAAGTTGGATTGGAATTCCAAGAAAGAATATTGCCCATAAATTCAAATTATATCTAAAGAAGAGCAGAAGATAGGTGGAAGTAAGAAGTGACCACCAAAAAATGGTAAGAATAATCATGTGTGCAAGTTTATTACGCCACATTCTACTATTAAAAAAGTATAAGGCAATCATTGAGAGCGGGATACTAAATACAAAGATGAGCCAGCGACTTTTGCCAAAGATTAAAATGGGACTATCAACCATCCGTGCGTAAAGGAAGACGATGGTTGCTAAAACCCAAATAACCGAGACAGAAAAAACAACTAGTAATATAGTTTGTAAGATTTTTCCTTTGTCTTCAGGCGTATCTCGATTTCTTAAATCTTCATTTAAGAGGTCACTGATTGTAATTCCGTAAAATGTGGCGATAACTTCGAGCGTTTCAATGCTTGGCGTAGCTTCACCACGCTCCCAGCGGCTAACTGCATTATCACTATAATTAATCTTTTGGGCGAGTTCTTGTTGAGTTAAGCTGTTTTTACGGCGTAAATAAGCTAAATTAGAGGCAATAATGCTTGTAATTGATTCCATTACTTAATCCTCCTATTTCGTAAACAATTATAGTGGTTTTTATTAGTCTTGTCAAATTCCCATAATTTGGGAATAGGCCTCCCAAACATTGATAATTAATTTAACACATTCCCTTTGTCAAAAGTAAGGCTTATTTTAAAATCTCTCCAGGCAGGAGATATGGCACACAAAGAAGAAGTTATTTATTATTATGAAGATCCACTGAAAACTGATTTCGGTCCCAAACCGAAGAATTTAAAACAAATCAGTGGTAATTATAAGTATGCCCGGAACAACTTTTTTGTCCGCTTGCTTGATTTTATTAGTTATCGGATTATTATGACACCGCTTGCGGCCTTCTATATTAAAGTCATTCGTGGCTTTAAGATTATTAATAAGAAAGCACTAAAGAAGGCAAAAGGCAAAGGAATAATTGTCTACGCTAACCATACTCATCCGCAAGGTGATGCCTTTGGCCCACCAATCTATGCTTTCCCCCGCAAAGTTAGTGTCATCACTAATGCGGCAAATGTTAGCCTCCCCGTCCTCGGCGGAATGACTAAACAATGGGGGGCAATGCCACTTCCGGAAGATTATAAAAGTAGCAAAAACTTCGTTGCAGAAATGAAAAACCGCCTAGCTAAAAAAGGCGTGGTCATTATTTATCCTGAAGCGACGCTTTGGCCCTACTACACTAGCGTTCGTCCTTTTACTAGTCAAAGCTTTACTTACCCGCTAAGTGCAAATGTTCCAGTGTATTCGTTTACTACCGTTTACGCGAAGAAAAAAAATGGAAAGTTAGACTCGCGGCTCTATATCGATGGTCCTTATGAAGTGATTGAAGGCTCAATTACGGAACAAAAAGAAGCCCTAAGGAATGCCGTTTACGAAAAAATGTTAGAAAGGAGTAAAGAATCAACGTATGTCAAACATCAATACGAGCAAAGAAAAAGTAGTTAATGTTGCCTATGCTGGTAACTATAAAGTGTTCAAAGGGATGCTTTTAAGTGTTCTTTCTCTTTTAAAATATTATGACGGTGTCTTAAATGTTTTTATTTTAACGGCGGACTTAACACATTTGGACGAAGAGTATAAAAGTGTTGGTGAGGAAGATGTTGCACTTCTCCAAAAGCTTGTCAGTGCCAAAAATAGTCTTTCTACTGTAAAGAAATTGGATATTAGTGAAAGCTTTATTCTTCACCTTGGAAAAAGTCCAAATCTCGCAACCCGTTACACCGCCTATACCCTCTTACGGCTTTTACTTGATGAAGTTGTGGGCATTCCTAGTAAATTACTTTATTTAGATACCGATACAATGTTTACTGCATCAGTTTTAAAACTTTATGAAATCGACATTAGTAATTATGAACTCGCGGGGGTTAAAGATCGTTATGGTCGGTTCTTTATGAGTCCGCGCTATTTAAACGCTGGGGTGCTGCTCTTAAATATGGAACAGATTAAAGAAAGCGGCTTATTTAAAAAAGCCCGCCGGCTTCTAAATAAGAAAAAGGTGTTCTTAAGTGACCAAACCGCAATTAATAAATATGTTAAACGGAAATTAATCTTAAGTCGTGCTTATAACGAACAAAAGAAGGAGCGAAACGACACCATTATTCGTCACTTCAGTATGCAATTCCGTTTGTGGCCGAAATTCCACTTCGTCAATGTCAAACCATGGGATGTTGAAGCATTACACAACGTGTTAAAAACTCATCACTTCGATGACATTATCAGTCAATATAACAAAATAACTAAAGGAGTTAATTAATATGAAAAACCAAAAAATAATCCCGATCTTCTTCGCTTGCGATGATAATTATGTCCCCTTCTTAGGCACAGCGCTCCACACGCTTATTAGTAAAGCGAGTAAAGAAAACCATTATGAAGTTTATGTTTTAACGAACGGCATTAATGAAGTTAATCAAAAACGGATTCACGGCTTAGAAAGAAGTAACTTAAAAATTAATTTTTATAACATTAATGACAAGATTAAAGAATACATTCCGTTTTTAGAATCACGGCTTCGTGATTATTATAGTGTTGCTATTTATTACCGGATGTTTATTCCAACCCTCTTCCCGCAATATGACAAAGCTATTTACTTAGACGCTGATTTAATCCTGATGGCCGATATTAGTGAATTATATAATACCAACGTTGAAGGAAAACTTGTGGCCGCGGTTAATGATCGTCTTGTCCTTGATGTTCCCGTATTTGCCGAATACTCGGAAAAAGCAGTTGGAATTCCCGCGACTGAATACTTCAATAGCGGAGTGCTCGTCATGAATCTTAAAAAGTTTCGAGAAGATGATATTGAGCGCAAGTTCTTAGCCTTACTCCACACTTACAATTTTGATAGTGTTTGTCCCGATCAAGACTACTTAAACGTCTTATGCCGTAATGATAAAATTTTACTTAGTATTGGTTGGAACAAAATGCCGCTTCCAGATTCAGAATTCAAGGTGAGTGATTTAAAATTAATCCACTATAACTCATTTGAAAAGCCGTGGCATCGTGATAACGTCCTCTATAGCGAAGAATTTTGGAATGCTGCTAAAAACAGCCCGTTCTTTGATGACCTAGTGGCAATTCGCGCTCAAGTTGATGAATTCCAATTAGCAAAACAAAAAAAAGGTGGGGAAAACCTTGTTAATAAGGCAATCAAGATTACCCACGAAGAAGAAGTCACCTTTAAGAAAATACTGGCTTTATAAGGAAAAAGATGTTTGAAGATATTAACCCGTTAGTGAATGAAAACATAAAAAAAGCGCTTGAAGCAGGTGATTTAAACGCAAAAGTAATGCCCGGCGACCATGAAGTCACGCCCGAGGAGCGCGAAAACATTGTCTTTAAGTATGACATTTTAAAGAAGCGGTTTAGGAGCAAATTTAAGATGTTCTTTGCTAATATCATTGTTAATAAACTAACCAAAGATATTGGCAAAAACGTTAAAATTGAGGGGTTTGAAAATGCTCTCCTTTTAAAGGGGCAACCGTTTATTATTACCGCTAATCACTATTCACCCTTTGACAGCTTAATTGTTCGACACTTAACAAATAAACTTGGATATAAAAATAAATTAAGTATTGTTGTTAATGAAGCAAATCTTTTTATGAAGGAAGAAGTTGGCAAATTACTGCGTAATGTTGACGTTATGCCCTATACTCAAGATGTAAATTATTTAGGAAAAATATTCTTTCCCGCCCTTGAAGTAAAAAAGCAAAAAGGGCATATTGTTTTAGTTTATCCTGAACAAGAAATGTGGCTTGATTATCCTTATGCCCGAACCTTAAAAAACGGGGCCTATCACTTTGCAACAAAACTAAACATCCCAATCTTACCAACCTTTACAACCTTTAAAGATAATGCAGAAGGAATTAGAGAATACACCATTCACGTTGGTCGAGCGCTTTACGCTAATCCGCTTAAGTCAAACCGCGAAAATAAAGACTATTTAAAAGACCAAGACTTTGCTTTTAAGAACCAATCATTTAATTGAATTTATTTTATTTAATAGGTCACATAACCAAAGCTTTTAA
>CAYJDS010000007.1:0-22130 GCA_964369015.1 uncultured Staphylococcaceae bacterium | reverse complement strand
TAAACAACGAAGTAACATTTGATGGTTCAAGCATCGAAGGTTTTGTTCGTATTCAGGAAGCAGACATGTTTTTGTATCCTGATTTAGACACGTGGATGATTATGACGTGGGAACATTTAAAGGAAGGGACAGTTGGCCGCTTCTTTTGTAATGTCTACACACCTGACCGCAAACGGTTTGAAGGTGATCCGCGTTATATCCTTGAAAAACAAGTTGAAAAAATGCAGCAAGCTGGTTTTAAAACTTTTAATGTAGGAGTAGAACCAGAATTTTTTCTTTTTAAAATTGACCAAAACGGCAATCCACTTGTCGAAACGAGTGACCATGGTGGTTACTTTGATTTAACCCCGCTTGACGGCAGTGAAGATGTCCGCCGTGACATTGTCCTTGAATTACAAAAACTGGGCTTTGTTGTTGAAGCAAGCCATCATGAAGTAGCGTTTGGCCAACACGAAATAAATTTTGAGTTTGATAATGTTCTTGAAGCATGTGATAACATCCAAACATTTAAAATGGTTGTTAAAAATTTAGCTCAGCGCCACGGCTTTCACGCAACTTTTATGCCAAAACCAATCGCTGAAATTAATGGCAGCGGGATGCACGTTAACTGTTCTCTTGCGGGCTATGATGATCAAAACTTATTTTTTGATGAAAAGAGCGAAGATGGACTTAGTAAAGTTGCCCATCACTTCATTGGCGGGGTTTTGCACCACGCTCGCGAATTTTGTTTATTAACTAATCCAGTTGTCAATTCTTATAAAAGACTTGTTCCTGGTTATGAAGCCCCGTGTTATGTATCTTGGAGTCTAGCTAACCGTAGTACTTTAGTCCGTATTCCGGCTTCAAGAGGAAAAGCAACACGGATTGAAATTAGAAGTGTTGATCCAACCGCTAATCCGTATTTAGCGCTTGCCGGCATATTAGCAGCAGGGTTAAAGGGAATTGAAGAAGAAAGTTATGTTGCACCGGTTAACCTTAATTTATTTGCACTCTCTAATGAAGAAAGAGCAAAGATTGGGGTTACAAATTTACCAGAATCACTCCATGAAGCAATTTTAGCTTTTGCCAGTAGCGCCTTGATGGGTGTAACCATTGGCGAACATTTAAAAGCTAGAATGATTGCGGCAAAAGAGAGTGAATGGGACTCTTATAAAAAGCATATAACGGCCTGGGAGCTCGAACGTTATTTGCCTAATTATTAGAGGAACTGACCATGTGTGGAATTGTCGGTTATATCGGGAAAAATAATGCCCGTAATATTGTTATTAATGGACTTAAAAGTTTAGAGTATCGCGGCTATGATTCAGCCGGGTCAGCTTTTCTAAATGTAAATACAAATAGTTTTGATATTTACAAAGAAGTAGGACGCGTTAGTGTCCTTGAAGAAAAAACTAAAGATGTTGCCTCGCAAATTGGCATCGGTCATACGCGCTGGGCGACGCATGGCGGAGTTACGGCATGTAACGCTCATCCCCACCGCTCGCGGAAAGGCCGATTTATTATTGTCCATAACGGGATTATTGAAAACTATGCGGAACTGGTCAGTACTTTTTTAGATGACGTTCCCCTTACTAGTGAAACCGATAGCGAAGTAATCGCTCAACTGATTGAACGATTTAGTGAAATTAATGACGTTAAAACTGCAATTATTAAAACCTTAAAATTAGTTCATGGATCTTACGCTATCCTCGTCCTTGACAACGAAAACCCTAATACAATCTACGCTGCAAAAGATAAGCCGCCACTTGTTGTTGGAAAAAGAAAAAATGAATATACCGTCACAAGTGACCAATTGGCGCTGATTGATGTTGCCGACGAATACTTTGTCATTGATGACCAACGTTTAGTCACAATCACCAATAATGAAGTAACTTATCAAGATTATGATGGTAATCTTTATGAACCAAAATATGATAAATTAACGCTTAGTAAAAATGACGTATCCCGTGGTGACTTTTCCCATTTCATGCTGAAAGAAATTTATGAACAACCCTCACTTATTCGCCACCTCGTTGACTTAACTTTTATTGGCGATAAAGAAGTAAACTTTAATCCATTACTATTAGATGAAATTCGCAATGCTGACCGACTCTATATTATTGCCGCCGGAACGTCAATGCATGCTGGATTAGTCGGAAAAGCAATCTTAGAAAAAGTTGCAAAAATACCCGTTGATGTCCATGTTGCCAGCGAATTTAGCTACAATATGCCGTTAATTAGTGCAAAACCGCTCTTTATCTTTATTTCCCAAAGTGGGGAAACCGCTGATTTAAGAACGGCGCTACAATATGTAAAAAAACTCGATTATCATGCCTTAACAATTACAAATGTTGTTTCCTCAACGCTTGCCCGTGAAGCTAACTTTGTCCTAGGAATTGATGCAGCCCCAGAGATTTCAGTTGCCGCCACGAAAACATATACTGGTCAAGTTGTGATGCTCGCACTTTTGGCCTATGCCTTAAGCGATAAGAGTTTCGCACTAAAGCAAGAATTACTAAAAATAGCGGATTATATCGATAATCTTTTAAAAACAGAAAAAAGTATTAAGAAAATAGTTGCCCGCAAACTCGTGAAAGAAAGTGCATTCTTCATTGGTCGGGGAATTGATTATTTAACGGCCCTTGAAGGTTCTTTAAAACTAAAAGAAATTTCTTATATCCATAGTGAAGCTTTTGCGGCCGGCGAACTTAAGCATGGTGCAATTGCATTAATTGAAAAAAACACCCCAGTTGTTGCCGTTATTAGTGACCCATCCATAAGTCGTAATACGCGCGCTAATGTGAGTGAAGTTAAAGCACGAGGCGCCAAAGTTTTAACCATAGTTAGCAGTGCAGTCAGTAGCCCAGAAGATGACATTATTTTACCTGAAGTTACCCCAATTTTAAGTCCGCTTTTATTTGTTGTCGCGACCCAACTGGTCGCTTATTATGCCGCCCTTATTCGGGGACTTGATATTGATAAACCGCGTAATTTAGCAAAAAGTGTCACGGTTGAATAGTTTACTTTTAATCGGTAAATTTTATAGTAAAAAAGTGCAAGAAGCACTTTTTTAATTAGTAGATTTTGCAAGTAATTATTTCGTAAAGACTAAAGTCTTTTTTCGCCAGTTAACTCCCGTAATGGTTTAATATTTTGGGTTGTTTCAAGTACGCCTAGATAGGCACCATTTTCATCGCGAACAGCGTAATAGCGAATAAGAACAAACATCCGCTCATTTTGAATCCAAAATTCTTCAACGTCTTTTTCGCCACTTTCTAAACTAGCAATGATTTTTTCTACAACATCAACTGAACCTGGCGGGTGACACATCGTCACGTGTCGGCCAATAATCGTCGCGGGTCGCGCAAAAATACGCTCTTTACTTTGGCTAAAATATTTAACATGGCCGGCTTTATCAACAAATGTTATATCAACCGGAAGGGAATTTAAGAGACCATTAGCTTGGGCAAGCGTTAGTGAACCTGCGCCAAAGGGGAGTTCACCTGCAAGAAGTGGCGAATTATTAGTTTGCGTTTCTTCCTTTATTTCTTTATTCCACGATTCTTTTGGCTTATTTAAAAACCAACCTACCTCATCACTTCCGAGGTCAATACTAACCCAATGAACAAACTTTAAAGTATCTTCAAGAAGTGGTAGTAAAATATTGTTTTCTTTAAAAATCATATCGCGAACCCGCGCGACAGTCACTTTAACTTTTTCTTTAATAACACTTTCGTCACTTTCGACTTCACTTAGTAGTTTAATAACTTCTTTAATATCAGAGCGAATCTCATCATCTACACCCCACATAACTTTTGGCGGCGCAGTAATGCCTTTTTTCTCTAAATGGGGAAACATAAGCAATTCTTTGCGTTTATAATGCTTGTCGATTTCCCACAAACGATCAAAAGCAACCCGAAGCATTAAAAGCGGAGTTTTCCCACTTACTAATAAATAAGGTTCAATTTCTTCTTTAATTAATTGTTCAATTCGGTCATTTTCTTCGCGCATGACCCGGACTGGATGTCCTGGTTCGTTGGTGACACCTTTTAAAATGTTATGGATATCACTAATCGAGCCTTCAAAGACAGCCGCGTGAACGTCACAAAGTTTTTGAATTTCTTGGACACTCATCCCGTCTTCTTTAATTAGTGATTGTTCCATTTGGCTAATTTCTTTGGTCGTTACTTCGCCAAAATGTTCTTTAAATTGTTCCTTCACGGTTTCAAAATCTTGCCCGGCATGCAAATTAAGAATTAACTCTTTTAATTTCTTTTGTCGTTTCTTACTAACGTTATCGATAAATTCGCTCATTATTCTTCCTCCCTAACAGTAAATCCGGCGGCTTCAAGCGCATCCACTATTACTTCTATCTCAATGTTGCGCATTTTGGAACCTTTCTTTAAGTTCATAATTCGCCCAACAGTATTAATCATCATTGGCTTTGTTATTTCTTTAAAACCAATTGTAAAAAGGGTTTCCACTATTTCGGGATACTTTTTTACTAAATCGTATATCGAAGTATTCAAACTTATAATTTTCATAGGTGTTCCTATTCCAAAATCATTTTAACAAATTTAATTATTAGTCACTCTTACTATGCCTAAGTACGCAAGAATGTCGAACAACAAAGACCAATTCTACGCTTGAGGATACTACATAAAATTACTAAAATTAGTTGATTTCTATATTTAGGTATTTATTCTCGTTTATGTTGATAAAATTATAAAAAAAGTAAAACAGTTTTCATCTAGGTTCAAACTCTTTTCACTGTGCTCACAAGATTGACCTTAAGCTAAAATATTAGTATAATATGTTCGTTTATTAATGCTAAATTACCATTGTTTGAAGTTTAATGAAAAGGGAAAGTATGAAACCAAAACATAAAAAGTTACTGAAGGTTTTGGCAACGATATTAGCGCTTGTTGCTATTGGCGTTGGACTGTATTTTCTGCTGCGCCATTTAGGGGTTACTGATCAAGCAAGTCTGCAACGAATTATCAAAAGTGCCGGGGCTTGGGGACCAATCGTATTTTTCTTACTCCAAGTTAGCATGGCAGTACTACTTTCAGTAGTTCCCGGAACTAACCTCACTTTTTTAATTTTAGCGGGAACAATTTTCGATAATATCTTCTTAGCGGTTTTTCTCGCTTTACTTGGCGTTTGGACTTCAAGTATTTTACTTTTTGTAGTAGGCGATACTTTAGGCGAAAAAGTTGCGATTAAACTTGTTGGCGCGGATGACTTAAAAAAAGCCCAAGATTTAATTGATACCAAAAGTAAAATATATTTGCCAATTATGTTTCTTTTTCCGTTTTTTCCCGATGATGCGCTGTGTTTAACTGCGGGTATGACCAAGATGAAATATCGGTATTTTATTCCGATGGTAATGGTTTTTCGCTCGATTGGGGCATTGACCACTGTTTTAACCTCCTATTATTCGCAAGATCTCTTTGTATTCTTAGGACTAAATAATTTAAGTCCGATTAGCTGGATTATGTTAGCTAATCTTATTGCTTTTGATGTTTTTGTTGTCTATAAATTCACAAAGTGGCTTGAAAAGAAAATGAACGCCAAAAAAATGGCCGTAAAAGTACTTGAAGGAGCAGTAGTTAGCGAAGAAGCTAAAATTACTAAAGAAAAAGCTGGCGACAATTAGTTCATTTGGTGCTTTTCCTTAATATTATTAATAACAAGATAAAGTTTTAATTTTTACACTACTTTCAGGATTAAGCAAATTTTATTTTCAAGTACTTAAGTAAGGTATAATTACCTTATCTAAATAAAAGAGGTAACCACTATGTTCTCAGCCCTTGAAGTAACTTTGATTAGTGTTTTAGCCGCGCTTGTTTTCGTTGCCATTGTCTATATTTCGCTGATGACGCGTAATTTACGCAATCGGCAACAACTATTTGATGTTCTTGCTGATGAAGTGATTGAAGGTGGAATAACCTTTGTTGGTGATAGTATTACTGACTTTTATCCAATGCAAGAATTTTTTCCTAATCGCCTTATTTACAACCAAGGCATTGCGGCCGATACGACAAGCGGTGTTTTACGTCGTCTGCATAAGCTTTATCAAACAAACCCTCGAAAAGTGTTTTTACAAATTGGGACCAACGATTTAGGTCATATGTCGCGGGTTAGTAAAATTGTTGAACGGATTGATCTGATTATTAAGAACATTAAAGAAAACTTACCAAACACCGAATTGCATGTCATTTCACTCTATCCGGTCACCCACCGAAAAATGTGGCTTTCGCCAATTATCGCTGGGGCTCGCACTAATAAGAAGTTAAAGAAAATAAACAAATTATTAGAAGAAGTGTGTCTTAAAGAAGGTGTAAACTTTATTAATATGTTTCCACTTTTAGCGTCTGAAAAAGGTAGTATGCAACAAAAGAATACATTAGACGGAATTCATTGCTCTGCTCTGGGCTATCGGATCATATCCAATGAACTCGCAAAGTATATTGATTAATGTAATTTCGTTGAAATTGGAGAAATGCTGCACATTTTTATTGTTTTTTACTGCTTGAGACACATTTTGATATATAATTAAAAACATTCTATATAAAGAGGCAACTAACTTATGAAAAAAATATTTACTTTATTAATCTCGATAGTGCTTTTAGCATCTTGCGCTGACAATTCGCTACCTTCTTCAAGTAATTCTAGTGATTCTACGAATAGTTCGGAAACCAGTGGTTCTATCGACGACGGAAATTCTGAAGATAATGGTAATTCGGATAACAATAGTAGCTCACAAAATGGTGATAACTCAGAAGATGGTGATAACTCAGAAGATGGTGATAATTCAGAAGATGGAGGGGATTCGGGCGGCGAAAATACCGATGTTATAAGAGATATCGCTCAAATAAAGGCGGTTGCTGCTACTTTTGATCAAAGTAAAGTTAATGATCGTGGGGTGTATACTTCGACCATTAAAGCGGAAATTACGGCGCAATTATTAACGCTGCAAGCTTATGGTACGACCAAAAGCGGTTATAACGGACAATACAAAGCTTTCGTAGCCAATGAAACCGGCTTTATTACGATTAACATCTCTGATCCTGGGTACACGTATATTAAGGATTACAAAGATAAGCAACAAGTCTATGAATTTTCTGGTGTTATTGGTCTTTATAATGATGAAGTAGAGATTGATATGGGAGTAAGTGCAAAACCAATCTTAAAAAATGGTGTTAGTCTAAATTATGATTATAAAACTTTTGCTACCGCAGAAACTTCAATTGATAATCTTCGGACGACTCTTTTTGCTAGTGATTTTAAGTTAAATGTAAAAGGGATTGGTTGGAAACAATCTATTTATAAAATGAATTTACAATATGTGCAAAAAATTGTTAATGCCACTGCACTTTTTAGTGATGGCACTAATGTAATAGAAGTTCATGGACACGATAAAATAAATGGTGGTTTGACTGTTGGTCAAACATATACAGTATATGGTAGACCAGGTTTATTTAATTTCCGGCCTGAGTTGGAGTATATTGGAGTTGCTCCTAGCGCAGAAGAAATCGAATTATCCTTTGATAACATAACACGAATCACCGCAGCGGAGATTTTTGGTTATAGTTTTGAGATAGAAAAAGACACTGATTATTTACTGGCAAAAAATAAGCGCTATGGTGGTATTGTTAATAATGTTTATTATTTCGAAGGCTATGCAAATCTTTACGAAAAAGACGGAAAAATCCATCTTTTACTTGAAGATAATTACAAATATGAACCAAGAAGCAGCGAATCAGCAGCGTATTTAGCAAAATCGCTTTCAATTAAAAACGATGAATCACGGAATATGAATTCCACCCAATTTGAGTATAGTCCTTTCTACGAATTTTATGATTCCGGGGAGAAGTTTGGTGTTTATTTTACTCCCCATGAATTTAGTAAAGTTGCCTGGGATGTTTACGCTTTAAGTGCGCCATTTGCAATTGAATAAATTAAAAAAAATCAAAAAAAGTCGATAATCGTCATTAAACAATTACGGGGCTTTTTTTGTTATCCTTATTAAGACATGGAGGGACTATGGTTAAAGAAAAAAACAACTTATATTTATTAGAAAAATTATATAATGTCCGTCATTTAGGTGGTTTTAAAACAATCAATGGTCGAGAACTTAAAAATCACAAATATATTCGTGGTAGCGCGAAAGGCAGTTTAAGCGCGGCAGAAAAGAAGTTTTTCTATGACTTGGGTGTTCGAGTTATTATCGATTTACGTTACTCTAACGAACTTACAAAAACAATTAGCCCTTTAAAAGATTACGAGGATATTAGTTATTACCACGTTGATATGATGGGAGAATTTTGGCAAATACGTCAAGATGGATATAGTGACATTAGTGAGCTCTACATTGATTTACTGGATGATTCTCAAACTAAAATAAAGGCCGTTTTTGACATCTTTTTAAAACATGAAAATGAAGGCATTTATTATCATTGCACCGCCGGAAAGGACCGAACTGGAGTTATCAGCATGCTTTTACTCGATTTAGTGGGCGTGCCTGAACCAACAATCATCGCTAACTATAGTGAATCTTATGAAAATAATAAAAACCGCCCCGGTTACCTTAACATGCCGGAAGAATGGCGCTATTTAACATATTCTAAACCCGAATATATGGAAAGAGCACTAAATCACCTGCGTAAAAGGTATCAAAATAGTGAAAAATACTTAAAGACCATCGGTTTTAGTCAAGAAGAGATTGAGAAAATTAAACGTTCGTTACTTATCTAAGGTAAGAAAACTAAGTTTTCTTTAACTAGTATTACCCACGGTGATTTAGTTTGTAACTTTACTTTAATAATGAGATAATAACGCTATGATTAAGAAGTTTTTAAAACACTTTAAACCAGTAAAAAAAGAGGCGTTCCTCGCCATCTTTTTTATTTTAATTGAAACAGTTTTAGAAACTCTTGTTCCTTTTATGAATGCACAGATTGTCGATGTAGGCATTAAAAATCGCGACTTTAACTACATATTATTATGGGGTGGATTGATGGTTTTATGCGCTGGACTAGCTTTCCTTTTTGGCAATATTGGGGTTCGTTATGTCGCCGCGACCGGCCAAGGAGTAGGAGCGGAATTACGACGACTCGAATTTGATAAAATTCAAGGTTTTGACGCTGAAAACCGCGATAAATTTGCTTCATCCTCCTTAATTACCCGTTTAACTAATGATACTTACACTATTCAAAACACAATAATTACTGGGATGAGAGGACTTTTTCGCGCGCCATTTATGATTGCAATGGTTTTGGTCTTAAGCTTTGTGATGAATAAAGAAATTGCCCTTGTTTTTGCAATAATCTTACCGATTGTCGCTCTTTTAATGTTTGTCGTTGTTTTAAAAGCGCGGCCAATTTACAAAATTATGCAAAATAGGTTTGACGACATTAACCGCATTCTCCAAGAAAACCTCCAAGCAATTCGGGTTGTTAAGGCTTACGTTACCGAAGAACAAGAAGTGAACAAATTTGCTAGTAGTAACGAGGCTTATCGTCATTACGCTTCGAAAGCTTTAATGACTGTTGCCTTTAATAATCCGTTTATGCAACTTGGACTCTACACCGCTATCAGTGGAGTTTTATTTATTGGTGGTGACTTAATTAATACCGGACGCGCAAATGTAGGTGAGATTACCGGACTACTGACGTATGTTTTACAATTAATGAACGCGCTTTTAATGTTAGCGCAGCTCCTAATTATGTTTTCGCGCGCGATTGCTTCCGTCAGCCGTGTTTTAGAACTTCTTGCGGTTGAAAACAAAATGCACTTTAATGAAGTTAGTGAATGCAAAATAGAAGCGGCAATGCTTGAGGTTAAGAATGTTTCTTTTAAGTATCCTGCTGCTGAAAGTTCAAATGTTTTAACCAATATTAGCTTAAAACTTGCTAAAGGTGAAACACTAGGCATAATTGGCCAAACTGGCAGTGGGAAATCAACGCTTGTTAGTCTATTAGGAAGACTTTATGACGTCAGTGAAGGCGCAATATTAATTGACAATCATAATATAAACACTTATTCAAAAGGGGACTTAAAAAAAGCTATCAATATCGTTTTTCAAAATAATATGATTTTTAGTGGTTCAATTTTGGATAACCTTAAATGGGGTAATAAAGATGTGAGTGAAGAAGAGTTAAACCGCGCTCTAAAGGCGAGTTTAACCGATGAAATAATTGCTAAACTAAAAGACGGCCTAAGTAGTGAGGTCGGCCAAGCGGGTACTAATCTTTCGGGCGGACAAAAGCAACGGGTCGGACTTGCCCGCGCACTCCTCAAAAGGCCGAAAGTTTTAATAATTGATGATGCCCTTTCCGCAATTGATACTGTTAACGAAGCTAAGATTAGAAAGAATATTCGAAATTTTTACCCCGAACTAACTTTAATTATTATTTCCCAACGGATCAGTGCTATTAAAAATGCCGACTATATTTTAGTAATGCATGAAGGCATGATTCATGGCGAAGGAAAACATGAAGCACTCTTAGAAACCGACGTTATTTATCGTGATATTTATGAAACACAGCTTAAAGGGGCGGCGTTATGAAAAAGACGAATAAACCCCAAAATACGATCAAGACTTTGAAAAGGTTAATGCCTTATATTGTCGCTAATCCCTTTATCTTTATAATTGTTGTTATTTTGACCATTTGGGCGGGTTTTGTCAATGTTTACGGCATATATTGGATGCGTTCGATTATTGATGATTATCTTTTAACGCCTGGTCAAAATGGCTTAAACGGCGAAGTTTTAAAGCTTTTCCTCTTCTTTATCAGTGGTGGCATTGCGACCTTAATTTACAATCCTTTAATGGTCTATTACTCACAAACGATTATTGCACGGATGCGGAATGACTTATTTAAGCATAGTCAAAAATTACCCCTTAGTTACTTTGACTCACGCAACCGCGGGGAAGTAATGAATTACTTCACAAATGATGTTGATACCCTTAACCAAGCTTTAAATACTGGTTTTACCACTATTATTTATTCGCTAGTTACCGGTTTAGGGACTCTTTTCTTCTTATTTAGAATTAATGTTCTTTTATCGCTAATTGTGGTTCTCTTTATTGGATTAATGTTTGTCTTTCTCTTCATTAATGGCCGCAAAACAAGAGCTTACTTCCGTGAGAATCAAACTAAGGTCGCAAGCGTTAATAGTTATGTTGAAGAAATGGTTATGGGCGCCAAAGTTATTCAAATGTTTGAACATGAAAGCGAAAATACCAAGCAGTTTGCAGCGCGGAATGATGACTTAGAAAAAACCGGTGTTAAGGCACACACTAATGCACTACGGACGACCCCGATTGTCGTCAGTCTTTCCTATTTTAATTATGCGATTAGTGCGATTGTTGGTGCCCTCTTTGTTTTAAATGGATGGCTTACTGAAGGCGGTCTTGCCGTTTACTTAATTTATGTTCGCCAAAGTTCAAGTCCTTTTAATAACTTTACTAATCAATTAAATGCTTTTTATAATGGTCTTGCCGGGGCCGAGCGAATCTTTAATTTTCTCGATGTAGCGCATGAAGTTGACGAAGGGAAAATTCGCCTCGTCAGTGCCGTTATGCTTAACGGGGAAGTAACAGAAACTGAACATCCGACGAATTCGCTGGCTTGGAAAATTCCAAATAGCGAAGGAAAAACTACTTATCAAATGTATCAAGGCCGGATTGATTTTAAAAATGTTAGTTTTGGCTATAACAAAAATGAACCCGTTTTAAAAAATATTACCCTTTATGCCGATCGGAATGAAAAGATTGCGCTCGTTGGCTCAACCGGGGCGGGAAAAACAACAATTATTAATTTAATTACAAGATTTTACGAAATTGACAAAGGGGAAATTCTTTTTGATGGCATTAATATTGTTGACATTAAAAAAGACGATTTAAGACGTTCGGTTAGTATTGTTATTCAAGATACCCATTTATTTACAGGCACAATTGCCGAAAACATTGCCTATCCAAGCCCTCATGCGACAAAACGGGAAATTGAGCATGCTGCTAAAATCGCTAATGCGCATTATTTTATCGAACGTTTGCCGTTAGGTTATGAGACAGTGCTTACTGACGACGGAGCAAACCTTAGTAGTGGAGAACGGCAACTTTTAGCGATTGCACGGGCAGCGCTTTTACAACCCCCAGTATTAATTCTAGACGAAGCGACAAGCGCAATTGATACGCGGAGCGAAAAGTTAATTCAAAAAGCAATGGACCAATTAATGGAGGAGCGAACGGTCTTTGTTATTGCCCACCGCTTGAGTACAATAAGAAATGCTAAAGCAATTTTAGTCTTAGATAAAGGCGCCATTATTGAACGGGGTAGTCACGAAGAATTATTAAATGAACATAAAACATATTACGGACTTTATACAGGTCAATTTGAATGGACTTAATGCTTTTCGTCATTATTATCTCCTCTTCTAAGTTATAATCTAAGCGAGAAACGGAGGCGTTTATGAGTAAAAAAATCATTACTATTTTTGGGGCAACGGGTGACTTAACGCTCCGTAAATTATTGCCTGCTTTAACAACATTAATTAAAAACGGCCAGGAAGATTTAACCGTCATTGCTGTTGGTAGACGCACCTTTACGAGTGAAGAATACTTGCAATTTGTCGCCGAAAGTGGCGTTTTTAGCGGTAATATTGATCTATTACGGCCTCATTTAGTCTACGCTAAAGTTAATGCGGTCGATGGTGGAAGTTATGATCCTCTTGTTACTCTTTTAAATGCTTACCACACGCTTAACCCCTTACTTCAAAATGTCTTTTATCTTGCCGTCGGCCCGGATTTATTTATTCCGATTGCCACAAATTTAGTTAATCTCAAACTAGTTGTCAAAGGCGACTTAAATTCACTGATTGCTTTTGAGAAACCATTTGGCCATATTCATGAAGAAGCGCGCGAGATTAATACTTTTTTAAATGACACCTTTTGTAAAGAACAAATTTATCATGTGGATCATTATTTAGGCAAAGAGATGATGCAAAAGATTATTGGGCTTCGTTTTGGCAATGATTTAATTGACGCAACATGGAATAAGGACCATCTTAAGGAAGTGAAAATTGTCGTTAGTGAAAAAGAAGGAATTCTTAATCGCGGGGCTTATTACGATCAAGCTGGCGTCTTAAACGACATGGTCCAAAGTCATCTCCTCCAAATTTTAGCGCTTCTCACCATGGAACGGCCCACAAGTTTAGCCGCTAGTGATATTTCACGTGCTAAAGTAAAAGTTTTAGAAGAAGTAAAGTACGTCTCTTCCTCCTCACTTTTGGGGCAATATATTGGCTATCAAAGTGAAAAAGGCGTCGATCCTAGTTCACCAATTTCAACGATGGCATTTTTAACGTTAACAATAAATAATGAACGGTTTAAAGACGTCCCGTTTTATCTCTATACCGGCAAGAAACTTGCCAAACAAGAAGCCTATGTTGAAATAATTTATCACGAAAATTCCGCGATGCAGTTATTTAAAAATCCCACTCCTAACCGGATTTTAATTGAAATATCACCCGAAGCGCGGATTATTTTTGAACTAAATACTTATAGTAGTGAAAATAATGGCCAACTTGAACTGCTGCGCCTTGAATATTGCTACAGTTGTAGTTTCCCCAGTCCCGTTAAAGAGGCCTACGAAATATTATTTAGTGAAATGTTAGCAAAACGGCAAAACCTTTTCCCGAGTTGGGAAGAAATTGATGCTTCTTGGCAAATTATTCACCAAATTAGTAACGACAAACCACGCGCAATTAAGTATGAGCCAGGTTTTAGTCTAGAAGGAGCACAAAATGGATAAGTTTTATGATATAACTGCATATATTTCTCCGAAGATGGCGGTCTATAAAAATAAAGAGAGTAAAAAACCAATCTTTAGTAGTGCAAGTAGTATTAGTAAAGGCGATTCAACAAATGAGACAAATGTCACTTTTAATGTCCATAGCGGCACGCACGTTGATTTTCCACGCCACATCTTAAACGAGGGCGCAACAAGTAGTGACTTTCCGACTAACATTTTCATGCGTAATGTTAAAGTGCTTGATTTAACAAGGGTTAACGACAAGATTGGGGTTGGTGACCTGGAACAATATGATATTGAAGAAAACGACTTTTTACTCTTTAAAACCAAGAATAGCTTAAGTGAAGAGTTTGATTTTACGTTTGTTTATTTAAGTGAGGAAGCAGCCGCTTACTTAGCGCTAAAAAAAATAAGTGGCGTTGGGATTGACGCTTTAGGGATTGAGCGAAACCAACCAGGCCACTTAACTCATAAAACCTTAATGGGGCAAAACATTTGGATTATTGAAGGTTTACGCCTTAAAGAAGTACCATCAGGAAGCTATTTCATGAATGCTTTACCTTTAAAGTTAGAAAATGTTGACGCTTGGCCGTTAACAATATTACTTTTCCCACCCCTTAGCGACAAGTAAGCAAGGTAGATAGTTATTAAAATAAATTTTATCAATGTCTTTTAGACATTTTTACATTTTAAGCGTATAATACGAAAATGCGGAGGAATGATGGCAAAGCAAACCAAGAAATTAATTAACCAAAAGAACAAATCTATTTTCTCATTATTAAAGGGCAGTGCTTTGGGAATGATTTTAAGTTTATTTCTTGTTGCAATTCATCGCGCGACTTATTCTTATGTCCCGCTTTTTACCCAATACATTTTAAAACGATTTACCGCTAATTCTACGACTCAGGAAGTTAATTTGCCGGCGTTTATTTTAGAAATATTTGCTAAAGGCGAAACAGTTTTTCAAACCGCAATTATTGTCTCGGTTACTTTCTTTACTTGGCAATTACTACGTTTTATTTTGATGGTCGTTGAACGAACCATTAAAGGTTACGTGCAAGAACGAATTGCTTTAAAGTTGCGGGTTAAACTTTTTGATCACGTTCAGTCACTGAGCTACCATTATCATAATAATAGTGATACTGGTGACCTCATTCAACGGGTGACAAGTGACGTTGAAACGAGTACTGGTTTTGTTGTAAGCCGGGTGCTTGATGCAGTGGGGCTCATTTTTACGCTCGTCAGTTCAGCTTATCAAATGTTTTTCTTAAGCCCAACTTTAATGTATGTTGCGCTGGCAACAATTCCTATTTATGCGCTTAGCTCCTTAATTTACTTTAAGATGATTAATCGTCGTTATCAAGATATTGAAGAAAAGGATGCCGCGGCACTGACGGTTATTCAAGAAAATATCCATAACACAAAAATTGTTAAGGCATTTGCTAACGAACAGTTTGAAACCGAAAAACTCGATCAAAAGAACACCACTCATCGTGACGCAAGTATTAAAGTAAGTCGTATTTCTAGTACTTACTGGGCGAGCATGGATTTTTTGGCGCTTTCCCAATATTTAGTGGTGACCCTAATTAGTATTTATTTTGCGCGGCAAGGCGCGATGGACACGGGTGACGCTGCGGCTGCTTTAATGCTTGTTGGCCAGCTTATTTGGCCAGTTCGTGGTTTGGGGCGCTTAATAAGTAACTTTTCGATGGCTAAAGTTGCCTATAGTCGAATTCATGAAATTCTTTCCGAAGAAAGTGAATTCACGCTAGACGGAACATTAAAACCGGAAATTAAGGGAAATATTGAGTTTAAAAATGTTTATTTTAAATTTCCAGAAACTGAAGAGTACGCTTTAAATGACTTAAATTTTTCAATTAAAGCTGGCGAAACGGTTGCCTTTGTTGGTAAAACCGGTTCGGGTAAAACAACGATTATTAATTTATTGATGCGGATGTATGAATATGAAGGTTCAATTTTACTTGATGGCGTTGAACTACGGGATATTGAAAAGAAGTATATTCGCTCGCAAATGGGGACGGTATTACAAAATCCATTTTTATATTCACGCTCAATTTTGAGTAACATTAGCATTACTGCGCGCGGGGTTCCTTTCTCCGAAATTGAACGGGCAAGTGAAGTAGCAACGATTGCCGCGGATATTCGCGGGTTTGAAAAAGGCTTTGATACAATGGTCGGCGAACGGGGTACTACGCTTTCTGGCGGCCAAAAACAACGGGTGGCGATTGCGCGGGTATTAGTTAGTGAAAAGCCAATTTTAATTTTTGATGATGCCTTAAGTGCGGTTGATAATAAGACCGATGTAATGATTCGCGATGCACTTGCCAAAGAACATAAATCCACTAATTTGATTATTACCCATCGAATTACTACGGCGCGCGAAGCCAATAAAATTATTGTTATTAACAACAAAACAGTCGAAGCAATTGGCGTTCATCGTGATTTAGCGCATGCTGGCGGACTTTATCAAAAGCTTTGGGATATTCAAGGCAATCTTGAAGAACAATTCTTGAAGTTACTGAAAGCGGAAGGAGTGCAATAATGGAAGTTTTTAATGCCAAACAAGATTTAAAAAAGATTGATGTTAAAGTTTGGAAACAAATTTTCAAAATCATTTTAAACCATAAAACCGATTTATTGCTGGTTATTATTTTTGCGGTTGTCCAATCACTAATCGAAGCACTGACGATTCCTTTAAATGAATTTGCCATTACTAATTTTATTGAAAGTTATCAGCCGGAAAAACTTGGCTTTTTCATCGTTGCCAATGTTATGCAAATTATTGCTTTTTCCGTCTCGGTTTTTCTTTTTACATTTTTTGGGGCAAAACTACAAGCTAAGATCCGTTATTCATTACGGAAAGATTCTTTTGTTAATCTCCAAAAATTGCCGTTCAGTTATTATGATAATACGAAACAAGGGTGGATTATGGCGCGGATGACGAGTGACACTAATCGCCTTGCTAGTGTCGTTTCTTGGAGTATTTTTGACTTAACTTGGTCAATATTTTATATGTTCTTCACGCTTGTTATTTTATTTCTTCGTGACTGGCGCTTAGCGCTTGTCCTTTTAGCGCTTTTACCGCTGCTTATTTTTATTGCCTTTGCATTCCGAAAGAAAGTGCTTGTGCTCAGTCGTCGCTCCCGCTTTCATAATAGTCAATTAACCGGTTACTTTAATGAATCGTTCTTAGGCGTTAAAACGACGAAAAGCTTAGCAATTGAAGATGAACTTAGCGAAGAATTTACTAGAGAAGCGCAAACGATGAAGAACGTCAGTGTTAAAGCAACCTTTGTTAGTGCACTATTTTCGAGTACTTTACTTGCAACAAGTTACGGAATTGTTGCTTTTATTATGGCCTATGGCGGTTCAAAAGTTCATATTGAAGGAACACCATTTGTCAGTGGAGCAATCTCAATTGGGACGCTTTATATGTTTATTCGCGCCGCAATGAACTTCTTTGAACCTGTTCTTAACTTAACGGGCTTCATTAATGATTTACAAGTCGCGCAAGCCAGCGCTGAACGGGTTGTCCAACTCATTACTTCTAAACCAGAGATTGATGATAGTGACGAAGTTAAAGATGTTTATGGTGATCTTTTTGATAAAAAACGTGAAAACTGGGAAAGAATTAACGGCGAAGTTGAGTTTAAAAACGTTACTTTCTATTACAACGAAAAAGAGGTTGTCCTTGATGATTTCAATTTAAAAGTAAAAGCTGGTCAAAATGTTGCGCTTGTTGGCCACACTGGCAGTGGGAAAACAACCATTGTAAACTTGTTTGCGCGATTTTATGAACCACGGTCGGGCGAAATCTTAATTGACGGGCGCGATTATCGAGAACGAAGTCTCTCTTGGCTCCATAGTCGGCTTGGTTATGTGCTCCAAATGCCCGAACTCTTTAGTACTTCAATTCGTGAAAACATTCGCTATGGAAGGCTAGAAGCAACTGACGAAGAAGTTGAAAAAGCAGCCGTGACGGTTGGATTGGACGAGTTTGTGAGGACATTAAAAGACGGATATGATACTGAAGTTGGGGAAAGCGGTAATCTGCTTTCGGTTGGTCAAAAACAATTAATCTCGTTTGCCCGGGCGATTATTGCTGATCCGCGCATTTTAATTCTTGACGAAGCGACAAGTTCCATTGATAGCGCGGCGGAAGCAGTTATTCAAAGCGCTACCGCAAAATTACTGAAGAACCGGACAAGTTTTGTCGTTGCCCACCGCTTAAGTACAATAGTTAATAGTGATTTAATAATTTTGCTGGATAAAGGAAAAATTGTTGAACAGGGAACGCATACCGAACTTTTAAGCAACCGTGGACCATATTTCGAACTCTATCGTTCTCAATTTATGGCGGAACGTAGTGAAGCAATGGTAAAAGAATAAAATATTATTTGAATCGAGAAACATTACTTGTCGTAACCCTTTTTGAGTGTTAAAATAACACCATAGGGGGGTATACTATGACAAGAACATATATCGTTAACAAAATGATGTGTAATGGTTGCGTTAACAACATCGATCGGAGTTTAGCAAAGGTGGACAACATCGCATACACGATTGATTTAAACACACGGACGGTTGTGGTTGATTTTAATGGCGAAGTAAATGACGCTAAAGTAATCGGAGCGATTAAAAAAGCTGGTTACGAGGCAAGTCGACTTTAAGATGGATAGCAAATATAAAATTTCCGGGATGATGTGCGCGGGCTGCGTTAGTAACGTTGAACGTTCGGTTAAAAAAGTTCCCGGAATTAGCAAAATTGAGGTTTCGTTATTAACTAATTCAATGGAAGTGTCTTTCAAGGATAAAGTTAATGACGAAGCGGTTATAAAAGCTGTTCAAGATGCCGGCTACGACGCGAGCATTTTTGAAAAACAAGCGCTAAAAGAAATTCGTTCAAGTCGGAAAGCCGAATTAAAAATGAGACGAATTAAACTTATTATAAGTGCGGTTATTTTAGTGGTTTTGATGTATGTTGCAATGGCACCGATGGATGGGTTTAATTGGCCTCTTCCGTGGTCACACCATCAATACCCATTAATCGGCTTAAGTATTCAACTTGTGTTAGCGCTCACTACTGTTGGGCTTAATTTTGGATACTTTATCCGTGGTTTTCGCTCGCTTTTTAAACTTAAACCAAACATGGATTCATTAACGGCGATTGGGGCAACTAGTGCCTTGGTTTACGGAATTTACGCGCTGATTATGACCGCAATCTATCAAAATAGTGATCATGCTTTAGCAATGAAATATGCGCATAATGTTTATATTGAAACAAGTGCAATGATTTTGGTCTTTATTTCTTTTGGTAAATATTTAGAAGAATTAGCTAAAGCACGGACAAAAACAAGCTTAGAAAAGTTAATTGGATTAGTGCCTGATAAAGCTTTAAAACTTGTTGGTGACGAATTCGTGGAAGTCGATATTGCGGCGATTGTTGTTGGCGACTTTGTTCGCGTTAATCCTGGCGCAAAAATCCCGCTTGACGGGGTAATTAGCGAAGGATACGGTGATATTGATGAAAGCGCAGTAAACGGAGAGGCAGCGCCAAAATATAAAACGGTCGGGGCTGAAGTAATTGGAGCGACAACGAATCGGAATGGATCTTTTGTTTTTCAAGTAACCCGAGTTGGAGAAGATACGACGCTCCAACAAATTATTAAATTAGTGGAGAAAGCGGCGGGCAGTAAAGTGCCGTTACAAGTTTTAGCGGATAAAATTGCCGGAATTTTTGTCCCTATTATTATTAGTTTGTCGCTTCTTGTCTTTCTAATTTGGTCATTATCTGGTCGACCAGGTAGTGTTGATCTCGCTTTCAACTTAGCGATAACGGTCTTAGTTATTAGTTGTCCGTGTGCGCTTGGTCTTGCAACGCCGGTTGCCGTAATGGTTGGAACTGGTAAAGGTGCAGAAAACGGAATTCTTGTTAAAAACGCAAGTTCTTTAAGTGGATTAAACGCGATTGATGCAGTTGTATTTGATAAAACCGGCACTGTCACTAGTGGTTTTTTAACTGTTAATGAAGTAACAATTAGCGAGGACGATTTAGCGCTTCTTGCTCCATATATTATTGGCCTAGAACGGCTCAATGATCATCCACTGGCGGGCGCGCTTATTGCTTACTTAGAAAAAAGCGGTCATGAAGGAATTAGTTTTAATGATGCTGCTTATATTCCTGGTCAAGGCATGGTGGGTCAGTTAGAAGGCGAAAAATATTTAGTGGGTAATATAAAGTTACTCCAAGATAATGGCCTTGAAGTTAGTGAACTTAACAAAATTGGCACCCATATTTATGTTGCTAAAAACAACAAAGTTTATGGTGCTTTTGTCTTGCAAGATGATATTAAAGAAGATGCAAAGTTTACAATTGATGCCTTAAAAGAAAAAAAGATTAAAACTATCCTTTTAACCGGTGACAACCGACAAAATGGACTTTATTTAGGCAATATGCTTGGAATTGATGAAGTTTATAGTGAAGTTTTACCTGCCCAAAAAGCGAGTAAAATTAAAGAGATTCAAGCTAACGGCATGAAGGTAGCAATGGTCGGGGATGGGATTAATGACGCGCCAGCCCTCGAACAAAGTGACGTTGGAATTGCCCTTGGTAGTGGGACCCAAATTGCACTTGATAGTGCCGATATTATTTTGGTTAATGATAATCCATATGATGTTGTTAAGGCGATTTTACTGGCACAAAAAGTAACACGAACAATTAAGTGGAATTTATTTTGGGCGTTCTTTTATAACGTTATAATGATTCCAATGGCGGCGGGTATCTTTAATTTCCCCGTCTTTGATTACTTTACGCTTAACCCAATGATTGCCAGCGCAATGATGTCACTTTCCAGTATCTTCGTAGTGGTTAATGCGCTTTTAATTAAGCGGTTAAAATTAACAAATAAAGGAGCTAACCATGCACGCCAATAAAACTAAAATCAATCGGAGTATTAATATTGCCAAGGGACAACTTGAAGGAATTAGTAACATGGTAAGTGAGGACGTTTATTGTCTTGATATTTCAAATCAACTACTTTCGACGATTGCGCTTTTAAAAAATGTTAACCAGGAGATCTTAAAAGGTCATTTAGAACATTGTGTCCTTCACTCAAGTCCTGAAGATCTTAGTGAAAAAATTATTGAAATTAATGCCCTTTTAAAACGAATGATGTAACAATAAATTAATTATTAGGCTACAATATTAGTGATATGAAAAACAGCACCATTTTAATTTATTTTAAAGATAGTCAAACACTTGCGCAAAGTCTTAGTTTAAAATCAGGCTTTCATTCTTTTAGTTTAGCAAGGATTGATTATTCTTTTGGCGAGTTTTCCGTCTTACTGCCGGATATGCCTAAAGACGCACGTATATACTTTGTTGCCCAAAATAATGGCGAACCGACCGAATTACTCGTGCGAATTTTAATGACAGTCGATACCCTTGAACAAAATGGTTATCACGACATTAATTTAATAATTCCTTATTTTCCCTTTAGTCGTCAAGACCGGGAACGACAAGATAATCGCGCTGTGGCAAGTCGGATGATTAGTCGCCTCTTTAATGCAATGCCAATCAAGCGAATTTTATCCTTTGATCTCCATAACTCCTTAATAAAGGATTACTTTAAGGCTGATTTACTCGATTTAACGATGCTTGATGGTTTTGTTAATTACTTTACAAACCTAGATTTAAAAGATGTTGTTATTGTAGCTCCTGATTATGGCCGCTTTAACGCCGCTAAGTATGTTGCAAGTGCGTTTAATAACGCACCATACGTTTTAATCCACAAGGAACGGGATAAAAGCGGTAATGTTCATGTTACACAAATTGAAGGAGATGTCGCTGGGAAAACTGCTTTAATTATCGAAGACATTATTGATACTGGAAACACCCTTGTTAGTGCAGTCAGTGCTTTAATCGCTAATGGGGTGAAAGAAATCTATGTTGCTGCAACGCACGGTGTCTTTTCGGGAAACGCCCTTAAAAACATTAAAGCTCTCGGCGTGAAGAAGATTATTGTCACCAATACTATTGCACAGCATCTCTATGATGAAGTCGTTGAAGTTCTTGACATTGAAGACGTCGTGATTAGCAATTTATAGTCTATTAATCAAAGATTTTTATTTATATAATTATCTGCTTAATTTAGCGTTATACCTTGCGACTAGGAACGGTTCAAAGGTAACAAAATAGGGACATTTAAAGTTTTGGAATTATGTTTTAAATTTACAAGTTAAATAAAACGTGTATAATTTATTTTAGAAGGGGACAAAAATATGGTACTAAATTCAGAAAAAAAGTATTTA
>CAYJDS010000006.1:0-23692 GCA_964369015.1 uncultured Staphylococcaceae bacterium | reverse complement strand
GAAGAAAAGCCGTCTTCCCGCGTTTGGTAAACAATTGCTTCATAACTTCCACTTCCGGCGGTCGCGCCAAAGTTAACCCCTGATAAGTTGGCGTTACTTGCACTCGCCTCACCGCTACTTAAAATGGCGTAGGTTGGAAGAATGGCATTTAATAGTTTTTGGTCAAACGGAACTTCTGCAATAATTGCTCCACGTTTTTGAAGTGAAACGAGTAAAGCGTCAAATGCATTCCGTAACTCTTGATTGTTAATTAAGTCGTAAATTGGTTTGATAACAGCAAGTTTTACCCCTGTTAAAGGCGCGTCAAGCGCTACTTCAGGACGAACAAATTCTTCATCGCGGACACTAGTAAAATCTTGGGCGTCATAGCCTCTTGTAACCGCAAAAAGCGTTTTAATATCGGCAACACTCCGGGTAAAGTAACCAACGGCGTCAAGGGCGGGCATAAACGAGAAAAGACCAAAACGAGAGACTTCGCCCCAGGTTGGTTTAAAGCCAACAAGCCCTGCATAACTTGCAGGTTTGCGAATTGAGTCACCGGTATCGCTACCTAAAGCAAATGGAGTATAGCCACTAGCAACCCCGCTTGCGCTCCCACTACTTGAACCGCCGACAATTCGAGATTTAGCTTCCCCATACGGATTATAAGTAATTCCTAAGTGACTGCTAACGCCTCGTCCTCCCATTCCTAATTCATCAAGGGTGGATTTAGCAACAGGAATGGCTTTTAGGGCTTTAAGCTTAGCCACCACCGTCGCATCAAAGAGCGGAACATAACCGTTTAAAATATTACTAGCGCCGGTTGTTGCTACCCCTTTTGTGGAAAAATTATCTTTAATTAAAAATGGCACACCCCACAATAAATTATCTTTTTCTACTTCTTTAAGTGAGGCGGCAAAAGCCAAAGCTTCATCATAGATTGTTGCTTCTAAGATGTTGTTTTCATCTTTTTTAAGCGCTTCAATGACTGTTTTAACAATTTCCAAAGGAGTAACTTCTTCTTTAAGATAAGCTTGGTGAAGTTCTTGAAGCGTGTAATACATTTGTTTCATTATTTCACCACCTTTGGAATAACGACAAATTGGCCGTCATTATTTTTACTGTTTTTTAAAATTTCGGCCTGACTTGGAACGGGTTCGACTACGTCTTCCCGTAAATAAGTTGTCTTCCGAGTGTAGGGGAAAATGAGTGGTTCTTCTTCGTCAACGTTAGGTATCATTCCTAAAACTTCAGCTTGCTCTTTAAAAATAACTAAAGCGGCGAGCAGTTCTCGTTCGTCTTCAGGCGTCAATGTAATATATAATTCTTTGGCGAGTTCGCGTATATAATTTTTCATCCTAAAACCTCGTTATGTAATATATCATGAATTACGAAGAATATTAATTACTTCTTCTTCATTTAATATCTTAATATTAAGTTCCCCTGCTTTGTCTAACTTACTTCCGGCATCAACTCCCGCAATGACAAAGTCGGTTTTTTTGCTCACACTTCCGGCTACTTTTGCCCCCATGTTTTCTAATAGAGTTGTTAACTCGTCGCGCGAATAATCGTTGAATCTACCGGTGATTACCACGGTTTTATTGCTGAAAAAGGTATCAAGTGCGACTTTTTCACCTTTATATTCAAAATTTAAGCCGAGTTCTTTTAATTTTGCAATTAATTCTTGGTGAGCAAAATCGCGGAAATATTGCACAACACTTAAGGCTGCAACCGGCCCGATATCTTTAATTGATTGGAGCTCTTCTTCACTAGCGTGTGATAGTGCTTCCAGCGTTAGATATTTTTGCGCAAGGATTTTACTAGTTTTTGCCCCTAACTCTTTAATCCCTAACCCAAAGATAAGTTTTTCCAGTGACTGCTCTTTACTTTTTTCAATCGCATCCATCAAGTTTTCAACCGACTTTGCCCCAAACCCTTCTAAATCTTCAAGCGCATCTTTTTTTAAATGTAAGGTATAAATATCATCAATTGTTAGTAAATGTTTTTCGCTAAAAAGAATTTCAACAACTTTTTCGCCTAGTCCTTCAATATCCATAGCCCCCCGACTAGCAAAGTGAATTATCCCTTCTTCATTGCGGGCGGGACAGGCGGGATTAAGACAAAAATGGAGTGGTTCTCTGTAAGTTAGTCTTTCGCCACATACTGGACATACTTCACTCATAAAAAATTCTTTTTCATTGCCGCTTCGTTTTTCCCTTAAGGAGCGGATTACTTCTGGAATAATATCTCCCGCTTTGCGAATTAAAATATGATCACCAATTTTAAGATCGCGTTCGCGAATAAACGGAATATTATGAAGCGTAGCGTACTGTACTTTTGAACCTTGAACATAAACTGGCGTTAACCGCGCGTTAGGAGTTATTTTTCCAGTTCTACCGACCGTTAAAAAGATATCTTCTAAAATCGTTTCAACTTCTAAAGGCGGGAACTTATAAGCAATGGCCCAGCGGGGGGTTTTGGCAGTATAGCCAAGGGTATCATAAAGCGATAAATCATTAACTTTAATAACAATACCGTCAATTTCATAAGGAAAAGAGTTGCGTTTTTCACTCACTTGCGCGATAAAATTAATAACTTCTTCAATGCCATAACAAAGTTTAGTTTCGGGATTTATTTTAAATCCTTGGGCTTTTAAAAAAGTCAAGGCTGCACTGTGGGTGGGAACATGAAGTTTAGTGGCATCCACTAAGTAGTACCAAAAGGCGTCAAGTTTTCGACTGGCGGCAACTTTTGAATTTAGTTGGCGCATTGAACCAGCCGCAGCGTTGCGCGGATTAGCAAATAATGGTTCGCCTGCTTTTTCTCTTTCTTCGTTTAAGGCTGCCCAAGAAGCTTTAGGCATAAAGACTTCACCGCGGACTTCAAGGGAAAGTTTATCAACTAAATGAAGGGGAACACTTTTAATCGTTATGATGTTTGAGGTAACGTCTTCCCCAACTTCGCCGTCGCCCCGAGTGACCCCGTAACTTAGACTGCCATCTACATAAGTTAAACTCATTGCTAAGCCATCAATTTTTAATTCCACGACGTAATCAACAATTGCTAAATTAGTAGAACTGCGCACTTTACGGTCAAAATCATGCAAATCGTCCTTATTAAAGGCATTGGCAAGTGAGAGCATATTGGCTTTATGTTTAATCTTTTTGAATTCACTAGCGACAAATCCACCGACTCTTTGACTTGGACTATGAGCATCTTTATAGGAGGGATAGGCTTCTTCTAAGGCAATCAATTCTTGCATTAAACTGTCATAAACTGCGTCGCTGACACTGGCATTATTTAAAACATAGTATTCGTAGTTATACTTATTTAACTCTTTTCTTAAATATTCAATTCGGGCTTTAATATCCATGAATTCCTCCTAACCTTTAGTAATAAAACTGTTGGGAACTTTTAGTTTTTTAACTTCTTCGCTTTCAAATCGAACGGTAATAATTGCGGCCGCTTGGTCAACACTAATGACGAGGCCACTACCAAATGATTTATGAATTACAACATCATTAACGGCATAGGGAAAGTCACCACTATAATCAAAATCAAAGAAGTTACGGTTATAATGGGGAATATTACTATCTGGTTTTTTATCAGGCTTCTTTTCACCGTACTTCGGTGTTCCATATTTTTCTTCATATGGTTTAAAGCGGGGGGCGCTAAGTCCGGCTTCACTAATAAAAGAGGAAGCAATTCCTTTATTTTGACTAATAAAACTATAGCCTGTATTGTATGAAACAAACAGACGCTTTTTGGCGCGAGTAAGGGCAACATAGGCCAGTCGTCTTTCTTCTTCTTTACCTTTATTACCACTTTCACTAACTGCGCGATGATTAGGAAATACTCCTTCATTCATTCCGACAAGGAAAATATAATCGTATTCAAGCCCTTTAGCCATATGGACCGTCATCAGGGTGACAAAGTCACCATTCCGCACATCATCTTGACTACTATGAAGCGCGACGTTTTCGAGGTAAGTAGCAAAAGTTGCATCGGGATTTTTATTTTGAAAATCATTAATATTAACAATTAAGGTTTGAATGTTCGCACTCATTGCTTCTTGCCGTTCAGGATCTTTTTCTTTTAAAATATGACTATAATAGCCAACTTTTTGAATATAATCATTGATAATTACTGACAAATCGATATTGTCTTCTTTGATTTTTGTTCTCGTGATATCGATTGCCATTAACAGATCTTTAAGGGTTGCTTCAATCGTCGGACTTAAACCAATGTTTTCACCATAACGTATCGTTTCAAGAAGGGAAAACTCATTTTTAAGCGCCGCAATTTTGATCTTTTCTAAAGCAACTTCACCGACCCCACGGCGCGGAGTGTTAACAATTCGTTCAAAAGAAATATCATCTTTCTCACTCATTAAAAGGCGTAAATACGCCAAAACGTCCTTGATTTCCGCCCGTTGATAAAACTTCAAACCGCCATAAATCTCATAAGGTAATCCGTCCATCACAAAAAGTTGTTCGAAAGGTAATGTTAAATAGTTAGAACGCATTAAAATCGCAACTTGACCATAAGAAAAATCACTTACGTTAAGTTTAAGGAAGGCAATTTGTTGATAAACCCATCTTGCTTCTTCTTCAGCACCTCTTAAACTTTTAACAATCACTGGTTCGCCTTTACCAACTTCCGTAAATAAGTTTTTGGGTAAGCGATTTTTATTATGAACAATAAGCTTATTCGCAGCGTCCAAAATATGGGTTGTGGAACGATAGTTTTGGTCGAGGGTAATCGTTTCAGTCGGCGGAAAATCGCGATCAAAATGTAAAATTATTTCTTCTTTTGCCCCCCGCCAAGTATAAATTGTTTGGTCAGGATCTCCAACCACATAGAGACTTGTCGCAGGATGTTTTAATAGTTTAATTAATTTATATTGTTGATCATTAGTGTCTTGAAATTCATCAACAAGAATGTGATCAAACCGGCTTTGCCATTTTTCTCTTACGTCATTAAATTTTTCTAAAATAATAATTGTTTTACTAATAAGGTCGTTAAAGTCAAGACAGCCCATCGTTTCTAATCTAGTTTCGTATTCTTTCCAAATTTCAACGAGCTCGGTTTCGTTATTATTCCCAAATAGTCGAGGTTTATAAGTAAAAGCATCAAGGCCTTTTTCTTTAACACCATTAATAAAAGCAATTGCTTCCGCGCTTACTTCGCCCCGTTTCTCATGACCGCGCGCAAAACAAATATTACGAATTAAGGTTTTTGTATCATCGTCATCATAAATAATAAAACCGGTTGGCATATTAAGCCGATATATTTCTTCGCGTAAAAACCTTGCCCCAAAGGAGTGGAAAGTTGATAAACGCAAAGTAATGGCATCATTATTTAACAGTTTTTTGACCCGATTAAGCATTTCTTCGGCGGCTTTATTCGTAAAAGTAAAGCCAATAATGCGGTTTGAATAAACGCCGATTGTGTCAATTAAATACGCAATTCGCTCGGTTAAAACCCGTGTCTTTCCGCTGCCAGCGCCCGCAATAATGCGGACATGTTGGTGTTCGGTTAAGATTGCTTTTTGTTGGTTTACATTTAAATCTTGGAAAGTCTTCATAACATAGTTATTATATCATAGAACACTCAAGATAAGGAGCTCTAGGTTTGGAAATTTATGATAAAATAAGCCTATGAAACTTTCGAACTTTTCACCTACTCATCAATTAGTTTTAACGGCTTTAATGGCTGGAATTAATGTCATCTTTGCGCTTTTAAGTAGCTTCTTTTTTCCCGCTAGTCTATTTATTATGCTTTTTTTACCACTAGCAAGTATTATTGTCGCCCTTAACGTCGACTTACGACTCTATCCCGTTTACATTATTGCAACGCTTGGCCTAAGTTTGCTCGTTAATTTTTCGCATTTTGATACGACACTTTTCTTTTTGTTGCCAATTTTATTAAGTGGGTTAACTTTTGGCCTTTTAATTAAAAATAATTTGCCTGATGTTGTTCTTCTCTTAGTTGTTTCCGTTGTTAATCTTGCAACTTTATTTCTGACAATTCCGTTCATTAACTTAATTTACGAAATAGATTTTATGAGTCTTTTTGCCTCGCTTATTGGTTTTAATAATGTTTCGTTTGGTACGTTTATTTTGCCAGCAATTTTAGCGCTGCTTGCTTTTATGCAAACGCTAATTACACTTTTTGTGATTAGTCAAGACGCCCCGCTTTTTCGGATTAAGATTAATACTTTTTTTTGGCCTTATGCCCGTTTTGCCCTCCTTTTTCTTATAATTGCTTTTATTCCGTTGCTTTTGTTAAAAGAAAACCTTGGCCTCGTTTTACTCCTTTTTATTCTTTTTATTTCGATTTATCTTTTCATTCCTTTAATTAAAGAAAATCTATTATTTGGTATTGTAATTCTTGCCTTTACTCTCGTCTTTGGTGTAACTGGGGTGGCCCTTTTTAATCAATATACAACGATACTATCGTTTCTTGGTGTTATTTTTGGAGTAATACCGATTGTGATTAGTGACTTTTTGTGGTTATATATTAGTAGACGAAAATTACGGAGCGTAGAATGATAGGAATCTTTAAAACTTTAGGCCGTGGCTTCATCTTTATCTTGATTCTCCCATTTTGGATAGTTGTTTTCGTTTTATTTTTAATTTACGCGATTTTTTCTTTTCTTTATACACTTATTTCGACAATTCCGCTGTTTTTTAGGGGTGAAAGTGTCCTTGCACCCAGTGAACTTGACATTGCCGCGAGTACAAAATTAGCTAAACAAAAAGAATTAGAGAGTTTACCAGATTCTGGTCCTTTTGTGCAACCGGTCGCGCAACAACCGACAATTATTGTTAATGTTCAAACTCCACCTCCGCTTCAAACTAAACCAGATGTTACAGATTTAATTGAACAAGATGGTGCCGTTTATCGTCGTCTCACTAAAGAAGAAATTCAAGCTATTGCAATGAAAAAAAGTGAGGATGAATAATGAACTATTTACCACTTCTTGTTAAACTAAGCGAAAATGAAAAACGGTTTATTCTTATAATTTTCTTTGTCGTAGTCGTTGTTTTACTACTCTTGGGAATAATTTACGAAGGTATTAATAAATACATGCGTAATCAAGGCCGTGATATTGGCCGCTTAATGGGGGCACAAATTGAATCTGGCTACATTACTTCGCTCCAACAATTTAAAAGAAATGCTTTTCGAAAATCACGGATTACTTATTTTAAAGAATTTGGCAAAACCTTTATTGGAATGCTCGTTTGGTTTGCGGTTTACGGGATAGTTTCAATTATTTATCGCCACTGGCTAAATTTATTTGATCAAGTTGATGAAGGATTTATGACGCTTGTTTATACGTTTGACTTTAAAAACACACCAATGACGACAATTTTTGGAATGAACATTATTAGTGACTGGCCACCGGTGCTGCACCAAGCTTTCTTTAGTCCGAAAGCAATTCCCAGTTACATTCTTACCTTAGCGGCAATTATTTTATTAATTCTTGCTTTTCTCCAAACGCTTTCTTACTTATCACGAACTATTTTTATTATCCAACATAGTAAAAAACTCTTTACTAAAGATTTAAATGCTTATGAGTTAAGTGATCTTAGTGCCGCACCAGCGGAATTACAAGAAAAAGGCATCAATACACCAACCGCAAGAGTAAAAAGTGAACCAGAAACTAAGTAAGTAAGACTGCGATTTGGACACCAATTACAGCAATTAATAAGAAAATAATAATATATAAAATTAAGCGTCGTCTTTTATAGCCTCTTAAGGCTTTTTCTTCTTCCGTTAAAGGAATATTTTGTCCGTATTTATTAACCGCCATTTTATCGTCCTCTAATAACTAATTGAGCCGTAAGTTCGGGCATATGGCTGAACATCACGAATATTCATAATACCAGTGACATACATTAAAAGGCGATCAAAGCCAATCCCAAAACCAGCATGCGGAGTGCCACCATATTTTCGTAAGTCTAAATACCATTCCAAGTCTTGCTCAATTCCTTGTTCTTTCATTTTCCTGCTTAAAACGTCATAACGGTCTTCACGTTGGGAGCCGCCCACTAATTCACCGACACCGGGAACGAGTAAGTCACAAGCCGCAACAGTTTTACCGTCATCATTAAGCCGCATATAAAACGATTTAATTTCTTGGGGGTAATCAGTAACAAAGACTGGGCCATTAATGTAGGTTTCACATAAATAACGTTCATGTTCACTTGCTAAGTCCATCCCCCACTTAATATCATTAAAACTAAATTTAACCCCGTCTTTTTGGGCCTTAATTAACACCTCGATTGCTTGTGTATATGTAAGATGGGCAAATTTACTAGCCACTAAATCTTCTAATCTTGAACGGAGGGTTTTTTCATAAAACTTCGTAAAGAAGTCGATTTCGTCGCTACAATTACTTAAAACATGTTGCACTGAATGTTTAATTGTTTCTTCAATTACCGCCATATTGCCGTTTAAATCCGTGAAAGCCATTTCTGGTTCAATCATCCAAAACTCAGCGGCGTGTCTTGTCGTATTACTTTCTTCAGCGCGGAAGGTTGGTCCAAAAGTGTAAACTTTGCCAAACGTTAAAGCAAATGGTTCAACATGTAGTTGGCCAGAAACAGTGAGGCTTGCTTTCTTACCAAAGAAGGCATGGGGGTTTTTTCCTTCGGTTACAACATCAAAAACATTACCGGCACCTTCAGCGTCATTTGCAGTAATAATAGGTGTATGAACGTAAATAAAATTATTTTTGTGGAAATATTCGTGAATTGCAAAAGATAATTCACTCCGTAAACGGAAGAGAGCAAGATTAGTGTTTGTTCGTGGACGAAGGTGACTGATTTCGCGTAAAAATTCCGGGGTGTGCCGCTTTTTTTGCAGCGGATAATCGTCAGTTACATCCCCAACAATCGTAATACTATTGGCTCTTAATTCGAATGGTTGTTGCATACCTGGGGTTAAAACGAGTCGCCCGTTTACTTCAAGACTTACACCAGTCCGAACTTTATCAATCGCGGCAAAGTTTGAAATCAGAGTTTTTTCATAAACTATTTGCACACTTTTAAAAGCACTGCCGTCATTTAATTCAATAAACCCAATTGTGCCATTATTACGATTAGTTTTGACCCAACCATGGACACTAATTTCTTTTTCACTTAGTTTTTCACTCTTTAAGAGTGCATATAACTCTTTTACTGATTCCATACTTTAACCTCTTTGTATATTATATCTTAAAATTGTCTAAAATCGCCAATTTCCCAGTTTGGATCAACCCCTAGTGAACTTGATCCATAGATTTTTTCTTTTTCTAAGTAAGTCGCAATCTTAGCAATCATCGCTGCTTGATCAGTACAACACCAAAGCGGCGGAATCGCGGCTTCAATGCCTAAAGGCGGAAACTTAGCTTGAACTTCACTTCGTAAATACGAATTTGCACTGACCCCACCCGCGATAACGACTTGGGCGACATTATACGCAGATGCAGCTTTCAGCGCTTTAGTAATTATTGCGTCAATCGCAACATGCTGAAATGAAGCACAAAGATTAGGAACATTAATTTCTTCCCCTCTTTGTCTTGCGTTATTAACGATGTTAATGACGTGTGTTTTAAGTCCTGAAAAACTAAAGTCATAGCCTTCTTTTAAGGCCGGAGATGGTAAATGATACGTCACTTGGCCTGTTTTCGCTAATTTATCAATTGGCAGCCCGCCCGGATAACCAAGTCCTAAAACACGGGCAACTTTATCGTAACATTCCCCAATTGCGTCATCTTTTGTTTCGCCAATGAGCGTAAAATCAAGGTGTTTCTTCATTAAGACAAATTCCGTGTTCCCTCCACTTACCACAATTGCTAAAAGTGGAAATTTTAAAGGGCTCACAAATTCCGCAGCGTAAATATGGGCCGCGAGGTGGTGGACGGGAATAAGTGGTTTATCATAAATTAACGCTAAAGTTTTTGCGGCTTGTAAACCAACATGAAGCGCGCCAATTAAGCCAGGCCCACGCGTTACGGCGAAGCGATCTACTTCACTAAGACTAATCCCTGCCGTTTTAAGAGCTCTTTCTAAAGTAAAAACAATATTTTCGGTATGAAGCCGAGATGCAAGTTCAGGCATAACACCGCCATATTCTTGATGCATTGCAATTTGGCTGCTAACAGCGTTACTTAAAAGAGTATCACCGCGCATAATTGCGACCGCGGTCTCATCACAACTAGATTCAATTGCTAAAATTATTTTCTCGTTCATTCGCGAATTACCTTCACCATATAGTAAGCGTCATCGCCATTTGTATAAAAGCCGCGCTTAGTGGTAATAATATGAAAACCATGGCTTAAATATAAATTAATTGCCGGTTCGTTTTTTGTCCGCACTTCCAGAGTCACTGTTTTAACTTCTTCAACAGTATCAATTCGATCAAGAAAGTGTTCCATTAAAAGGGTTCCCAGTTTTTTTCCTTGAAGGGCAGGATGAATCGCAAATTGAACGATTGAAGCACTGTCAAACGTTATCCAAAAATGACAATAGCCAATTACGACATCTGCGTAAGTTAAGATGTAAAAGTAAGCAAGCTCATTTGCTAGTTCACTAGTGTAAGACTCAAGCGGCCACGGATCAGGAAAAACAAGTCGCGCGATAGCGTCAACCGCCGGAATATCTTCTTTTGTCATTGGCCTAATCAATAATCGCTTTTCTTCCATAACTTATCCTTTTAAGTACACTGGTTTAAAGGAAGCAATATCCGTAACTAGTGTTTCACTACCAATTTGCGCAAGCATATTTGAAAAACGATTAAAATGTGCGCTTTCGACATTTAAATGAGCACATTCTCCGGCAATAACGTAGTCTTTTTGACTTGCAAGCGCTAAAACTTCTTCGTTATTCATTATTAAATCAACCGCAAAATGGTCGTCCTTTTCGTACGTCCCAACGTAAGAGCGGCCGTTACGGGCGTCAAGCACCGCCAGGGTTTTTTTATCGCTAACTTTATAAACACTTAGGCTTGAAACAGCGTAAAGCGGAATGTTTAAACTGTAAGCCATAACTTTAGCAATTGTTACGGCAATCCGTACACCAGTAAAAGAGCCCGGCCCCTTGGTAACAACAACTTCACTGATTGCTTGGGGATTAATATTGTTATCGGCAAGCATTTCTTTAATTCGTAAAGTTAAAAGTTCACTTTGACGCTGAAAAGCGGCTTCTTCAATCGAAGCAATAATTATGCCGTTCCGCGCTAAAGCGAGTGCCATAACTTTACTCGAAGAATCTAAAAGAAGGGTCATCATAAGTGTTTAGTTAACTCCGTAAGAGTTTTCTCATATCGCCCTTTAGTTTCAATGACAATTTTTCTTTTTTCTAAATCTAAATGAGTTATCGTAATCGATAAATATTCGTTTGGTAATAATTTAGCAATGTAGTGGGGCCATTCAATAACACTAATTCCTTCGTTTCCAATGTATTCGTCAAGCCCAATATCATCCTCATTATCTTTTAAGCGATAGGCATCAATATGAAACAGTGGAACACGGCCATTTAAATATATTTTCATAATATTAAAAGTCGGGCTATTAACCTTTTCATCTATTTTCAAGCCTTCGGCAATACCTTTAGTTAAGGTTGTTTTTCCCGCACCTAAATCACCTTCAAGTAAAATAACGTCACTCTCGCCTAAAAATGCCGCTAGTATTTGTCCGACTTCTTTTGTTTCTTGGGCACTATTAGTAATAAATTCGTATTTCATAACGCCAAAATTATAGCACGATTAAACAATAATCGTTTCTTTAAACCTTACTTATCTTTAACTTCAGTTTCGTGCTTAAAGACATCAAAAAGTTTAATTACTTCACTGTCAATAAACGGAAAAACTTTATTGGTAATCATGGCAACAATTTGCTTTTGTTTATAATCAATGATCTTTACTAAATCATCGCTATAATCATAATGCTTAATATGTCGCTCATATTCGTTTTTATCAAGAAAACGAATTCCACCATCGCTATAGCGCTTAATATCTAGATCGTAATCAATATATTTAGCAATTCCACTTTCAATAATTGTGGGGGAGGCAATGTTTGTATAAAAAACAATCCCACTTTCCTTAATCATTGCAATAACATTGAGCCAGTTCTTTTTGCTAAAAAAGGACACCGCTGGTTCTTTTGTATACCATCTTCGACCATTGCCTTCAACAACTTGGGTGCGGCGCGAAGCAACTACTAACCACTCTTCATCATTTTGTAAAATGAATGACCTACGCCAAAAACGATGGAGTCCTCCATCGTGTTTATAGCTTTGGATTTTAATCCATTTTTCTATAGTATCCATAAAACACCCAACCTTGAAAGATGTTTTATTTTACCACAAAATTAATGTTTTTTTACTTTAAAAGGGCTAAAAATTCATTTAAGTGCGTAATATCTTCACTGTATTTATGAATTGCTCCGACTGGAATTGCTTCTTTGTAAGGAACAACCATTAAATCATTACCATAAGTGAAAGTAACGGCGACCTTATTTTGATAAATTGATACCGATAAATCCGCAAGTTCTTTGCCTGGTTTAATTTCTAAAATCTTCGCTAGGGCTTCTTTATTTAAAAATTTTGCAACCTTTACGTCAGTCGCATAAAGTACGTATTTTGCTTCATCTCTAATTACTTCAAGATCCGCGATGTCATCAGGTCCTGTTCCTTCTTTAAAGAAGGTTGGATCAGGTTTTAAATAAAGGACGATCCGGCCATCAAGCGGTTTTTCACTTTCAGCACTAACGAACTTTCCGTGGAAAACAGCGCTTGCTCTTTTTCCGTCAGGACGATAGGCGACAAAATCGGCTAAATTGACGTGCCATTGACTAATATCATATTTAACTAAATTGCGCGAATTAGTGTTAACAATGTCGAGTAAAATACGGGCGTTGATAAAGTCTTCACTATCAATTAAACCATTAAAATCATAAGAATAATTTTGAAAATCACTCTTGTCTAAGACAATCCGATTTAATTCACGATTATAAGAATCCATATATTCACGAACTGCTACCGAAATCTTTTTGCGATGATAATTATTAAAGACAGTTGAACCAACTAAAGCAATAACAATTGGGACAATACCTGCCCACGGATTAATTGGGAATAACCAAATATAGGAGACAACCACAATTACAATCATTAAAGCTACGACAATATAACTGATGATTTGCGACTTTTTATATGTTTTAACAAAAACAGCTTTTTCTTTTTCTAAACTTTCAATCCTTGGTAATTCTTCAACAACATTACCATTTTCTTCGTTATGTTCTACTTCTTGAACTACTTCAAGATTATCAACATTTGTTTCTTCCACGTCTTTTTCTAAATCTTTTTCTTCCATTTTTTCCTTGTATTATCTAATCATGCCCGGTACTTCGATTAGGTAATACTTTTCCTTTCATTACCCGGGTATAATATTTGTATGCTGTGTACCTTTTCATTTTTCCTACAGTTCGACTGTTAAATAGAGTTTAAGGCCACAGTTTTTAATTTCAATCGTTGATTAGTTGAATAACACTTCGATGTTTTATATCGCACAAGGTTACGAATCAAAAACGGTGGAGGTTAGGCACAGCAAACAAAAATTGAAGGAGGTATTTTATGTACTTTGTTGGAATTGACGTTTCAAAGTACAAGCACGACTGCTTCATCGTTACTGAAGAAGCCGTGGTTATCAAGGACACCTTTTCCTTTGATAACAACAGAACCGGTTTTACCGCGTTCTTCTCTATTCTCAGTAGTTTGGGTCCGCCTAACAAAATAAGGATAGGACTTGAAGCTACTGGCCACTACGGGAATAACCTGATGAAACATCTAAGTGTTAAAGGTTATTCCTTCGTCTTACTTAATCCAATCATCGTTTCCCGGTTTCGCAGCTCAGAAACACTAAGACGGACTAAGACAGACAAGTTAGACGCAATGCTCATTGCTGAGGTTATTGCCAGTCGGGACTTCAAGAACTATCCCCTTCAAGCATACCACTTTAATGACTTAAAATCACTCACGCGTCTTCGTGATCGTTACGTTAAGCAACGAACACAGTATTTAGTTCACCTCACAAATCAACTAGATTTAGTTTTTCCGGAGTTTAAACCCTTTTTTGACAAGTCTTTGAAGTCAAAGACCGCTTTATACATCCTCACTAAGTACACGCTTCCCACTCGTATTGCTAACATGAATACAATTACAGCTGAGACTCTCCGCAAACTTTCCCGTGGTAAGTTCACTTACCCTAAGTTTGTAAAGCTTAAGGAACTTGCTAAGAATACCGTCGGTTCATCAAGTGAGGTTGATGAATTTGCTATTAATTCCATTCTTCGCCTTTTTAACCAAATTGAAGAAGAAATTTCGACCATTGAAGCTAAGATCGAGGCTATCATGCTTGCTCTTGATCCACCCACAGCTTCAATCCCTGGCATTGGACCTCTATCCGCGGCAACGATTGTTGCTGAGTACGGTGACGTCACTCGTTTTCCGAATGACGCTAAGATGCTTGCCTATGCCGGTCTTGACGCCGCTCGTTATCAATCAGGTCAAGCTGATCACAAAGGTCAGATGGTTAAGCATGGTTCGCGTTTCCTTCGCCAAGCACTAATGAATGTTGCTTTTTCAGCCTTGCAGAACATCCCTACACTTTATGACTACTATCATAAGAAACTTTCTGAAGGTAAGCATCATCGAGTTGCCTTATCGCACATTGCTCGTAAGCTTGTACGACTTATTTATAAGTTAGAAACAAGTAGAACTCGTTTCGACTTATCACTTTATAATTCTCATTAATAGTAACGACATTTAATGAGAAGGACAATAATTCACTTAGTTTGTGAATCTTTTTGATATATATTTACTATTTAACTTGATTAAGAATAGTTAATCTCTATTCTATATCCCGTAATAACCGCGCGGCTGTTCGGTCGCCTTTGCGCGCTGCTCTACCTAAATATTCTTTGGCTTTCTCTTTGTCGCGTAAAAGACCTCGACCTTCTAAATAACCACGACCAACTTCGACCTCCGCTTTAATATAGCCTAAATTTGCCGCTTTTTCATAATATGTGAATGCTTTTGTTACATCAAGTGGTACACCAAGTCCAAATTCATGGAAATAGCCAATTTTGTAGAGTGCTTTGCCAAATTTTTGGTCCGCTGCTTTTTGATACCATTCAAGCGCTATTGCGTAATTTTGGGGAACAACAGTGCCGCGTTCATAGGCAATACCCATATTATATTGGGCGGCGTCATGCCCTTTAACTGCCCCACTTTGAAAATATTCAAAACCTTTAATTTTATCTTCGGGAACACCTTTTCCATAAAAATAACAAAACCCCAAAACTGTATCTGCCGGTGGATAACCTAATTTTTCAGACTTCCGCGCGAGTTCAAGCCCGCGTTTATTATCTTCAGCGATTCCTTCACCTTGGACAAGGCGTCGTGCTAATTCGTGCATTGCCGCTGGATCAGAAGTTGTAATCAAACGTTCTAATTCTTGGTTTGTCTTTTTCGTGTAATTTAAAATCATTTTTCCTTCCCCTTTTTAGTATAACATACTAAATGGGGTGGTTGTTATTCTTTCTTGTTATTATTAAAGCCTGTCAGATAAATTCGGGAATTAAATTTTTCTAAAGTTGGGAAAAGAAGAAATAGCACAATGATTACTAGTACTCCTGAAGCCGCCATTGCTGGTGCATTATAAATAAAGGAAGCAAGCAAAGTGGGACTACCATAAAGGAGAACTCCATTGATAGTTGACCAAAAAATCCGCATACTAACACCAACAACAACCGAGAGCGCTAAAACTAGATAGCGTAAATATTTTTTGTTGTGACGATTAAAAATATAAAACCTAAATAATGAGGCAAGGGCAATTGAACCATAGGCCAGTAAATAATCAAGTGGATAACTAATAAGTTTATATCCGTCAATCAAAACTGTCGTAAATCCATAGACAACACCGATTCCTAAAAAACTATCAACAATCGGAAAACGAAGCGCAATAATAAAAAGCGGCACCATTGTTAAACTAAGGGAGACCCCTTCACTAAAGCGTATTTTTAGAAAAGGCAGATCAAAAATAATCCCCATCGCAACAAAAATTGCCATTTCCGTAATTCCGCGGACGGTAAATATTCTACCGAACCATTTTTCAAACTTGTTTCTTTTGACTACTCTTGCATTTGTTTCTTCCATATTTCCTCCATGATTAATAAAAAAATGCCCCACTGCTAGCGTGAAGGCAAAAGTCCATCCCTACGCCAGCATTATCTGTATCAGGTGCGGTCGAACGTTCATTGTTCCTCTCAGCCAGGCATACCTAGCTCCCGTGAAAATATTATATCAAAATTTAATTATTATTCCAATTAATCGGTGTTAGTCCGTGCTCGATTAAAAATTTGTTCGCTCGTGAAAAAGGTTTTGAGCCAAAGAAGCCACCTTGATTGGCACTTAAGGGTGAGGGATGGGCGGATGTAATAACTAGGTTATTCTTTCCTTTTATCGCATTTTGATAAAATTTAGCTTTAGCACCCCATAAAATAAAGACGACTGGTTCTTTTTTTAGGCTGATTGTGGTGATAACATCGCGAGTGAAGGCATCGTATTCTTTAATGTTGTGCGTGAGTGGTTCACCCGCTTCCACCGTCAAAATAGTATTAAAAAGGAAAACCCCTTGACGGGCTAAATAGGACAAATCACCATTGTTTCGTTCCTTGTTACCAATATCTTCATCCATTTCTTTAAAAATGTTCCTTAAGCTCGGTGGGATTTTTATGCTGGGCGGAACGGAAAAAGCAAGACCCATTGCTTCACCTTTGTTATGGTAGGGATCTTGTCCTAAAATAATTACCTTAATTTTTTCAAGCGGCGTCAATCTAAAAGCGTTAAAAACTAATTCACGGGGTGGATAAACAATTTTTTCTTCATAAACCTTATTTAAAAACGTTTCAATATTTTGAAAGTACATTGTTTTTTTTACTTCAGCGAAGAAGTCTTCCCAAGAATTCACTGGTAACATAAAATTATTATATCACGCTGCTAAATATTGGTTTATTGTCCACCTGTTTGCGGTATAATAGTAAGGCAATGAAAATTCTTTTTGTATTTAATCATCCCGCTCCTTATAAAGTTGCGCTTCTTAATGGTTTAAGCGCTCATCATGATCTGCATGTTATTTTTGAACGTGGAAAAGCTAAAGACCGACAAAACGAATTTTATAATGAACAAAATTATCAATTTACCCTCCATAAAATTAAAGGCATCAATTTAGGAATTGATAACCATTTCTCATTTGCCGTTAAAAACCATATTAAACACAATAAATATGACTTAATTATTATGAATGGCTACTCCAAGTTGACCGAAATGATTGCTCTCCGCTATTTAAAACGGAAAAAAATTCCGTATATCTTTTATATTAATGGCGGGATCGTTAAAGAAGAAAATAAATTAATTTATAAGTTAAAAAAGTATTTTATAAGTGGTGCTGCGCTTTATTTTAGTCCCGCCTATAAAGCTAATGAATATTTAGTTCATTATGGTGCGCCTGAACATTTAATCAAAAATTATCCCTATTCGACAGTTTACGAAAATGAAATTGTTAAAAGTAGACTTACGACTAAAGAAAAAGAAACTTTTTGGCGAGAAAAAGGAATCGTTGGTACTAACTTTACAATCTGTGTAACAAGCTTTATTAAACGTAAAAATAATGAGTCAATAATTAAGGCATGGTGTGACGTTGCCTCTGATAAAATGTTGATTATTGTCGGGGGTGGACCACTGCAACACGAATATGAAGAATTGATTAAAAAATATAATTTAAAGAATGTGTTTTTACTACCTTATGCCAGTAAAGAAAAAGTGTTTAATTACTTAAAACACAGCGATAATGCTGTATATTTGAGTAATTATGACATTTATGGGCATGTAATAAATGAGGCATTAGCGCACGGTCTAAACGTTTTAACTTCACAAAACATGATTGCCGCAGCTGAGGTAATTAAAGATGATATTAACGGCCTTTTTGTCACAAAAAATATTTCCGAATCAATTAATAATTTGTTTTCAAAAAACTATTTTGAAGCGGCACTTAAAAGCGCAATTTCAATTGAAGAGTCAATTCAAAAACACTTAGAAATATTGGAGCATTTGTCGTGAAAATTCTTTATTTAACTACTGCGCGTCATCCGAAAGATTATGCAAACTTTTTAGCGGATAATAAAACCGCTCCTAACCCAAGTAACCAAAATTTTCACACTAAATTTATTAATTTACTGGCTAGTAGTTTTGAATTAAAAGTTATTAGCACGCGACCAATGGAAAAATCATTTTTTATTAAAGAGGAAAGAAACGATATTTATTATTATCCAGGCTTTATCAATAATGTGTTACTTCGCCGAAAATCACTTATTTATCCAACAATAAAGGAAGCGAAAAGATTTGCCCCCGATATTATTTTTGTTGATATTCTTAATATCACCTTACTATCTTTAGCGCATAAAATTAGCAAATCCCTTAACATCAAGGTGGTTGGAATAATTACCGATAATCCCTTTAATATTACTGGAACAAAGAAAAAATATAGTGAGAATGTTTTTAAATTAAGTCGAAATTGTGACGGATTTCTTGGACTGACAAGTGGCCTTCTTGAACTTTTTAAAGTCACTGAAAAACCACATTTAGTTGTTCCGGGTTTTATTAATACTAAAGCAAATAACGGTGAAATACATGAAGATTATGCCTTTTTTGCCGGGGCATTATACGAAAGATATGGGGTTAAGAATATAATCGAAGCCTTTAAGAATGAAAAGATGCCACTAAAACTAACAATTGCCGGCCATGGTCCACTTGCCGAAGACTTAAGACGTAATTATCATCCCAATATTGAATTTATTGGCCACGTTTCGCCCGAAGTAGCCTTCCATTTAGCGCAAAAGGCAAAAATACTTATTAATCCTCGCCCTCTTGATCCGCAAATTGATTTATATTCAGTACCTAGCAAAGTGCTTGATTATATTAATAGTGAGACGGTAACAATTTCAACTTTAAATGAGGAAATTAAAAAATTAGTGGGCAATACAATTTGTTGGCTTAATGATAATGAAACCGAAACGATTGTAAAAGCAGTGCGAGATGTACTCAAAGATTATGATTTTTGGAAAGTTCGCGCCTTGTCGGCCAAAAAAGCCTTAGTCGCGGCAATTGATGAAACAATAACCCTTGATCGAATTCGGAACTTAATTCAACGGCTTTAGCAAATACCACTTTTATTTCAAATTTAATATTTTTTCACATTTTTCATCCTTTTCTTAAACAATTAAGAAAAAGAAAACAAAATATAATATAATGGTTAATATGCAAAGAAAAGAAATGCGTTCACCCGTTATCTTTACGCTAATTAGAACAGTCTCGATTGCGCTTCTTTCTTTTATCTCGTTTCCCTTTGCTTCACAAGCGCTTGGGGCTTCGGCAATGGGGATGTATAGTTGGGCCAATACGTTTGTTTATTATTTTCTAATAATTTCGCGGCTTGGTATTCCGCTAATTGCAACACGGGAATGCGCAAAAGTGAAGGATGATAAAGAGGCGTTAAACAATAAAGTTCAATCTTTCTTTATTTTGCAATTAATTACGACAAGCTTATCTTTCCTTGCCTTTCTAGCGATTATGGTTTTTGGGCGCGGCGTTATTGTAAGTGAAAACTTATGGCAACTTGTCTTTTTACTTTCGACGAACTTTTTAATTGGGGTATTTTCCTTTGAATGGGTTTATATTGCTCTTGATCGGGTTTTTTACACTTCAGTTCGTTCAATTGCAATTACCGTCTTTAGTACCCTCTTAATGATTATTTTTGTCCGTAATGATCACGATTTATATATTTATGCTTTCTTAAATTTATTAGGAACGATTTTAACCGTTCTTTCCAACCTTATCTTTCTAAAACGCGAAGGAATAACTTTTTCACCAAAACGTCAAATCCATTTAAAATACTTAACAAAATCATTGTTATTTGTCTTTGGGATTACTTTTATTATTACTGCTTATAATCAAAGTGACTCCTTGATTCTCGGTTATATCGACGATTCTTTCCGTTCAACCGGAGCTTACTCAGTTGGTATTCGTGGAATTGAAATAGTAATCACTATTATTACTTCACTAAGTGGCGTCTTTGTCATTCGGACGACTGCCGCGCTGCGTGACAAAAACATTCAGTCTTTTAATTCCATTATCAATTACAGTTCAAATATCATCTTTTTTATTGGTGTTCCCGCAGTTATGTTTGTTATTGGTCTTGCGCCCGAAATTATTAACTTCATTGTCGCCGGTAGTCCTTATTGGGACCAAGAATCAATCAATAATGCGGTTTTAGGTCTCTCAATCCTCGCCCCCATGATGTTAACTTATAGTATTCATGACGGAATTTATCAACAAGTTTTAGTTCCGCTCCAAAAAGAAAAAACCTATTTTATTACGATGTTAATTGCCCTTGTTTTTAACATTTCCTTCAGCATTATTTTCGCCCTTTTTGTTTTCCCGGAAAATCCATTTTTAGGGGTTGCTCTCATTACTTTAATTTCCGAAGTACTTATTTTGATTATTATTTTTGCCTTAACTCGCCAATATACCGTTCGTCATTTTTTAAACTGGAACAACTTGAAAATCATTATCGCAAGCGCAATTAGTTTAGTCCTTGTTTTACTAATAAAAACCTTCATTCCCCCAATGGCAAGTTTAACTACTGTTGGACTTTCAATCGTCATTGGTGGGATAATATATGTAGGTCTTTTGTTATTATCGAAAGAGCAGCTGGTCTATGATTTAGTAAAAGGAGGGCAAAATGGGCGCTAACCCAAACTTTAAGGTCAAACCCGAGAAGCAAAAGTTTGCTGCAATAATGCGTCCGCTTTTACTGCTTGCGCCGCCAAAATATTATGTTTCTTGGCAATATCACTATATTACAGGGCGGAAATTAAACTGGAAAACTCTTGATCGTTATACCGAAAAACTTCAATATTTACGTCTTTATCATTTTCCGAATGATCAAGAAGTAATTAATGCGACTTCGCGAATTAGAGCGCGCACACGCGTTGCTAATCTTGGATTAGAACACTTGTTAATTCCATTATTAGGAATTTACCATAATGTTGATGATATTAACTTTGCGGCTTTACCAAAAAGGTTTGTAATTAAAGGGGTTCACGCTTGTGCTTTTAACTATATTTGTAGTGATAAAGACCAATTAAATATTCCGAAAGTTAAATTGCAGTTACGGAAGTGGCTCCTAACTGATTATGGCAAACAAACAATCGAACCACATTATTCAAAAATAAAACCAGGTTTTATCATTGAGGAATATATTGGTGACCAATCAAATCTACCTCTTGAATATAAAATTCACGTCTTTAATGGCATTGCTCGTTATTATTATGTTGTCAGTGACCGCGGGAAAGATATCCATTATGATAACTTTTACATAGACGGCACTCCTTTCCCTGGCGCTCAATTTAATGACTGGCAAAGTAGTGGGAAACCCGAACGAAATATTGAACTTTTACCGAAGTTAATTAAATACGCCGAGAAACTAGCAACAGGTTTTATTTATTGTCGGGTTGATTTATTTGTGGTTGGTAAAAAAGTTTATTTTAATGAATTTACTTTTACGCCCGCAAAAGGAACGCTTCGTTTTGCCGATGATGCGGCTGATTTTGAAATAAGTAAGTGGCTTGATATTTCTAGTACCAAGAAGAAAAAGGCAACATAACTTCATAAAGCATTAAGGCGAACTCTCCGTCCACTGCTTCGTCTTTTACGCCCCCAGGCATTAAATAATCATGACTCAATAACTTATAATCAATACTCATTCCACTGACGCGTTTTAAGGTGTCAGCAGCGGGGAGTACTTTAGTAAGGTCAAAACTCATCACTGAAGTAGTGCCACTATCATCGGTTTGTAATTTGTCAACAACATAATTAAGCGTAATCTTTTTCCCTTTAGAATTAGGAGTAGTGCTCTTTTCAATATAAAAACTAATATTAAATTCAACTTTTGCACTTCTAACTGTCGATACGCCATCAATTTGACTGTAATCAACATCAGTGCCGCCCCGAGCGGAAATAACAAAATTGCGGTAACTAATTAATTCATGATCAAAAACTTGCCCAATTCCGTTTTCATCAATCTGCATCCGTACGAGGGATCCGGTTCCGTCACAAAGAATTAGCCCATCGGTTAATTTCGAAAAGTAACCTTTTTTAAAGCTTGACTTAACGCTTTCATTTCCACCGCTAACACTTAAGTTGTTATGTTTTGCGTAATTATACCAAGTCGCGTTGGCAGATTTACTTAACGCTTCAGTGACCGCTGCGTAATACGCTTCACTTAATTCACCACTAGGCAAAGTATAATCAGCTTTATTAATTGCTTTTGCGCTGTCGTTACCATAGAGTTCAATCGTTTCATCCAGTGTAATATCTTTCGCGGCAACGTCACTTACCATCGCGTCTAGTGTAAAGGCATTAGTAAAAGGCTGGGCCAAATTTACTTGATCCGTAATGGTATAAACTTCTTCAATATAATCGCCACTTAAAAACCGCGCTGGCATATTACGGTAATAATTCAAAGAAAAATCTTGAGTGTGAAACTCTCCCTGCTCATACGTTTCACCAACAAGGGTACAACCAGTTAAGAGCGTCACCATCCCAAGAAGGAGTAATATTTTATTCGCTTTCATGATTAACTTCCTCCAGTTTATTATTTGCTTTAAACATATAACCAATCGAAAAGATGAAAACGAGGTATTCCGGATTATTAATAAGTGGGAAGTTATTTATTGCCATGTTTTCATCAAAAATGTATTTGTGGAACGGATAATTTAGTAAATAACGCATAAAGATGGTTATAAAGACACTGATAAGCGCTACTTTAAGTATTAGGTCATCTTCACTTTCTTTAAAGTAACGGTAAATTACAATTACGGATAAAACAAGGAACACTACTAACAACAGGAAGGCTAGCAGTCCATCAATCCAAAGAACATCAAAAAACACATTATGCGAGGGGAAAATTTTAACACTGCCCACATAATTATTAGCAAACCCACTCCAATTAAAATCTCGTATTGATTCACTAAAAATTAAATAAAATCTTTGCATATAACTATTAAAGAATATTTTACGAAGCACCGGCACTCTTTGATAAAACGCTTGAATATTAAAGGCGTTAAAGGCACCTATAATAAAGATAAGGCCCCCTACACCAAGAACAACAAGGAATGCAATACCGCTCTTCTTATTATCAAGTTTTTTGAGTAAATCAAAGCGTTTAAGAAGCGCAAAAATGAGGGCGGGTAGTAAGAAAACTAAACTAAGGAAAGACCCCGTTAAAATAATTGTTAAAAGACCTATTCCGCCAACCACTCCGAGTGAAATTGTTACAAATTTATTACTATCTTTTTTAATAAATAAAAGGCCGAGCGCTGCACTAGTTAAAAAGAGAGCGCTATTAATTATAACGTCAATATCAACATTCATAATTTTAAAGCCAACAAGGAGTGAGGCTTGAGATGCAACCGGATAAGCTAGACCATTATAAAAGATAACTTTTCCTTGATAAAGGATCGTGTGAAAGAAACCAAAAGAAGCCAAAGTCGCAATTAGAGAGATTAACAGCGGAATTGTTAATCCCACTAAAAGCGTAATATATACCG
>CAYJDS010000005.1:0-27859 GCA_964369015.1 uncultured Staphylococcaceae bacterium | reverse complement strand
CAATTGGTAATTGCACTGGGGCAGCGTTAGCGGCAAGTCGACTATGAAGTGTTTCGACCGCCATTTGGAAATCCGCTCCGGTTGCATCCATTTTGTTAACAAAAACAATCCGGGGAACGTTATATTTTGTGCCTTGGCGCCAAACTGTTTCAGTTTGTGGTTCAACCCCACTTTTAGCGTCAAGAACTGTGACTGCTCCGTCTAATACGCGTAATGAACGTTCAACTTCAACCGTGAAGTCAACGTGTCCTGGAGTGTCAATAATGTTAATCCGGTTTTCTTTCCAAAATGCAGTTGTGGCTGCGCTTGTAATCGTAATTCCGCGTTCTTTTTCTTGTTCCATCCAGTCCATTGTTGCTGCACCTTCGTGGGTTTCACCAATTTTGTGAAGCCGTCCGGTGTAGTAGAGAATCCGTTCGGTTGTTGTTGTTTTTCCGGCATCAATGTGAGCCATAATGCCGATGTTACGCGTGTGGCGCAAGTCATATTTATTTAAGTCTGTCATGCATCCTCCTAGTAGCGGTAATGTGCGTAAGCTTTATTTGCTTCCGCCATTTTTTGGACATCTTCGCGTTTCTTCACTGATGCACCTGTTTGATTTGCAGCATCAATAATTTCGGCTGCTAATCGCTCTTCCATTGTCTTTTCGCTGCGTAAGCGTGAATAATTCACTAACCAGCGCAGTCCGAGGGTAGTTTTTCTCTCGGGGTTAACGTCTGTTGGAACTTGGTAGTTTTGACCTCCTACCCGACGTGATTTTAATTCGACTTCTGGCATAATATTGCTAATTGCGGTGGCAAAGACGTCCATTGCTGGTTGCCCGGTTTTTGCTTCAATGCGTTCAAATGCATTATAAAGAATCGTTTGGGCTGTACCACGTTTGCCGTCGTACATAAGTTTATTAATTAAGCGTGTAACAAGTTTTGAGTGATGTATTGGATCTGGTAAGACATCACGTTTTGCAACACTTCCTTTACGTGGCATATCGTTTCCTCCTTCCTTTTTGATAATTGAGTGATATACGTATTTATGTTATTAAGCTTCTTTCTTTTGTGGCCGTTTGGTGCCGTATTGACTCCGACCTTGACGTCTTTTGTCAACACCAGCGGTATCAAGTGTGCCGCGCACGATGTGGTAGCGAACACCTGGTAAGTCCTTAACACGACCACCACGGATTAAGACGGTACTATGTTCTTGTAAGTTATGTCCTTCACCACCGATATAGGCAGTAACTTCATAACCATTTGATAAACGAACACGAGCGTACTTCCGTAAAGCGGAGTTAGGTTTCTTTGGCGTCATTGTTCCAACCCGGGTACACACTCCACGTTTTTGGGCTGAGTTTTGATCAACTTCCCGCCGTTTGAGTGAATTCCAGCGTTTGAGTAGCGCAGGGGACTTTGATTTGTATTCGTTTCTTTCCCGTCCTGACCGCACTAATTGGTTAATTGTTGGCATAGCGATTGCTCCTTTCTTTGAAGATCTTGGTTGTGCTTGACACACAACCGGGTGTATCAACAGATTTGTTTTAAAAACGACCTCTTTGGTCATTGCACTTTGATATTATAATGAGGCATGTAAGCGTTGTCAACAATTTCTTATTAAAAATAAGCACTTTTTTCAATAATTTGTGACGTTCTTCACTTATATTTTCAAAAAAGGCCAAAAACGTCCTTTATTAATAATAAAAACATAACTTTAAGTCGCGGTTAATTTAATCAATACTCCCGCTTCGTCCATATCACCAATTAAGACACTGTAACCAATCGGAGTTTTATCATTAAAAGTATTGCGCAAGAAGATATACTTACTCCATTCACTACTGCTAATTTGTTGACCGCTTTTAAATAAAACCCCATTCCCAGTTAAACCTAAGATATGATACCAAGTCGTTTGCCGAGTTTGTCCGTCCAGCAAATGAATGCGTTTAATATCGTCAATATAACTCGTTTTTGGTGTATTAGAACTAACATAATCAAAATAAAACCGCGAATCAATTTCGGCTAATGAGTCACGATAAACATAGGGGAATGGGTTACCCTTTTGGTCACCACGGATTTCGACAATCCGCGAATCAATGTGAAAAATGCGCACTCCAGCTTCACTAAACCCCTTCGTTTTATTTGTTCCCTTCCCATATCCTTGACCACTACTATCATGCTCATTTAGTCCGGTTGGGGTGTAATATTCAATCAAAATGTACTCATCATAAGCGTGACCATTCCACTTATTATTGATCAAAATAAAGTCGCCGCTGCTTTCTGCTGGTCGTAAATATATTTCACTACTGCCAACTGGAACATAAGGTAGGGACCAATTGAGGAGAAACTTCGAATACATATTGTGATCAATAATATTATTATCCATCATATCAATTCCGCCTAAAGGCGCGGTTTTACTATCATAATCATAATAATCATCTAAGCCCAAGATGTGGCCGGTTTCATGAATGTAAGTGTGCGCAGCGGGAACGTCTTCATTATAAGCCTCATCTTCAAACATAAATTCGTAACTTGCCCAAGCGTAAACATTAAAAGCCGGCTTTTCTTCTTCTGGTTTACTGTTATAAGGATAACGGTTCCAAAAATATTGGAACGCCCAAAAAAGGTCTCCCGCTGTCGGTGCGAGATAGACAAAGAACGCCGCGTCAACAAAGCCGTCATTATCACTGTCGTATTCCCTAAGTTTTTGGGTCGAAAGCGCATTATAGGCATCTTCCAAGGCATAATGACTTTGATCCCAATAATCGTAATCATCGGTTTGCTTCTTTTCAAGGGCACTCGTTGTATAAGCTAAGTTAATTACTTCACTTACTTCACCAGTAATTGTTAATTTATCGTAACTTGATTTTTGATAAAAAGAACTGACTGATTCCCAGCCGGTTTCACTGCTTTGCCCAAAGAATGCTTTATTTAAAATTTCTTGGACGCGCAAGTCATCTTGATAAGCGAGCGGCGAATTAAGAAATCGCAGTGGAACAACTAAAATCTTTTGTTTACCAACACTACTTAATAAACTAAAATCCTTTGAATTGCCGATAACTTTATTATCATAAGGATTAACTTCCGCTTTATAATAATTTACATCAGGCGAAACGACGGGGTGCTTGTAATTGTTATCCGTGCTCGAAAAGATATTTGGATTCTTTGGTTTTTCACTATCTGAATTTAAAAAGTCCCCAAAAGAAATACAACTTGTCAGGAGCAGCGCACTAAGGGGGAGGACTAAAAATTTAAGTTTTTTCATCTAGCTTACCTCAACTTGTAAAGTAATCGCTTCTTTGGTTGTTTTTTTAACACTAAACGAATAATTAAACGGACTTCCATCGTTAAAAGTAAAGTTTTCGTAATATGTAACCCCAAAATTATCGCCATTTCGGAACAGCGAATTAATATCCGCGGTTTGATATTGTTCACTAATATGTGTACGTTCTTTTGGTTCGAGTAATTTATATAAAACATAATCACGTTTGGGGGCGCCGTTTTGTGAACCACTGGTGTTTGAATGGGCGAGTAATTCGCGACCCGAAAATTCACCCGTGTAATTATTACTATATTCATACCGTGTTACGGCATCTGATTTAATTTCGTAAACTGTCCGGGCATCAACGTGATATACCTTCAATCCACTTGCTTTTGGCAGTTTAAAAGCGGCGTTTAAGGAGGAGTCTTTTTCATTTAATCCAATTGGTGAATAGTATTCTAATAATAAATATTCGTCAGTGGCGTTGCCGTTCCAATTATTCTTTAGTAGCAATAAATCTCCACTCGTGGTAAACGGACGAAGTTCTACTTCGCCACTTTCTTTCATAACTAACGGATAAGTCCAATCAAGGAGCATTTTCGAAAGCCCAGTGTGATCACCGAGAGTGAAGTCCATTAAGTCAAATCCTCCTAGGGGATTATACGTTTCAACCGTACTCGTATTATAATAATCACTTAACCCAAAAAGGTGTCCAACTTCATGAATATAAGTGTGAGCGTCAACTTTTCGATTGGTTTTTGCCGCTAAAAAGTGATAACTACTCCAAGCATAAGCATTGACTTGTTTGCTTAAAGAAGCGTCATTTGTCGATTTATACGCGGCAAATGCCCAAAAAACATTGGTGTTATCTTTAGGAGCGTAAGGCGCCGAATAAATAAGATAAACACTATCAATAAAGCCGTCATCATCACTGTCGTAATCAGCAATTTTTTCAGGAAAAAGTCGTTCAAACTCGCGCAGGGCAAGCGCGGAAATTCGGCTCGTTTCATTAATTTTCTCGCTATTCCCACGGACCCGATTATTAAGATTTTCAATACTATATTCCGCTGGAAGCGTTAACCAGGGAGCAACTTCGCCACTAATCTTTAATTTGCCGTAACTTGATTCATAATAAAAGCCACTAACCGAACGCCAACTAGTTTGATTATTTTCACCAAAAAAAGCATTTTCAATGTCTATCAGTGCTTTTTGGCCATTATTATCGTCTAATTCATTCAAATCGTAATCGGAGAAATTAACCGGCAAAACGAGGATCTTTTGTTCACCACTTGCCCGCATTGGGCGCGTATTTCTCGTCCCGTTTTCACTTGAAGACAAAACATCATAAAAAGATTTATTAAATGGTTCTGCCCTTTTATAGACTCCAGCGTCAAGGGCGCTCGTTGTATCAACCTCAAGCGCACGGAAGGTGAAAGGTTTAAAAACTACCTCATTACTACATGAAGATAATAGTAATAATCCTGTCAATAAAAAAAACATATTTTTTCTATTTTTCATGTTTTAATCATACGTGATTTAAGCCGTTTTTGCAAACAAGGTGGCCGTAATAGTAATGCTGAAGCTAAAGAAAAAGAACGAATAACTTCGCTCTTCTTCTTAAACTTATCACTATTTGTTTTTAGTTAGCCTTACGAATCTTAATATCAACGCCATTTTCGGTCATTTTGCCAATTTGGACAGTGTAACCGACTTCAGTGCCATCATTAAAAGTTGCTGGTCTAACCCCATTTTTCGGGTTGTTTTGGAAGTATACTCCCCAATCACTCGCATTAATTATTTGGTATTCCTTAAAGAGTGAACCGTTCCCAGGTGTGCGATTAATATTATTAAACCAACTATTATCTCCAGTCCGACCTCCGGCATCAAGATAATGTAATTGTGTGAAATTTTCACTAATTACACGCCGATCAGGCGAATTGCCTGGACCAATGGTTGAATATGAATAATCATCCGCGTCTTCAAGGTCATCAACAAATTCGTAGGTTGCGTTTGTGTAATCTTCGTTATAAGTAATTTTGACAAGGCGTGAATCAACGTGCCACATCCGCACTCCAGCGCGCGTAAATCCTTTAGTCGTTGCTTCGGAGGATTGATACCCTTCCACTGCGTCTTTTTCATTCAATCCCGTTGGCGTGTAATATTCAATGAGTAAATAATTATCATAAGCATGGCCGTTCCAATCATCCTTAATAAGAATAAAGTCACCACTACTTTCAGCTGGCCGTAATGTAATGTCAGCGTTACCAGTAACGTGATATGGTTCAACCCAGTTTAATAAATATTTACTATAAGCATTATGATCAATAACATTATTATCCATCATATCAATTTTACCCGCTGGGGCAGTAGTGCTCGTATAATCATAATAATCATTAAGTCCAAATAAGTGACCTGTTTCATGAATATATGTATGCGCGTCTAACTTGCCGTCAGCGATTGAATAACCTTTGCCGTCTTCGGCAAAATCAAAACTTGCCCACGCATATGTATTTGGGGTTGGTTTAGTTTTGTTTGGTTCTTGATTCCAATAAAACTTATACGCCCAAAATGGATTATTTGAGACACCAGGCACGTAGTTGTTCATATAAACCATCCATAAAGCATCAACGTGTCCATCTTTATCTTGGTCATATTCTTTTAACAAGTCCGCATCTAAGTATTCATAAATATCGCGAATAATATAATGTGTTTGGTCCCAATAATTATCAGGATTGCCAAAATCTTGGTCTTTGTGAACTTCTAAGTTAACAAACTCGGTAGTGGTGTAATCAGAATAAAAGTACTCAGTTACTTCCCCTGATAAACTTAGTCTCCCAAAACTTGATTTTTCATAAAATGAAGCAACACTTTCCCATCCTGTTTCGTTAGCTTCTCCAAAAAACACTTTGTCAATCACTTGCCGATTTGCTTCAGTGGCTTTTTCAGTTCTATCTTCAAAAACAACGGGAACAATCAAGAGTTTTTGATCTCCCAAAGAATTAAGCGCAGTTAAACCACTATTTTCATCTAAAGCCCGGTTGTCGAGGTTTTCCCCACCTGGCACTTTAAGGTAGCCGCTATGCTTTTCATTATCGATCAATAAGTTTGATGAATCATCGGCACTTGATGAACTAGAAGAGGCGTCTTCGCTTGAGCTACTACTATCACTACTACTACTGCTTGTGTTAGTTTCACAACCAGCAAGGAGGAGCGCCAGTAATGGAATTAAGATATATTTTCGTTTCATAAAGTAAATTTCCTTTCTCACTAAAACTGGTTTTTATTTTACCACACTAGCGGTTAAATATACTTGTAACAAGTATCGATTCAATGTAAACGGTTTCTTAATCTTAAATTAATGCTTATTAGTAAGTGTAAAAGAAAAAGGTCTGAGTGAAGAAGTTTCACAGCAGACCTTAATTTAATAAACTAAATCGTTATTCTTTGATTGAGTTATTGTAGTTTTCTTTAATAATATCGAGTGTTTCACCAACTGAGAAGTCTTCAATTAATTCTTCCTCTTCAGCTTGGGTTAAGGTTCCTCGTCCCGCTGGGATTAAGCGCCCAGTAATGACGTTTTCTTTAAGTCCGTGCAGTGGATCAATTTTACCTTTAATGGTGGCATCGGTTAAGATTTTGGTTGTTTCTTGGAAGCTTGCGGCACTTAAGAAGGAGTCACTAGCAAGCGCACTGGCTTTAATTCCTAAGATAAGTGGGGTTGCTACGGCCGGACGCGAACCACTAATTAAGGCGTCATGATTGGCGGCAGTAAATTGTTGAGTAGTCACTCTTTGTCCTGGTAAGAGCGTTGTATCGCCACCATCAACAACATAAACGCGATTCAGCATTTGATTAATAATGATTTCTAAGTGTTTATCGCTAATACGAACTGAAGCACTAATACGGTAAACTTTTTGAACTTCATTAAGGATGTAATTTTGGACGGCAGTCACGTTACTGGCGACTAATAATTCACGTGGGTGAATTGCCCCTTCCGTAATCCGTTCCCCATTAGCAATATGGTCACCTTTTTTAACCCGGAGTTGTTGTCCGTACTCAGTTAAGTAGGAGCGTTCTTCAACGTCATTTTTGATTGTGACTGTATGCCGACGGCCTTCTTCTTCCACAACATCAATGACAACGCCCGAAATATCGGAAATTTTTGCTTTACCTTTAGGGTTGCGACTTTCAAAAAGTTCTTGGACCCGCGGTAGTCCTTGCGTCACGTCTTCAACTTGGGCGACCCCACCACTATGGAAGGTTCTCATTGTTAATTGTGTCCCTGGTTCGCCAATTGATTGCGCAGCCATAATACCGACTGCTTCACCAACTTTAACACGTTCCCCAGTTGCAAGACTAATTCCGTAACAGTGCGCACACATCCCGTCTTTAGCTTCACAGCCAAAGAGCGAGCGAATTTCAACTTCATGAATGCCAGCTTTTTCAATAAACATCGCCGCACTATCAGTAATTAGTTGATTTGCTTCAATGATGACATTGCCAGTTTCTGGATGAATAACATCTTTGACGGTATAACGGCCTTTAATCCGATCACTAAGTGGCACCGCTGGGGTGTCTTTTTCGCGAACGCGAATTTCGCTAACGACGAAGCCGTGGTCACTGCCACAATCTTCTTCGGTAATAATAACGTTTTGAGCGACATCAACAAGCCGACGGGTTAAGTAACCAGAGTCAGCGGTTTTAATCGCCGTGTCCGCGCCACCCTTACGGGAACCGTGCGAGGCAATAAAGAATTCGCTAACGCTAATCCCTTCACGGAAGTTTGATTTAATTGGAATTTCAATTTCTCCGCCCCGCGGGGAAGCCATCAAGCCTCTCATCCCCTTAAGTTGGAGGAAGTTTGTTGTTTTACCACGTGCGCCACTATCAAACATAATATAAAGCGGATTACGTTTATCAAGTGGGAATTGTTCTTTTAGTTTTGCTTCAACCGATGAAGTAACACCTTTCCAGACGTTAATAACGGCAGAATAGCGTTCTTTTTCGCTGTACAAGCCACGTAATGCAGCTTTATTAATCTTCCGAACTTCAACTTCACCTTCTTTAATCTTTTCTTCTTTACCTTTAATTGGGGTAATGTCAGCTAAGCTAACAGTAAGCCCGGCTTTGGTTGAGAAGCGGAACCCTTGGTCTTTAATTTTATCAAGAATCGCACTCGTGCGGACAGTGCCGTAACGGGTGAAAATTTCATTAATAATTAACCCTAAGAATTCTTGGTTAATTGGTCTTTTCAGCGGCAAATTGCTGATATATTCCTTAATATTCGTGCCTTGGGGAACAAAGTATTCAACTTTATCCATTTGTAACGATGACCGATTTGGTTCATTTAAATATGGGAAATTGTTTGGGAAAATTGTGTTAAAGATAACTTTACCAACGGTTGTAATTAAGTAAGACTTTTTCATTTCCGGGGTAAAATTAACTTTATCAAAGGCACTACCTTTTAAGGCAACGCGGTTATGTAAGTGAATGTTGTCGGTTTGGTAGGCAACGAGTAATTCGTCAATTGAAGCGAATACTTTCCCTTCACCTGCAGCAAACTTTTTATACATTTCTTCGCCGACTGTGTCGCCTAGAGCAGCACTTTCATGAGCGCGTTCTAAGAAGTCAGCTTGACTCTTTTCAATCGTTAGGAAGTAATTACCAATAACCATGTCTTGCGACGGGGCGGCAATTGGTTTACCGTCTTTGGGCCCTAAAATATTTTTACTGGCGAGCATTAAATTAAGTGCTTCTTCTTGGGCAGCTTTACTAAGTGGGACGTGAACCGCCATTTGGTCACCGTCAAAGTCAGCGTTAAACCCAGTACACACTAATGGGTGTAAGCGAATTGCGCGACCACTAACAAGGACTGGTTGGAAGGCTTGAATCCCAAGTCGGTGCAACGTTGGCGCCCGGTTTAATAAGACTGGGTGATCAGCAATAATTTCTTCAATAATATCAAAGACAACTTCGTCTTGCCGGTCGATAATACGGTCGGCTTGAGTATGATTACTAATACTTAAGTCACGTTCAATAAGTTCATGAGCGATAAATGGGCGGAAAAGTTGAATTGCCATTTCGCGCGGAATGCCACATTGATACATTTTAAGTTCAGGACCAACCGCGATAACGCTTCGGCCTGAATAGTCAACCCGTTTTCCGAGTAAGTTTTGACGGAAACGCCCTTGTTTTCCTTTTAAGCTTGAACTTAAAGATTTAAGGGGCCGTTTGTTACTACCAGTATATGGTTTGCCGCGCCGACCATTATCAATTAGTGAGTCAACTGCTTCTTGAAGCATCCGTTGCCCGTTCATTAAAATAACTTTAGGAGCGTTCATTTCCACCAGTGCTTTGTAGCGGTTATTCCGGCTAATAACGCGGCGATATAAATCATTAATGTCACTCGTCGCATACCGTCCGCCGTCTAATTGCAGCATCGGCCGCAGATCGGGTGGGATAACAGGAATTACATCAAGGATCATCCATTCGGGACGATTGTCACTATGAAGGAAAGCGTGAATAACTTCTAAGCGTTTTAAAAGCTTCTTTTCTTTATTCTTACTCTCAGTTTTAAGTTTTTCGTTCACTAAATTAAATTCTTTTTGTAAATCAACTTGTTTTAAAAGTTGTTTAATGACTTCCGCTCCTTCGCCAAACTTGGCCCCAGTGTGTTTGCTAATGTAGCGTGCGGTCACAAAGAAGTCAAATGGTTGAGTCGCTTCAAGTTGTTCTAAAAGTTCACCACCGCGAGCATGTTCGAAGTTATCTTCTTCAATCCCGGCTTGGATTTCTTTAATCGCTTCGGCAAAAATTTGTCGGCCGCTCGTTTCATCAATAAATTGTTTGTAGTAAAGAACACTGCTTTTGCCAGGATCAACGACGATATGGCTAATGAAGTAAACGATTTCTTCAAGTTGCTTCGCCGGAATGTCGAGTAAGGTCGCAATGCGGGCTGGTGTTCCTTTTAAATACCAAATATGGGTACATGGACTTGCAAGTTCAATATGACCCATTCTTTCGCGACGAACGTATTTTGAAATGACTTCAACACCGCATTTTTCACAAATTGTGCCACGGTGCCGAATTTTGCGATACTTTCCGCAATGACATTCATAGTCTTTGCTTGGTCCAAAAATGCGTTCACAAAAGAGTCCATCTAGTTCAGGCTTTTGGCTTCGGTAATTGATTGTTTCAGGTTTAGTAATTTCTCCGTTTGACCAATCACGAATTTTATCAGGAGAGGCAAGGCCGATTTTTACACTCGCGAGAGTGTTAATATTAAATGGTTGTTTTTTTGCCATAAGACTATTCTCCTCCTTTTTCTTCACCCGTATAAATTACGGCTGTTTCTTCTTGTTCAGCGACTATTTCTTCTTCACGAATTGAAGAAGCACGGCGACTTCGTCTAATATCGGCATCTTGCTCTTTCGCAAGGGCATCTAAATCTAAGATTTCGCCGTTATCAGTCCGCAGTTCAATATCAATCGCTAACCCTTGTAGTTCGCGGGTTAATACTTTAAAGGCTTCCGGAATACCAGGTTTTGGTAAATCATAACCTTTAACAATTGCTTCGTAAGTTCGTTTACGACCGACACGGTCATCACTCTTCAAGGTTAAGATTTCTTGGAGAATGTTGGCGGCGCCATATGCTTCAAGCGCCCAAACTTCCATTTCCCCAAACCGTTGACCACCGTTTTGCGCTTTACCACCAAGTGGTTGTTGGGTCACTAAACTATAAGGTCCAGTTGCCCGCGCGTGTAATTTATCATCGACCATGTGGACGAGTTTAATCATATACATTGCGCCAACACTAATCCGTTCGTCAAAGCGTTCGCCCGTCCGTCCGTCAAAGAGAATTTCTTTGCCGTCTTGGTGCATGCCGGCTTCCGCCATTAATTCAAAGATTTCATCGTTGGTAATACCATCAAAGACTGGGGTAGCAATTCTAATGCCAAGCTTTTTACAAGCCATCCCTAAGTGCATTTCAAGAATTTGACCAATATTCATCCGGCTTGGAACCCCAAGTGGATTTAACATAATGTCAACTGGGGTGCCGTCTTCCATAAATGGCATGTCGGCTTCGGGAAGAATCCGACTAATGACCCCTTTATTACCGTGCCGACCGGACATTTTGTCCCCTTCACTAATTTTCCGTTTTTGCCCAATAAAGACACTGACCGAAATTTCAATATTTGGTCCAAGTTCGTCGCCAGCTTCGCGGGTAAAGACTTTAACGTCGATAACCGTTCCGCCACCACCGTGTGGGACACGGAGCGAAGTATCTTTAACTTCTTTAACTTTATCATTAAAGATCGTTTGTAAGAGGCGGTCTTCAGGACTTTGTTCACGTTGACCTTTTGGCGTAACGCGACCAACAAGAATATCACCTTCTTTAACTTCCGCACCTTTAACAATAATGCCGTCTTCGTCTAAGAAAGCTTTTGCCGCTTCACTAACGTTTGGAATATCGCGAGTAATACGTTCTTCGACCGTTTTAATTTTTCGGGCTTCAATTTTGTATTCTTCAATTTGAATTGTTGTATAAACATCTTCTTTGACTAAGCGTTCAGACATAATGACAGCATCTTCAAAGTTGTAACCGTCCCACGTCATAAAGGCGATTGTGACATTACGTCCTAGGGCGAGCTCGCCGTTTTGCATTGACGGACCGTCAGCAATAATTTGGCCGTTTTTAATAACGTCGCCTACTTTAACGATTGGAACTTGATTAAAACATGTTCCTTGGTTGCTACGGGCAAACTTTTGCATTGTATAAGTTTTTTCGCCGTTTTCGGTTTTAACTTTAACCGTCGCCCCGTCAACATAGGTAACAATACTATCTTCGCGCGCGACAACGCTTGAACCGGAGTCGTGAGCAATTTTGTTTTCAAGTCCGGTTCCGACAAATGGCGCTTCTGGCACCATTAGTGGTAAGGCTTGACGTTGCATGTTAGCACCCATAAGTGCCCGCATTGCGTCATCGTTTTCTAAAAACGGAATAGAAGCGGCAGCGATACTAACAATTTGTTTTGGTGAAACGTCAATAAAGTCAACCTTATCAGGGCTAACTAAAATATTAGCGCCGTGTTGACGAGCAATAATTTCTTGAGTTTGAATAACGCCATTTTCGTCAATTTCAACGTTTGCTTCAGCAATAACGTATTCTTTTTCTTGATCAGCATCTAAATACACTGTTTCATCAGTAATTTTACCAAAGCCTTTAACGACTCTCCGGTATGGCGTTTCTAAGAAACCGTATTTATTGATTTTGGCGTAGCACGCAAGGTTATTAATAAGCCCGATGTTTTGACCTTCTGGGGTTTCAACTGGACAAATCCGACCATAGTGCGAGTAGTGAACGTCACGGACGTCAAAACTAGCGCGGTCGCGCGTTAGTCCGCCGGGTCCAAGAGCGCTGATCCGCCGTTTGTTCGTAAGTTCCGCCAGCGGGTTAACTTGGTCCATAAATTGGCTAAGTTGACTTGTTGCGAAAAAGTCACGGATAGCACTAGCAACAGCTCTTGTGTTAACTAGCTTTTGAGCTGTGATTGTTTCGGTATCAGCGATGGAAGAAGAATCTTTCATGGCTTTAACCATTTTGCTTAAGCCAACGCGGAATTGATTTTGGATAAGTTCACCCACTGGACGAACACGACGATTACTTAAATGGTCGATATCATCAATTGAACCAATGCCGTGCATTAAGTTTAAGAAATAAGAAAAAACTGCCGCAATATCAGGAATTGTTGCCCGTTTTTCTTCAATATTTAAATCAGTGCCAATAATGTTAATTGTTTTCGATTTTTCATCATCGACATAAACTAAAACGATATTAACCGTGTTATGGTCATCAATTTCTTTATCATATGGGATTTGGAATGTATGCGCGCCTTTTTCAAAGAAAGAGACTGCTTTTAATTTATCAACATCAGCTTTCTTAAGTTGATCACCTTTGGAGTAGAAAACTTCTCCTTCAACGCTTACTAAGTCTTCAGCAAGGGTCACCCCTTCAAGCCGTTCATAAATACCAAGCTTTTTGCGGAATTTGAAACGGCCCGCTTTACCTAAGTCATAGCGTTTTGGATCAAAAAACTTTTGAATGAGGTGGTTTTTAACGCCGTAATCATTCGCCGGTTCGCCTGGTTTAAGTTTTTTGAAAATTTCGTATAACGCTTCGCGTTGACTTAAAATGTTTTCGTCTTTTCGTAAAGTAAGTTCAAGCGGAGTTAAATCTTCTTCACTCATCTTTTTCTTACTCGTCCGTACTTGTTTAACATCGAAAAGATCAAGCGTTTGTTGTTCATCAGTAAACCCAAGCGCTTTTAATAAAAGTGTCGCATTCATTTTCCGTTGTTTGTCAATCCGAACTGAAAGCAGACGTTTAGCGTCATTTTCAAAATTAAGCCATGTACCTCTCGTTGGGTTTAAATCAGCGTTATAAATAAATCTTCCTGATTTTGAATCAAGTTCTTGGGACATATAGGCGCCGGGAGAGCGAACGATTTGGGAAACGATAACCCGTTCCGCACCGTTGACGACAAAAGTCCCGGAATCAGTCATTAACGGAATGTCACCAATAAAAATTTCACTTTCAATAATTTCGCCCGTCTTTTTGAGCGCTAAAGCGAGTTTTACATGAAGCGGAGCGCTAAAGGTAAAACCACGGTCTTTACATTCTAAAAAATTGTACTTTGGTTCATCAAATCGATAACCAACAAAGGAAATTTCAATATCTCCTGAATAAGATTCTACCGGGAATACTTCATTAAAAACTTCCGCAATTCCTTCATTTTTAAACCATGAAAAAGAATCTAATTGAATCTCAATCATGTTTGGAATTTCGAAAGCGCCGCTAATTTTGGAATAATCAATACGATCGTTGTGGAGTCTTTTTGTTTTGTCTTTGATTTGTTTCATAAATGGCCTCTCTTTACTTATTATTTTCACTTGCTAGCTTTGTAAACATAGAATCCGTGTTCCCGATGACTTAGTTCAACACGCGAATAAAAGTCTTTAACGTACTTTTGAGCACTCTCTGCTCCTAAGGATTTTCGGATTACAAACACAAGTTTTCCGCCATCAGTTAGATAGTCTCTTGCCTCACTAAGAAGTGGATAATATACTTTTTTTCCAGCTCTAATTGGTGGGTTAAGGACTATTAAGTCGAACGATTGTTTAGGTAGTGCCTGATAGTTGTTCGCTACATAAACTTGAGCATTTGTGATCTTGTTGAGGTTTATATTTTGTTCACTAAGTTTGACTGCTCGCTCGTTAATGTCAAACATCGTCACGCTGCTATTTTTGAACTTGGTTGCGAGATATAACCCTAAAGTTCCATATCCACATCCAACATCAAGAATAGTTTGGAAGGAGTCTTCATCAGTCAAACTCTTCAGCAGAATTACTGACCCTTCATCTACTTCCTTATTACTAAATACACCGCGATCACTTTGGAGAGTAACCTCGACGCCATTTAGGTTAAGGACCAACGTCTTAGTCTTATGACTTAAGGTTGGATCGTTATCATAATAATGGCTCAAGTGGTCCTCTTTTATATGCACGAAAACCCACAACCATAATTGTGGGTTTTCACGCTAGATTTTTTTAGACTATTTAACTTCAACTTCAGCACCCGCTTCCACAAGAGCTTTCTTGTGTTCTTCAGCTTCAACGGGTGAGATTTTTTCTTTAATGTTAACAGGTGCGCCGTCAACTAATTTTTTGGCATCCATTAAGCCTAAACCAGTAATGGCTTGGACAACTTTGATGACTGCAACTTTGCTTGCGCCCCAATGTTTGAGCACTAAGGTAACTTCAGATGGGCCTTTGTCAACTGGGCCTTCTTCTTCGTGGGCGACGGCTGGGCCGGCGGCTACTGCGGCGGTAACACCAAATTCTGCTTCGACTGCTTTGACTAAGTCATTTAATTCTAAGACTGTCATTTCTTTTAATGACGCGATAATTTCACTAACTGTAAGTTTTGCCATTTTCTTTTCCTCCTTGGACAATTATTTTATTTTTCGGCAACCGCTTTAATAGTAGCGGCAAACTTTTGAATTGGCGCATTGAGCACCGATAAGAACATTGAGATCATGCCGTTCTTGTCTGGTAATTTTGAAATTACCTTGACGTCTTCAGCACCAACAACACGGCCTTCAAATAAGCCGCCTTTAATTTCCACTTGGTCGTTAAAGCGGGCAAATCGAGTTAAGATTTTAGCGCCTGAACTAACGTCTTTACTAAAAAGTAATGCATTCGGGCCACTTAAGTATTCGTTAAGTTCTTCTTTACCGAGTGACTTAGCAACACGTTCGACGAGTGAATTTTTATAAATTGCCATTTTAGCGCCACTTGCAAGTAGTGAACGACGAAGTTCAGTGATTTTAGCAACACTTAAGCCGTGATATTCAAAAACGATAACTGCGTCATGTTCCTTGGCAAGCGTTTGAATTTCTTCAACAATAGCTTCTTTGGCAACGATGTTTTTATGATTCATGTGTTCTACCTCCTTCCTGTGATTTGTGATTGAGGCTTTCAATAATCCCACAAGGACATATTTTTAATATATTTTCTTGACCTCGACAACATTATTAAGCTGTTTCGCCGTTGTTTTCTTAGGTTATTGTTAGCAAGTTTAGTTTAACGACCAGCAAATGTAATTGCGATCGATGGACCCATTGTCGTGTGGATAACCGCATTTTTAATAAATGCACCTTTGACAACCGACGGACGAACTTTAACAATTCGGTCAGTTAAGGCTTTTAAGTTATCAACAAGTTTTTCATCTTCGAAACTAACGCGACCAACGGAGACGTGCATATTTGCTTCACGGTCAACGCGGTATTCAACTTTACCTGCTTTGATTTCGTGAATAGCTTTTTCAACGTCATTAGTAACGGTTCCGGTTTTGGGGTTTGGCATTAAGCCTTTTGGCCCGAGAAGTTTACCCATTTTCCCAAGTTCACCCATCATGTCTGGTGTGGCGACGATGACGTCGTAATCAAACCAGTTTTCAGTTTTAATTTTTTCAAGCATATCTTTGCCACCAGCGAAGTCGGCACCACCCTTAAGCGCAACATCAGGACTATTAGTAATGACTAAGACTTTCTTAGTTTTACCATTTCCGTGTGGCAAGACGAGTGTTCCCCGAATTTGTTGGTCGGCTTGACGTGGGTCAACATTTAAGCGAAATGAGACGTCCACGGTTGCATCAAATTTTGTTGTTGCAGTCTTTTTAACGAGCGCAACGGCTTCTTCTAACGTGTATAAGCGACCCTTTTCAATTAAAAGTTCCGCGGCACGATATTTTTTCCCTCTTTTCATAATTCCTCCTCTGTGGTCCTAACGAGTGTGGGTTCTCTGCCACTAGTCTTCGACAACAATGCCCATGTTGCGAGCACTGCCGGCGACGATGCGCATGGCGGCTTCAATATCATTGGCATTTAAGTCTGGTAGTTTGAATTCAGCAATTTCACGAAGTTGACTTTGGGTAATTTTGCCAACCTTCGTTGTTTTAGCGTTGCCTGATCCTTTACTAATATTTCCAGCGGCTTTTCTTAAAAGAATGCTGACTGGGGTTGTTCGTAAGATAAATGAGTGTGATTTATCTTCATAGGCAGTAATAATAACTGGAACTACTTCTCCACGGCGATCGGCTGTTTGGGCATTGAAATCTGTACAAAACTTTGGCATAACAACACCAACTGATGCAAGTTTCGGGCCTGGTTTAGCTTCACCACCGATAAGTTCGAGTTTGACGACTTTAGCGATTTTTTTACTCACGTGACTGTCCTCCTTTTTATTTTAGATGTCCGTGCTGTGGTATGGGGAAGATCGCACTTCCTCCCACGAGCCTGTAGTGCCTACGCACAAGCGAGCATTACGCATATGATTATACCAAAAACTTTCTTTATGACAAGAAAATAATGTAAATTATCACCTCTTTTTGTCTCATTTCGCCCAAAAGGCACAAAATTGATTAAAATCTAGTAAAAAAGTGCTAAAAAAAGACCCCGCTGCAGCGGAGTCGTTTCAATAAATTGTCTTAAAACTTAGAAATTAACTTTTTCAATTAAGGCAAAATCAATGTCAGCAGTGGTAATTCGGCCAAAGAAGACGGCTTCAATTTTAACCATACCAGCTTCGCGATCAATTTCAATAATGTGCCCTTCAGTGCCAACAAGTGGGCCGTCGATTACCCGGACATAATCGTTTAAATTATACCGATCATACATCTTCTTATCAACATGACCTAACCGTTTTAAAATTGGTTCAATGTCTTCATAGACGACGGGAAACGGTTTTGCGCCGCGACCACTTGAGCCAATAAAGCCAGTAACCCCCGGTGTGTTACGAATTAAAAACCACATCTCGTCACTCATTTCCATTTCAAGGAAAATATAGCCGGGATACAAATTACGTTTTTTAAGAACAATTTTGTTGTTTTTATCAAGCACTTCTTCTTCAATTTCCGCGACAATGAGTCGTGAAACTGTATTAGCTTTTTCATTTGATTCTAACCGTTTTAAAATGTTGTGTTTAACGGTGTTTTCTTGACCAGATTGCGTACTAGCAACGTACCATTTTAAATCTAAAACTTTTTCATTCATGTTACTCACCTAGCCTTTCAATCCTTCAAAAACTCGTTCGAGTTCACCAAGAAGTTTTGATACCGCTAAGTCTTCGATAAATAAAATAGAGGCAGCAAAAACTACAACGACGAGCACAACGAGAATTGTACCAAAGAGAACTTCTCGCTTTGGCCAACGAACACGTTTTGCTTCCTTAACTACTTCAGCAGAATATTTTTTTAGTCCCATAAACCCTCCTAGCGGCTTTCTTTATGCAATGTCATTTTATTGCATTTCGGACAATACTTTTTAATTTGGAAGCGTTCCGTTTGTGACGCCTTATTGACCGATGTCGTATAATTACGAGAGAGACAAACTTCACATATTAAAAGAACCTTTTTCCGCATCTATTATACTCCTTTATAAACCACAGTAAAGAAATATTAACATAGGGCTTTTTTTTGGTCAAGCAAAGGCTCTTATTTTGCTGTTTTTTCTAATTTTTCGGAGTTATTTTTTTCTTATATTCTTCACAAAATGTATCATTTTTTTAGATTGTTTTGGTGTGAAAACGACTAAATAAGAACGTAAAAAAACTAGCTAAAATAAGCATGATTTAGTGTCGATTTCGCCAGAAATTTAGGCTGTTTTTTTCTCTTTTTCCACCAATTTTTAAGGCGAAAATTAACTATGGTTTGTTAATTATTTTCATCGGCCTTTTTCTTTAAAAGGGCGATTAATTCATCTAATTTTCGCTTCGGTAAATTAAGTTGCTTGCGAATTTCTTGGTAATTATAACCCTCTAATTTTGAAGCTAAAATTTCTAGTTCTAATTTTTGACAAACAAAAGGGATTGCATCTTCAAAATAACCAATCGGGCTTGGGTTGTACAAGCCAAAATTCGTTAACTCACTATCGGTAATTGCGTCAGAAATTAATAGTGAAGTATTAACCTCACTAAAATAACTATCTAAACTAACCCCACGTCGCGCCACCACTGAGGTCGGACGAGTTATTTGTTTTACGAAATTTCGCATTGCGTTTTGAATAACGACGCTTGCGAAAGCGGCAAAAGGAATATTATCACCGCGATAAAGTTTAATCGCACTTAGAAGCGCCGCATTGCCGACTACTTCTAGGTCATAGTACTCAAGCCCACTATCTTCATAAAGTGTTAAATAATGTCCGCATCGAGAACGGATAAAGGGATTAAAATTTTTAAACATCATGGAGATTTCATGTTCACCTCCACTTATAATAGTCCGAAAGACTTGCTCATTGGATATAGGAAAATTTGTAGACATATCAGGAACCTCTCTATTTTATATATACTTATAACTACAACTGAATTTGGCGAATTAGTGCAAGAATTACACCAGTTGCGACACTTACGTTCAAAGAATTTGTTTTTCCTTGCATTGGAATCTTCACAACATAGTCGCTTGTTTTGCTTAATAAATGGGAAACACCCTTGTGTTCGTTACCAACGATAACTACTGCTTTAAAGTCATATTTCAATTCATTGACGGTTTTAGTTGCTTTGAGGTCAGTGCTGATGGTCCAAAACCCAGCTTTTTTTAATTTTTCTAAGGCTTGGGTTAAATTAACAACTTGGGCAATTAAAATATTATTTTGGGCCCCAGTTGCTACTTTCATAACCGTCGGGGTAATTGCTACTTGACGGTCCTTTTTAAAAATAATCCCCGTTACACCAAACGCTTCTGCACTACGAATGATTGCCCCTAAATTATGCGGATCATTTATTTCATCTAACACTAAAACAATCGCTCTTTGATCCTCACGCGCCTTATTAACAATATCTTCAATCAAGGCATACTCGAAAGATTTAACAATCGCGACCACTCCTTGATGATTACCATTACTTTTTAAATTTAATTCCTTTTTTAAAAGCGTTGTAACTGGTATGTTTCTTTGGCGCGCCAATTTAATAATTTTTTCATCATCAAAATTATCTTGAACAAATAGTTTGGTAACAATTCCGGCTTCTAAACAAGCAAAAACATTGTTACGACCAAAAGCGATTTGACTATCATTTTGTCGGTTAATCACGACAAAACACCTCTTTTTTGCAACTCTTCCCGCAGGGCATCACTCCTTCTATAATCTTTATTTACTCGTGCTGCTTCGTATTCTTTTAAGAGGCTGATATCTTCTTCATCAAAGTCTTTACCCCTTAAATCTAAACCTAAAATACTAAGCATTACACTAAGAGCATCAAATAAATTCGCTAGTTTCGTTTCGTTTCCTTTAGTATTTCGTAAGTAAATGTTTGCTTCTTTAACTAAAGCATAAACGACACTTAAAGCGTTCGGCGTATTTAAGTCGTCCGCAAGTGCACTAAGAAAAGGCGTTAAAAGCGTTTCGTCAGCACCACTAAATTCGTTAACCGCTAAGAAGCGTTTTAAGGCCAGCATTGTTCTCTCTATTTTACTAACTTCATTTTGTGAGTTAGCAATAATATCGGCACTTAAATTAACTGGAGCGCGGTAATGAGTGGATAAAAGTAATAAGCGTAAGGCCGGCGCGCCGTAGTTTGCAATAAAGTCTTTAGCAGTAACAAAATTACCAGTCGACTTTGCCATCTTTTCGTTATTTAAATTAATAAAACCATTATGCATCCAGTAATTTGCTAAATGAGTGTTTGCGTAAGCTTCCGACTGCGCAATTTCGTTTGTGTGATGGGGAAATTTTAAATCAAACCCTCCACCATGAATATCAATTAATGGTTTTTTGAAAATTTCATTAATCATCGCAACACATTCAGTATGCCACCCTGGTCTTCCTGCACCCCATGGCGAATCCCATTTTATGCCGACATCGGTTTTTTTCCATAAAAGAAAATCTTGTCCAGCTTCTTTTTTCTCGTTTTCATTAACGCGGGCTCCAACTTGTAAATCTTCTAAACTTATATTAGCGAGTAGCCCGTAATCAGGAACAGCATTAACTCGGAAAAAAACTTCCCCTTCACGTTCATAAGCCGCCCCATTATTAATAATCGTTGCAATAAAATGTTGCATCGCAGGAATATATTCGGTCGCTTTTGGGGCGTAAGTCGGTGGCAGAGCACTAAGCGAAGATAGTGTTTCTTCATAGGCTTTAATATAAAACGCACTAAGTTCGACTTCGCTTATCTTTTCGGCGGCAGCTTTACTAATAATTCGATCGTCAACATCTGTGTAATTTGAAACAAAGGTAACTTTATAGCCAACATAGGCAAAAAATCGTCTGAGCGTGTCAAAAACAACAACTGGACGGGTATTACCAACGTGAACATAGTCATAAACCGTTGGTCCGCATACATACATTGAAACTTCACTTGGAACAAGCGGGACAAATAACCGTTTTTCTTTCGTTAAGGAGTCATATAAAAAAATATCAGGTTTTTTCATAAACTTATTTTAACATACGTGAAGAATATGTTGTTAAAATGAAAGGCCAAAAACACCTCTAATTTTTTTATTATCTAAATCTTTATTCTTTAATTTTAATCAAACTATTCAAGAACTAGAATAGGCGGAATATGATTATGAGTATTAGATAAATATTATCCTTTTTTAGTAATGAAGTATAAAACACTCGTAAAATCACGACTAATTCGCGTCGTGTCGGTCACGCCATTAGCCGCCCAACTCGGATAAAGAGTTAGAGCGCCAGCGTGTAACATTTCGCTACTAACGACATAATCTTCCACAACATGAGCATTAATTAAATCTTCGGCTGATTTGCGGTCGTTTAAATAGTTAATCACAACGCCGTCATGCTTAATAAACTTTGGTAAAACCATATTTAACAGCGAGCCAAACACGGAAAGATCGGTTGCTTGCGGTAGTGTTTTAACGTGATACATTCCCGGTTCTAACAACGCGAGCGGCGGTAATTTACTTACTTCGGGTAATGTTTTACTCACCCCTTCACTAATAAGGACAAGCGCCGAATCACGAGTTGGACTAATCAGCGCAAACCCGCTTTTGGCTTTTTGCGAGGCGTTTTCAAGTTCAAAGTATGTCCCCTTGACGACAATATCTTGAAAACTTTTCGCTACCTCGTTATATAACTTTATTTCATGCTTTGCTTTAGCGGTCAAATTATTAACGTCGAGTTCATAACCAAACCCGCCACTCATAAACGCATTATTAAACCGCGTCTGCAGAGGGAGTTCGCGTAACATTTGGTGGTTTGGACTCGCACTAACGTGGCCCGACATCACACTTAAGGGATAGGCTTTTGCAAACGTTGTATGCATGCGAATGCGCTCATAAGCATCACTACAATCACTGATCCATACTTGATCAAAAAAAGCAAGAATGCCTAAATCAAACCGATTACCCCCACTTGCGCATCCTTCCCATAAAATATCAGGAAAGCGGGTTGTGAGGGTGCGCAAAATCGTATAGAGCCCGCGCGTATAATCATAGAAAAAAGTGCCAAACGCGTGATTAGGTGTATAAAAGTCACTCAGTGCTCGGTTATAATCCCATTTGACATAACTGATTGCCGCCGAGGTTAGGGTTGCACTAACATTAGCAATAATATATTGCTGAACGGCCGGTAAAGATAAATTAAGCGCATATTGGAAGCGACCAACACTCGGTCGAACATTTGGTATTTTAACAACCCACTCTGGGTTTTTAGTAAATATTTCATGATCAGCAGATACCATTTCCGGTTCAAACCAGAGCCCAAACTTTAAGCCAACTTTGGTCGCATAATTACTTAAACTTTTTAACCCGCCGGGAATCTTTTTAGGATTGACCGCATAATTTCCTAAACCACCGCGATCATTATTACGATTAATAAACCAGCCATCATCAAGCACAAAAAGTTCAATCCCTAAACTAGCGGCATTTTTCATTAACTTTTTTAATTTTGGTAAATTGAAATCAAAATACGTTGCTTCCCAGTTATTTAATAAAATGGGGCGCACTTTTTTTTGATAAGTTTCGCGCACCACATGATTATTAACGAAGTTATGGAAGTTATGACTTATCCCATTTTCACCGAGATTACTATAAGTTAGAATAGCAAATGGGGTAATAAACGGGTCACTATCAAGTGTTTTCGTAAATGTTTCATCATTAATCCCGTGTTGAATACGGATTCGATTATCAAAAGTACATTCCACAGTTGCTTTAAACGTACCACTATAAATTAAGTTAATTCCGTAACCTTCCCCATAATTAGCGCTTGTATTGGCGCCTAAAAGGAGGAAAAACGGATTATGACGGTTACTACTGGGGCCACTATTGGTGGAGAGTTCAAAAATTCCGGGAACGATTTTATGACGGACACTATGGCCTTCATTTGCCCACGTCCCATAGGTAGAATAAATTTCATAATGATTGTTATAAAGATCAAGATTTAAACTCGCAGCGCGAACAAGCTTCCCTTTTCCGCTTAGAACAACAACGCGGCGCGCAATAACATTAGCGGCATTAAAAAGGAGATAATCAAGTTTGATTTCCACGCCACTAACGACGTCTTGTAAGATAAAATAAACATACTTATCAGCCCCACGGGGTAGTGGCAATTCATTGACCAATAAGTCAGCAACTTGTCCTTCTTTATATGCTTTAACAATAAAATCACTAACATAGCCGTTTTCGTGTTCAAGTAAGATACTTGGTTTGCGATAATCGCCTTTACCAAGACTTGCAACTTCAAGATTAAGATGATTTAAAGTATAAACGCTTCGCGGATCATCGTTATAATTAGTCGAGGTGCCATAGGGGTTTTTTTGTTGATTAATTAAGGTCGTTAACACTTCATCAGCGGGAAGACGCGCCCCGTAATAAAGATTTTCTAAATGAAAATGTTCATTAATATAGAGAACATATGAACTATTATCAGTAGTTAAATGAATAAATGTATTTTTCATGTTGAACTAATTTTAGCATAATTACCGTTTAATATATTCCATAATTGTTAGCAATTGAAAGTAACTCCTTTTAGTGATAGTATAAAGTATGAAATATCCACTTAACGATAATTGGCACTTTACTAACGGGTTTGATCTGAAGTTTTTAACCGCAATGCCAAGCACGAGCGAAATTGTCGATATCCCCCATAACATGGTAAGTTTTCCCTTTAATTATTATGATGAAACAATGTTTGATATTCTTGGTACTTATCGTAAAGATTTCGAAATTAATGATCTAAAAAGCACCCAAACATATATCTTACGTTTTGAAGGGGTCAATAATAGTTTTACACTTTACGTTAACAAAACGTTAGTTGGCACTTTTGCGCGGCCTTATATGGAAGAAAACATCGATATTACTCCTTATGTCTTTCTAGGCTCAAACGCCATTGTCGTTGTGGTCAGTGGCAATGAACAAATAAATGCTCCACCGTTTGGCCACACTGTTGATTTCTTCTCTTTCCCTGGCATTTACCGCGAAGTAAGCTTACATATTTATGAAGCCTTTGACTTACTCGCTCTTGATATTGATGCGCGGATGAATGGTGAAGTGACCGTTAAACCAACATTTATTAATAAAAGTGGTGAAGCACCCGTTCGCGTCATTTACGAAGTCTTTGATGGCACGACCTTAATTAGCACGAGTGAAGAGCAATCATTTAATGTGCCAACTATCAAACCTTGGTCACTTAACGAACCCCATCTTTATACTTTACGCGTTACTTGCAAAGTTAATGACCTAACGCGCCACGCCGATTTCACCTTTGGTTTTCGCGATATTGCGTTTAATAAAACGAGCTTTTTGCTAAACGGGGTCACGACACCGCTAGTCGGCTTAAACCGCCACGAAACGTTTCCCTATCTAGGCGCGGCCGCTCCAGCTTACTTACAAGTTAGCGATGTTGTTAGTTTAAAAGCACTCGGCGTTAATTATGTTCGCTGCTCGCATTACCCGCCAAGTCGTCATTTTCTTGATGCCTGTGATCGCCTCGGCCTGCTTGTAATTAATGAAGTCCCGGGCTGGCAACATATTGGCGACGCGGAATGGCAAAAAGTTCATTTGCAAAACGTAGAAACGATGATTAGGCGTGATTATAATCATCCGAGTATTATTGCCTGGTCAATTCGCATTAATGAATCAGTGGATAATGACGCCCTTTACGCTGCAAGTCATGCTTTAGCGAAAAAACTTGACCCCTACCGCCCTACCACCGGAACGCGAAACTTTGCCCATAGTGCACCCCTTGAAGACATCTATTCCTTCAATGACTTTTCGCACTACGGACCTAATGCGGGCCTATTACCAAAACGCAAAGTAACTCACACGAAAAAGCCGTATATCGTGAGTGAAAATAATGGGCATATGTATCCCACAAAGCCTTTTGACAGTCCCGCAATTACCTTAAGTCACGTAAAACGCCACTTAAAAGTGCTTGATGCTTACTTTGCCGACCCTAATATTGTTGCAATTTCTCCGTGGTGTATGCATGACTACTACACGCATAACGAATTTGGCAGTGGCGATAAAATTTGCTATCACGGTGTCCTTGATATTAATCGCCAACCAAAACTTGCTGCTTATGCCTATACTTCAAACTTTCAAAGCCAACCCGTATTAATGCCCGCTTTTATTGGTAATAATGGCGATATGCCGGAAAGTATCTTGCACGAAACACTCGTCTTAAGTAACGCCGCTAAAATTAAACTTATACGGGGCACTAATCTCATCAAAACCTATTATCCGCGGCGTGATTTATATAAACACTTGCCCCATCCGCCCTTTCTCATTGATACCTTTATTAGCGAAACGTTTATTAGTGATATAAAGTTCAGCGCTAAAGACCGCATAAAAATTGGTCGTTTGTTAAATAAAGCCGCGCTTAAATCTTTTGATAAATTATCAATCTTTGATAAATTAGTAATGTTATGGATGACCCTTAAATATAAATTAAGTCGCGCTGATCACGTCGCCTTATGGTCCGCGAATGTAGCAAGTTGGGGCCAAAAAAACAATGAGTTCATCATTATTTCCTATAATGAAAAAGATGAAGAAATAATGCGAGCTCCATTAAGCAGCACTAAAGCCACAACCTATCATTTCACCTTAACGAAAAATGAACTCCAAAACGGGGAAACATATGATATGACTACCCTCATTGTCCAAAGTTTAGCGCCTTACCGCAATAACTATGACTTCAGTGTCGTGACAATTAAGACTTCCGGACCGCTTGTTTTAGTCGGCCCAAGCGCGCAATCCTTGCACGCCGGGATGCTTACTCTCTATTTCCGCAGTTTAAAAGCAAGTGGAAATGCAACAATTGACGTTAGTGTCAATGACATCCATAAATCATTTAATGTAACTATTAAATAGTAAACTAATAAAATACGACGCGATGACCACGCCGTATTTTTTTATTAAGCTTTTGTTCTTCTTATTCGTTGAGGACAGCTTCTGCTTTGCGCGCGTCGATTTCAACGAGCATTTTGTCATACATTGCTTCGTCAATTGGATATTTACGCTTAACAAGGAAATAGGCCGCTGTACTGCAAAGTGCAGGGAGTAAGGACATTGCTAAAATTAGCACGAACTCGGCACGCATTAAATTGGCACCTTTAATCGCCGTGTCCGCTAAATCTTGAACAACGTCAGGTGCTAAATAACCAGGATCAGTATTAGCAAGCGATCCGGCAACTTCGTATTGACTAATTTGATTGGAAATATCATAAATACCACCTACCGACAACGTGAGAAAAACAATAAGGACCGTCAGCGCATTACTCATTTTTGCGGCAAAGGGGCGCGCCGCAAACACAACTCCTTCTTTGCGGTCCCCGGTTGTCCATTCGTTATATTCAACGGTATTAGCAATTTGGACGAGTAAAACAAGATAGAAGACCCCACTTGGCGTAAAGATAATCAGCGCAATCGCCGGTAAAATCCATTGATAGATTGCATTAGGAATAGCAAGGATGCCAAAGGCATGGAGACTACCAACAACAAGTAATAACAAATTACCGCTCAGCGAAATAATATAGGAGGCTTTCAAAATTTGCGCCCGCGAATATTTTTTACTTAACCCCCCAAAGATAAAGTTAGCAATAATTGAACCGCCGGCGTAAGCAATAAGGAAGTAGAAAAAGGCCGAACCTGCTTGGCTATAGCCAAAGACATAGTGCATATAGTTTTGCCCAACATTATTAAACATGCTGCCCCCTAAATAATGGAAAATAATCGCCAGCATCATGACAAGGAGCGGTTTATTATTTTTGATAATTTTGAAGATATCACGGACATGGATAATTTGTTCTTTATCGATTTCACTGCGGTCCCGTTCTTTACATAAAAAGACGAGCAATACTTGCGACAAAATAAAAACCAAACCAATGATAATACTAAGAAGTCGGAACATTGAAACCGCGCGGCCCGGATAAAGACTTGGCACGAGACCCCCAACCGAAAAGGCCCCAATGTTAATCGCAATTGACATCAACATTGTTATTTGGTTGCGTTGTTTGGGATCACGGGTTAAACTTGGGCCCATGCCCCAGTAACCAATATCATTAAAAGTGAAGGTGATTTCCCATAATAAATAAACAACTAGGAAAAAGGCAACATAGCCCCAACCACTAAATGGGCGCCAACTAAAAATAATTATCATAAGTAGCCCATTCAAAATCCCGCCGAATAAAATCCACGGTTTGTATTTACCAAGTTTAAAGCGGGCATTTTCAATAATTGAACCAATCAGCGGATCATTAAAGCCGTCCCACAAATGGAAAACAAGCATAAAAACCATAATAACCATAATCATTGCTTTGTAGTTACCACCATCCGCGGGTAGAGTTAGTTGTAAATACATCATCATAAATAAATTGATTAATGTATAAGCAGCGTCACGCCCAATGCCGGTAAACGAAAAAACGTACTTAGTTAAAGGTGGGACATTATCACCTTTATAGGTCTTAAACAAATTCATATATTACCTCGTTCTTTAATAAACTACTTTAATTCTACACTAATTTTAATTTATCCAATAAAAAGTTATAACTCGATTAAATAGAAAATTAAAATTCGACTTGAATACTTCTTTGCACTGTGTTGGTT
>CAYJDS010000004.1:0-28739 GCA_964369015.1 uncultured Staphylococcaceae bacterium | reverse complement strand
ACGGCTGCTATGCTTGCCAGGCGAGTCTCTGTCGAAACCATGCCACCCCCAAGTGCAACTATTATAGCGCAGTTTTTATTTTGTTGCAACCGCCAAATTGTCTTGAAAAACAAGTGTAAGTAATATATACTTACATAGATACGGAATTGAGGTAGAAAATATGGGTAGTAAAAAATTTAAAGCAAAAGCCGAACCAGTAAAAGTAATGAAGGAAAAAAAAGACAAAAAGTCAACTACAAGTCCTGGTTTTTTTCGTCATCTTTTTGCTTCCCTTTTTAATAATACCGCAGCCTATGAAGGTGGCCGCCGTGAACCGTGGTGGATTGCCGCTTTATTATTCATGTTATCAATTATTATTGCCGTTGTTCCCGGAATGGTCGCGGTTGGTAAAACAAAAGGCAGTGATTCCTTAAATGGCAATCTCTATCACGCTGATTTTGGGCTTGTTAAATTTGCCGAATCATTAAACACCAATGACGTTGATTTACTCGTTAAAGAAGATGCGGTTACCAAAAAGCACGTTCTATACGAAAGTAGCGTTAGTAATAAGACTTTTGCCCAAGACATTGCCACTAATAAAATTATTTTAACAGATGATACAGGCCCGGAAGATTTTCCATACTTTGCCTTTACCCAAGATCGAACTACAACCACCACTAATAGTGAAGGCGAAAGCATCTCCACAACCGTGGCGTTTGATTATTTGCGCGTTTATTACACCGGCCATCTTGATCGCAATTTTACGGTTGGAAAAACCACTTATAAACCCGAACATTATTTAGCAACCAAACTTGCCGAGTACAAAAGCACTTTAACTGCCGAAACAAATAAAGACATTACATCCCACTTAATTATTGGCCGCGAAACAATTTATTTACGGCTTTTTAATCCCAATGAGATTTTAAGTACTGGGAGCACAGTTATCTCTTATGAAGGAAAGGTTAACACCCTTCCTGTTACTATGAATCTTCGGACCTTCGCGACTAATAATGTTAACGGTGAAACAATTTCTCCCGCAAATACAAACTATACTTCCGAAGTTGTCGCAAACTTTGCCAACATGCAAGAACTCGCATATAAGGAAGTTAAAACCCAAAGTTTCTGGTTGCAAACTGCTGTTTATCTCATTATTTTCACTCTTATTGGCTTAGTGATGGGCTTAATTATCTTTATCTCCACGCGCGGCAAAAATAATCCAAATCATGACTTAAAGTTCTTTGAAGCAATTCGGATTGGGGCGTGGCTCTTACCAACCCCTGCCTTAATTACCTTGATCGTCGGTTTATTCGCCCCCGGCTTCTTCCATATGGTCTTTATTATGGGGCTTGGTCTGCGCAGTGTTTGGTTAACAATGCGTACCTTAAACCCAAGACAATAAGAAAAAATATTTAAAATAGATTTATTTAAAACTTAATTGACTACATTCGTACGGATACTACTTCTTTTACAATGTGCTCAAGAATAGCGTGCGTTACATCAACTTCACTCAATTTATTAACACTCACAGTCCGCATATTACTATTAACTTCAAGTACAACTGGATTGTCTGTGTCATCTAGCATCACGTCTACTCCCGCAAAATCAGCTTTAAGTGCTTTCGCAGCGGCTAAAGCGACTCTAGAAATTGCTTTGTTTTCCAAAACGACGACCACCGTGCCACCTTGATTAATATTACTTCTAAAATCATGATCATTACTTCTTTTAACTGTTAAAACAACTTTTCCCCCAACAACATTAACTCGGTAATCAGTGCCGCTGTGTTTAGCTAGATAGGCTTGGGCGATAAGTGCTTTTGTTCCGTGTTCTCTTATAAGCGTTTTTAACTCATCTTCATTATGAGCTAAATAAACTTGATCACCAAACGAGCCTTGGCGTTCTTTTAAGACAAGTGGAAAGCCAAGTGCACATAAATTAACGCGATATTTTTCGTAATATTCATAAATATTACCCCAAAAATGCAGCGGAAAGACGAAGAAAGGGGGCTGTGCCACTCCTTTAGACTTGAGTTCTAAAGCCGTCATTGCTTTATCATCGCAAAGCTCTATTGTCTTGCTTTTATTGAAGATGCGAATTCCTTGTTTTTCTAAATGCCGCGCTAGATATATGTCTTTATCATAGAAGAGAACAAAGTCTACTTTATGGCTAGTTATGTAATCTAATACATCTTGATTGGCAACTTCATTAAGTGACAAAAAAGCGATTTTCTTTGCTTTTTCTAAGAAATCCTCCGCCTGGGCGCGAAAGCGCGGCTCACTTTGACTAATATTAGTAACTAATATGCCATTAATCGCCATAATCACTTCCTCTTGAAATATCATCAATTGTTAAGTTTGCGGCAATAATAATTTCGTTAATTTCAACATAGCGATACTCTTTATCTAAAAACACCGGATTATTGATGTCTTTCGTAAATAAGACGTATTTTGCTTCATCAACAAAACTTAGTAAAACCCCAAGAATATGTTCTTTTTGCTGTGGAAAACGTTCAAAAAGCCGAGTTAATTGCGTATAAAACCATGGTTCGATATAAAAGGCGCCTTCTTTATATATATGCCCGCGGGCATAGAGTGTTCGACTTGGAATAATTTGCTTGAATTGCGCAAATTCTCCATAATTCCACGAAGGTGTTAAGTTATCATAATTATATTGTTCTTCCATCTTTAACCTCACTTATGGTAGCGTTCGTTTCGCAGTATTTTAAACGCCCGAAATATTTGTTCAAGGAGCATAACGCGAAAAAGTTGATGGGGGAAAGTTAAGTCGCTGAAACTTAAAATAAAATTCGCGCGTTCGCTTACTTTTGTGCTTAGTCCGTTCGAACTGCCAATCACAAACGTTACTTGGCTTTGTCCAAGACTAAAAGCAGTTTCTAATTCTTTGCTAAAGGTAATAGAATCTACTTTCTTCCCGCCCGGACTTAAAACGAAAACAAACTCTTTATCTTTAATTCGTTTTAAAATCATCTCACCTTCAACTTCAAGCGCATTTTTAACGTCACCCTCATTTTCCTTCAAAGGAATTGCCTCTTCGCGTATTTCGGTAACATTAATCGGCACAAATTTAGTAATCATTTTTAAATAATAGTCGTAACTAGACTTAAATTCCGCACTCATTTTTCCAACAGCTATTATATTAATCTTCACTTGTTTCTCCAAAAAGCGGAGTGTACTGGGCCGCAGTCCGCAAGTTAAATTTAGTTTGGTTAATCCCAAACTTTTTAAAGATTTCTTCAACCGTTGCGATTGCGACTTCCGGAGTATTTGCTTCTTCACTTAAGTGCGCTAAAACGACTTCTTTCGTCCGTGGGCCAATTAATTCCGCTAAGTAGTGACCAGTTTTTTGATTAGATAAATGGCCTTCGTCACTCATAATCCGCTGAATTAGGCTAAACGGTCGGTTCGTTTCTAAAAGAAGCCGTGGACAATGATTGGCTTCTAAAATATAAAGCTCAGCGTTTTTCATTAACGAAAGGTTTTGATTACTAATGTAACCAGTATCGGTCATATACACTATTTTTTCCTTGTCATTTTCAATCACATAACCATAAGAATAAAGCGTATCATGACTTGTTGGTAGGGGTGTTACCTTAAACTCACCAACGGAAAACGGGACATAATCTTTTACTACCTCATAATTTGCGCCGTTTAATAGTTCGGAGCGAGGCGCAAAAATTTGAGCGCCATTAATAAGCGCCATATGGGCTTTTAAGTGATCAGTATGATCATGGGTAAAGATTGTTGCGTCAATTTCTTTTTCGCTTAAATTAAAAAGCGCAAGTTTATTTCTAAACTCTTTTAAAGTAAGGCCCATATCAAGCAGCAGGGTTGTTTCCTTCCCTTTAATAATAGTAGCGTTACCTTTAGACCCGCTCGCAAGGATGTAATACTTCATTAATCGCTACTTTTCTTGCCGCTATTTGCTCGTTGTAAATTTTTTAACAGTAAAAGTGTTTCGTTATCCGGCGTTTCAAAACTTGAAATTGTTTTAAAGAAGAAGAGAATTATACTACCAGTTTCCCCACTTCGGTTTTTCGCTAAAATAATATCAACGGGGGAAACACTTCGTTCCGCGTCGCGTTCACTCATCGTCGTGTAATAAGACTGATAAATCGCGTTTGTTGGTTTAATGGTTCCTTGGTTAACATAATAGTCTTCACGATACATTAAAAACACTAAGTCGGCATCTTGTTCTAAGCTGCCTGATTCACGCAGATCACTCATCTGTGGTCGTTTATCAGGCCGTGCTTCAACCGTCCGTGATAATTGTGAAAGGGCGACCACTGTGATTTTTAACTCACGCGCCAGTGCTTTAAGCGCCGAACTAATTTCACTTAATTCTAGTTGCCGGTTTTCAACTTTTCGACTCGGAGTAATGAGCCCAATATAGTCGACAATGATACAAGAGAGATCATCATGTTCACGTTTAAGTTTTCGGGTTTTTAAAATTAAGTCATTTATATTGATATTCGGTGTTTCATCAATTAAAAGTTTGACATTATCAAGTTTGCGTAGTGTCTCATCTATTTTGGTGCGTTGCTTTAAATCAAGCTTACCATCGGTAATTTGGCCATGATTAATTTGTGAAACTTTTGATAGGAGCCGTTGCATTAATTGAATACTGCCCATTTCTGCAGAAAAGAAACCAACCGTTTTATCGTTTTTGGTAGCAATGTTATAGGCTAAACTAAGCGCAAACGCGGTTTTACCAACTGAGGGCCGTGCGGCAACAATAATGTAATTATCTTCTTGAAAACCATGGGTTATCCGATCAAGTTCACTAAATCCCGTTGCAAGTCCGGTTACTGTTCCTGATCCTGAACGACGCATTTTTTCTAAGTGAATTTTTAAGTCTTCGCCGAGGTCTTGCAACGTTTCAAAGTCCATTATGCGGCGTTCTTCCGCTACTTTAGTAATTTCATGAGTTATTTCACTAACAAAATCATTGGGATTACCAGTATTCCCTTGCCGATGTAAATTAAGATTTTTATCTAACACCGCGAGTGTATTGCGCAAGAGCGCAGCTTCGCGAAGATCTTTACAATAATTCTTGAAAGCCGAAAAAGCAATTGCTTCTTCGGCTAACGCAGTTAAATAGGCGGTACCACCGACAGCAGCAAACATTTTCATTGATTTTAACTTTTGCGAAACAGTCATTAAATCAACTTCGCTTTGTTCCATATATAGTTCACGAATAGCATGAAAAATTGCACGATTACTATTATTAATGTTTGGAAAATACTCTTCTTTTAAAAGTGTTGTCCCTTCCGCTACTGCTTCAGCAGAATTTAGCATAATCCCTAGCACAACCGCTTCTAACTCATTGTTTGCGGGCACTAGTAAAGATTTATCGTTGAGGGTAAAAGGTGAATTATCGTATTTTGCACTCATTATTTTGCCTCAACAAATACTTTGATTTCAGCAACAACATCTTTATAGAGTTCGACTTTTAAAACACTACGGCCGACTTGATTAATCGGTTCAAAACTAACAAACTTTTTTCGGTCGACTTTAATTTTATATTTCTTAGAAATTTCTTCTTCCATTCGTTTGGCGGTAACTGCACCAAAAGCTTTGCCGTTGGCACCAATGGCAAGTGTTAAAGCTAATTCTCCTTGTTCAAGGATAACTTTGTTTGCAATTGCCTCTTCTTTGCGGGCAAGATCTTCCGCCTTTGTTTTGGCTTTATGGGCTTCAAGTTGACCAATATTTCGTTCAGTATAAGGCACTGCTAGTTTTTTAGGAATAAGAAAATTAGTGGCATAACCATCACTTACATCAATTATTTGGTCTTTTTTCCCAACCTTTTTAACATCACTTAATAATATAACTTTCATCTTATCCTCCTTTTTTACTACCAGTAACCCGCGCCTTGTTTAAATTCAAGGCAATGGTTTCACTTAATAAATCAGCAACTTCACTTAGTGTTTTGTCATTAAATACCGCCGCCGCGCTCGCTTGGTGACCCCCGCCGCCTACTTTTTCTAAAAGGAATTGGACATTTATTTCACCGTCACTCCGGCCACTAACTTTCACGGTTTTGGGTGCAGTATAACCAATAACGAAGGAAGCTTGAATGCCTTTAATCCGCATACATTGATTCGCGGCTTTTGAAAGTGTCTCTGGGGTTACAAAGTCAGCTTCATCGGCTGTTAGTAGGACTACCCCAACACTAAGCGTCGTCATATTCGCGGTAATTTTTGTAATTAATGCGTACTCTTCAACATTATCTTTTAAGAAGTCATCCGCCGTCATAACATCTGCGCCTGCGTCTTCTAAGACCATGCTTGCTTGGAATGTTCGCGAACCAGTTGTTTTGGTGCGGAAATAATTCGTATCTAAATAAATTCCCGCGAGCATAAACGTCGCATAACGACTTGGAAGAACGAAGTTTGGTGTGTTTCCAAAATGCATTAACTCAGTAACAATTTCACAAGTAGAACTTGCGCTTGTTTCGATATAATCATAAAGCCGTTGATCAATAAATTCGTCAGTGCGGCGATGGTGGTCAATAATAATAACTTTATCAACGAGTTCAAGGAGTCGTGGATAAAGGGTTAAGGATGGCCGTGAGACGTCGCCGATTATTAAAAGTGTATTTGAGTTAACTAGGCTATTAGCGCCTTTTTCTTCTTCTAAATCTTCCGGGGTAATAAAAATGTTATTAATTTCTTGTTTAGAAAACATCCGCGTTACTGCTTGCCTTGTTTTTATTTCTGTTAAGTCTGGTTCATAAACAATTCGCGCGGGAACAAAATCTTTTTCTCCGTCCTTTTGGGTTTTCTTAACATAATCCGCCATTGCTTTAATGCCAAGCGAGGCCCCAATAGCGTCTAAGTCAGTTTCTTTATGCGTCATAATTAAAACATTTTTGGCTTCCCGGATATGACGGAAAATTGTGTCAGCATATAACCGAATCGCAGTTTTGTTTCGTTTTTCAGCTTGTGAGGTTGCCCCGCCAATGTATTCACTTTCTTCGCCGTAACGAGCAATAACGACTTGATCGCCACCCCGTGCCATTGCAGTATCAAGCGCATTTAAAACGAGCTCATTTAATTTCAAAATATCGGGAAAATTGTAAGCAAAGGCGAGCGAGATAGATATTTGATAATCAACGTTGGCGGTTTTTTCGCGAATTTGTTCTAACAGTGAAAAATTATCAGCGTAAACCTTATCAAAGTTCTTGCGGTTAGCGACTAAAATATAACCATCTTCACGATATTGCCGCACCATAATCCCAAATTTTGAAAAGTACTCATTAATTAATGTCGCGGTTGTATTAAGCGCAACATTCGATTTTTGCCACTTTAAAACGACATCACTATAATTATCGACCACCAAAAGTCCTAAAACCGGTGAATTTTGAATACTCGTGGCAAACAAGTATTCAAACTCGGTAATATCTTTAAATAGGAAAACCCCGGATTTACTTAAATATTTAACTTCATAGTTCCTTGATTCAATCTCTACTTTAATGGTCTCTTCGAGGTTTGGACTAAGCGCTTCGCTTAATTCAACAAGGCGGGTAAATTCTGGTTTCCAGGCAAGAATATTTTTATCAACAATGAGCAAACGCCGCTCTTTAAATAATTCACTCGCCCAAGTAACATTAAAGTCACTATCAACAACAATAATCCCCACCATTGCAAAATCATAGGCTTCTTTGACTTCACCACCTAAAAGATTAACAAGCTCAAAAGTATTGTTTCTCCGAATTCGATTAATTCGCATTGTTAGAACTAAGAAAATAAACATATTTAAGGCAATAATGACTGCAGAAAAAATGAATACTACTTCGGCAGTAAAAAATGAACGAAGGTCCCCAAAATTAAGAAAAAAGGCAAGATTAACAAAAATAAGCATTAAAACTTCAATTAAGAAGATAATAAGCGCTGTTTTTCGTAGTTTAATGATTGCTTTGACCATTACGTTCTCCCATATTCTTTTTAATTATACAACAATATTACGTGCGCCGTTGCCCTAACTCACTAATAAATTTACTTTCTGCTCTTAAAAAGAGCAAGATAAAGATTTGCCTTGGTAATTTTAAGAAATTTATCGTTATTTTTTATATGAATAAGTCAAGTAAATCTTTAAGTGCTTGTTGAATCGCGCCAAAATTACTAAATATGGTTTTAAGAGGAGAAATAATCATGATTAGACCGATAATATTAAATACTAGACCGATAATTACAACGATAACCCCTTTCGTGCGAATTTTAACTAAACCGATTAAGGAATATATAAGACCAGGCACAGCAATAAGAATTGTTAAAACACCAAAAAGAGCATTGTATTTATAGGCCGCAAACCCTAAAAGGAGCGCGAAAATGCCGGTAATAAAGGGCGCACCAATCGCGAGGAAACGGCGCCGATAAAACTTAATTTGCCGCCAGTTTTCTCTTTCGGGTAAAAGCTCATACTTTCCGCGATAACGGAGTTTTTCTTTTCGTGTTTTCTTACGCTTTTTCTTTTTCTTAACTTCGCTTGTTTCCGCTTCTTCAAAAAACTCGTCCTCATCAAAGTCATCCGGATAAGGTTCGGCGGCTATAAAAGTGTTTTCCCTATTTTCTTCGTCCAAAAACTCTTCACCTTCGTTAAAAAAAATATCATCATTAGCGAATACGGTGTCATCATTAACGACTTGACCGTTAATTTTATATTTATTTTTCCGTGCCATAGTTATTTCCTTATCTACAATTTAACATATTTAAGGAATATTATTAACTTTTTAGTTAATTAATTTACTTCTTTTGCGCGTTTTTCCGCTATTTTGTCTCTTAACCTAAAAGTAACACTTATCGCCCCTAGAAGCGCAAAAGGAATAATAAACAAGAGACTAATAAAGAAAATAAGTACTGCAAGCTCGCGATGAAGGGTAACGCGCATTAATTTCATCGTAATAATAACTCCTTGGAAAAGGAAGAAAATCGTCGCCATTAAGGTTAAAACAAGAATGACAATTACTAAAACCATGACCGCTGGTGGGAGGGCAAAATCAAGCGAAAATAACCCGCCAATTGATAAAAGAATACCAACAAAATAAATAATGCCGGTGTATGGTTTCATTTTAAACTTTAGGCCGTGAAATGTTTTTTCTAGCGTTAATTCATAAACATATTTAATAAAAAGGTGAATTAACATATGGGTAAACAAAACTTCAATAAAGGCAAGAGCAAAGGTATAAGGAATAACCATAAATGGAAAAACAACGCCCATATTTTGGGTAAACATTTCTGATTCTTTTAAACCAAAAAAGTCGCGTAATTCATGGAAAACGTGTTCAAACTCAATTGAGAATGAATAGAAAGGATCTTTCATAAAGTAAAAGACAACTTTCATCAAAATCGCAAACCCGAGTTCTACTGCCACTAAAATCATAATTTCCTTCAATGGTTTAACTCGAAGTTTAAATAAAACACCATGCAAAATACCAAGCGACATTGACGTTGTCATCACTAAAAGACCTCGTAGATAATGGCTTTCGTTAATTGGTAAAAAGTGAGTAATAAGCGAGGCAAGCCCAATCATAATAAGGGCTGGGATAATACTATCTTTAACGTGATAACGAATTACAAAAATAGCAATTGGCACAGGAAAAATAAAGGCAATCCCGTGTTCTAAATGTGATAAAGTAAACATTGTAAAAAGTAATAATGTGATCATTACAACTTGGAACATTTCTACAAAATATCCTAAACTAAATGGCGTTGTTTTTTTTAACTCTTCCCGCCCGTCGAGCATTGCTTTATCCACCTGAACTCGTTTCCTTTCTGGGTTTCATTGAGGTGTAAAAATTCACCTAGATACGCATTCAGCGATATTTTACCATACAAAAACTTTTTGCAACAATATTAATAGAAGAAAAAACAGATAAATAGCGAAAAAAATACCTTATAAACAATAATACCTAAAACACATTTATTTATTCTGTAAGTTTTTCTACTTTTTATGGTTTAAAATCACACTAAAAAAGTTTTTTCCCTAATCATCATGAGGACTTTTTCTAATGCTTCTTGAATTGATTCTGATCTGTGCTATTTCTATTACAGCTTGTTTTTTAAAATGTTACTTAGCGGGAACATTTGTCCTCTTTTTTGTTGGTTTTTTCTTTAAATGCTTGTTATTATTCCCGCTAGGTAATATTTTGTTTTAATGACAAGAGATTTACCCTAATCGCAATCAAAGTGAGTTTCTTATAACATTGTTGCTTCTATCGGGTTAATACTAGGGAGGTCTATATACTATGTATATAAGATGCTATAAAAAAACTCCCTGCAGTATTATTTGCAAGGAGTATTCATTACTCTGCTATGAGTTGTTAGAGTTACAAGATGTTTACCTCATTGGTTGACAATGGGATTGACTTGCAACAGTTGTTTTAATTAGCTAACGTAGAATGGAAGTAATCCCATAAAACGTGCATTTTTAATCGCCACGGCAAGTTCGCGTTGATATTTCGCAGAAGTTCCAGTAATCTTACGGGAAGTGATTTTCCCGTTTGGTGTTACAAACTTCTTTAATAATTCAACATCTTTATAATCAATTTCAGTAATTTTATTTTGTTTGAAATAGCAAACTTTGCGACGTGGGCGACCTTTACGATATGCCATAAACTATAATCTCCTTTTATTTTTTAAAACGGAAGGTCATCGTCCGAAATGTCCGCGCCCTCTTCACTTGGAGCGCTGTCTGGAGCGTAAGCATCAAGACTTTGCTTGTTACTAACGTCACTTGCGCCTTTTGGTTCTAATCCTTGAACGTTATCAGCGACAACTTCGACGACATTAACTTTTTGACCTGAACTATTTTCATAGTTTCTTTGTTGGAGGCGTCCGTCAACACCTACTAAATTTCCTTTTTTTAAGTATTGGGCAACAAACTCTGCAGTTTGATTCCAACAGACAACCGCGATAAAGCTCGCACTTTTTTCTCCGTCCCGCGTTGCTCTGTTGTCAACTGCGATAGTAAACGAAGTAACTGCTGCTCCTGATTGCGTGCGCCGTAATTCTGGATCACGAACTAAACGACCGACTAAGACTACTCGATTAATCATTGTTAATCCTCCTTGTTTTATTTAGCGATAACAAGATGACGAATCACGTTTTTATTAAATTTAGCTATCCGTTCAAATTCTGAAATTGCATTAACTTCAGCTTCGACATTAATGACTACATAAAAGCCTTTAAGTATATCATTAATTGGATACGCGAAATTTCGTAATCCCCAGTTTTCAGTATCTACACTAACAACATTACCGCCTAAGTCAGTAATAATTTTGTGGAGAACTTCCATCTCGGCACTACGTTCTTCTTCACTCAATTCTGCGCGAAGAATATACATAATCTCGTACTTTTTCATAAGCACACCTCCCTCTGGACTAATTTCGGCTATTGCTCACCAATAGCATGGAGTACATTACCTTTAGGTAACATAGCGTTGTAATTATAGTACAAGATTGACACTTTGTAAAGGGCCATTTGTCTCGCTACCTATAAATACAACAAAAATTTATTTATTATCCCGCATTGTTGGGAATAAAATAACTTCACGAATTGACGTTTTGTTTGTAAGTAACATGATAAGACGGTCAATTCCAATTCCGATTCCACCCGCTGGTGGCATCCCGTATTCTAAGGCTTCTAAGAAGTCTTCGTCCATTTCACTTGCTTCGTCGTCGCCCAATTCTTTTGCCTTTAACTGTGTTAAAAAGCGTTCTTTTTGGTCAAGCGGATTATTTAACTCTGTAAAGGCGTTACCAAGTTCTTTACCTTGAACAAAGATTTCAAAGCGCTCGGTAAAACGTGGGTCCGCTGCTTTCTTAGCAAGTGGCGAAATTTCAAGTGGATGGCCAAAAACAAAGGTTGGTTGAATTAAATCTTTTTCACAAAATTCTTCAAAAAAGGCATTTAAAATGTGCCCGGGACCCGTCCAATGCTTTTCAACATGGATTTTATGCTCATTAGCCAGCTTAGCAGCGTCTTCAAAAGTTAAAGGAGCACTAAAGTCAACACCAGTCTTTTCTTTAACTAAATCGACCATCGAAATACGACGAAACTTATTAGTCATATCAATTTCATCTTCACCCCACATAAGTTTAGTGGAGCCAGTAATTGTCACTGCTAAATGACGGAATAAACTTTCACATAATTCGTACATATCTTCTAAGTCGCCATAGGCAAGATAGGCTTCAATTGTGGTAAATTCTGGATTATGGCGAGTACTCATTCCTTCGTTTCGAAATAAACGGCCGATTTCGTAAACCTTTTCGATTCCCCCAACCATTAGGCGTTTTAGTGGTAATTCTGTAGCAATTCGCAAGTAAAAGTCACGATCTAACGTATTGTGGTGGGTAACAAATGGCTTGGCACTTGCACCACCCAAGGTTGAATTTAACATACTTGTTTCGACTTCAACAAAGCCTCGACCATCAAGGAATTTTTGAATTTCGCGTATAACTTTTGGCCGTGTTAAGGCAACGCGCATACTTTCTTCGTTAACAATTAAATCAACATACCGGCGGCGATAACGTTCTTCAACGTCGGTTAAGCCGTGAAACTTTTCAGGAAGTGGGCGGAGCGCTTTGACTAAGTGCGTGTATTCACTAACTTTAACGGAAACTTCGCCTGTTCTTGTCCGCATAATTACTCCTTTAACACCAACAATATCCCCTAAGTCAGCAGTTTTAAAAAGGGCGTATTCTTCTTCGCCAACATTATTATTTGCGATAAAAGCTTGAACTTGACCAGCTTGGTCTTGAATGGTAAAAAAACTTGCTTTTCCCATAATCCGGATAAACATAATCCGTCCCGCTGTAACAACCGGGATTGCTTTTTCTTCTAATTCTTCTTTCGTTAAATCGCCCGCTTTTTCTTTAATGCTCGCGCTATTATCACTACGGACAAATTTTGCACCAAACGGATCAATTCCCGCTGCAACTAGTTTTTCAACTTTCTCTCTTCTTACTAACTCTTGATCACTTAATTCTCTTGCCATACTTTAGTTCCTCACTATTTTATTATTTTACCAAATTTAGCTAATATTACTTCTTATTTCGCCAATGATTGCGCTTAAATCTTCGAATGTTTTTATACCAACAAGTCGTGTTTTATAACTTTTAACATGGGGATAAGACTTTAAAAAATAAGGGGCAATTGTTCGCATTATTAAGACCCCGTGATGTTCACCTTTTTCTTCAATAATTAATTTCGCTAATGCTTCTAAATAATTTAATTGTTCCTTTAAGGTTGCGTCTTGCAGTCTTTCACCAGTTTTAAAGTACGTCTCAATTTGGGTTGCTAAATACGGATTACCAAGTTGACCACGGGCAAGCATAACACCCTCTGCTTTTGTTACTTCAAGCGCTTTTATTGCGTCATCTAACGTATAAATATCGCCACTTATTACCAGTGGAACACTAACTAAATCTTGAATATTATGCGCTAAGTCGTAACGGGCTTTCCCAGAGTAGAGTTGGGCGGTTGTCCGGAGGTGAATAGCAATCATTGCAACTCCCGCCTTTTCTAAACGAGGCAATAATTCTTTAAAATTAATACTATTTTCATCCCAACCAATTCTTATTTTTACCGTAACTGGCTTTTTGCTTTTAGCAACAATACTTTCAACCATTTCAATCATCTCATCAGGATCTTTAAGCCACGCCGATCCGCCGTTATTACGGGTAACTTTAGGCATGGGACAACCTAAGTTTAAATCAATGAAATCATAATTATTAGTATGTTTTTCAATTGCCGCTAATCCTTGGAGTAATCTTTCGGTCGTTCCACCAAAGAGTTGAATCGAGGTTGGGCGCGCTTCTGTGTCGGGCGGTAAATAGGCATAAGTTTTTTCGTTACTAAAATATAACCCGCTATCACTAATCATTTCCGTATAGCAAAGTGGGACCCCAAAAGAACGCATAAAAGTCCGATAACCGTAACTTGTTATTCCCGCCATTGGGGCAAGAATTGTTTTTCCTTTTATTTCGATATTTCCAATTTTCATACTTTAGTTTAAAAAAGCCGAATTGCTCCGGCTTTTATTATTTATTCTTGTTCCTCGGTCTCCGGCGTCGGTGTTGTTTCTTCAACAGGCGCCTCTTCTAAGATGACTTCGGCAATTTTTACTTGTTTTGGTTCTTCAAGTTTGCGATCTTTTAAGAGCCGATCAATTTGTTCCGCCGTAATCGTTTCTCTTTCTAAGAGCGTATCGGCAATTAAAATAAGGTCGTCGCGGTGTTTAATAATGAGTTCGCGGGCTTTTTCATGCGCGTCCTCAATGATTTTGCGAACTTCTTTATCAATTTCAAGCGCGATTGCTTGTGAGAAGTTCTTTTGACTTGAATTGTAATCGCGACCTAAGAATACACTGCCGGTATCGCGTTCATATTGAATTGGGCCAAGGTCACTCATCCCAAATTCTGTAACCATAAGACGGGCAATACGCGTTGCAACTTCAATATCATTTTGTGCCCCGGTTGAAACGTCTTCAAAGAACACTTCTTCGCTCGTTCGTCCACCTAAGTAGCCAACGATACGGGCAATTAATTCTTTTTTAGTAACTAAGAAGCGGTCTTCTTCTGGAGTCATTAAGACGTGACCACCAGTTTGACCACGTGGAATAATAGTAATTTTTTGGACTTTATCCGAGTGGGGATGATTAATTCCGATAATAGCATGTCCCGCTTCGTGATAAGCAATAACTTTTCGTTCATGTTCATTAAGTCCTTTGCTTGATCGAGCTGGTCCAGCAATCCGACGATCAATTGCCTCGTCAACATGGCGAAGCATAATTTTTGGTGCTTTGTCTCGCACAGCGAGGATAGCGGCGTCATTTAAGATACTTTCAATATCCGCCCCAGAGAAACCAACAGTTCTTTTGGCAATTGCGTCAAAGTCAACGGCTTCATCAATGGTTTTGCCCCGCGCGTGAACTTTAAAGATTGCTTCTCGTCCCGCTCTATCTGGTAAACTAACGGTAATTTTACGGTCAAAACGTCCAGCACGAAGTAAGGCCGGATCAAGAACATCATCACGGTTTGTGGCTGCCATAACCATAATTCCTGAGTTATCAGCGAAACCATCCATTTCAATTAATAATTGGTTTAAGGTTTGTTCACGTTCGTCGTTGCCGCCCCCTAAGCCTGCGCCCCGTTGGCGCCCAACAGCGTCTAATTCATCAATAAAGATTAAACATGGTGCGGTCTTTTTTGCTTGTTGGAACATATCGCGGACCCGACCAGCCCCAACCCCAACAAACATTTCAACGAAGTCAGAACCAGAGATTGAGTAAAACGGAACATTTGCTTCGCCTGCAACAGCTTTTGCTAAAAGAGTTTTACCAGTTCCCGGTGGCCCTACTAAGAGGATACCTTTTGGTAATTTAGCGCCAAATTGTGCGTATTTCTTTGGATTACGAAGATAATCAACGATTTCCATCATTTCTTGTTTTTCCGCATCAGCGCCGGCAACGTCTTTAAAACTTTTCTTTCCTTTTGTTTCAAGACGAGCGCGCGATCGATTAAATTCCATTGCTTTAGAGTTTGAATTATTAACTGCTCCAGCCATTCTTGAATATAGGAAAATCATAACGCCAACGAAGAGGACTAGATAAATTAGGTTAGGCCCGATAGTATTCCAGAACGTTCTTTCAAAAGCATTAACTACCGTAAGAGTGAATGATTGTTCGAGTAATGTCGGGTCTTTAAGAAAGGCCATAAATTCGCCATTAGCCCATTCATTAGTGAGCGTAGAAACAAAGCGCGATCCGTCTTCCAAAACACCGGTAATTTTTACGGTTGTTTCGGTTTCAACGAAACTAATCGAGGTAATTTTACCGCTGTTCACGGTCAGGAATTCTAATATTCCGTCTTTACCGGCTTGTCCTAAGACAACCGTCGTAACTTGATTGTTAAAAAATGCCAACCAAACAACGACTCCGATTACAGCAAAAAGTAAAATATAAGGTAAGATTGTCGACAAGGTCCGTCTTTGCTTCACTTGTCTTTGGTTTTGATTTGGGTTAGGTCTACTCATACACCCTCCTGTCTAGTTTTATTTAAGCAAATAAAATATCAAGTAATTATACATAGTATAAAGTTAGAATTCAACTAACTCGTTTTAATTTAGAAAAATAGTAAATAAACTGTGCAAAACAGGCTTATAATCACTGCGATACCGCGGAATATATATGATTTCGCCATCCTTGTTTTTAACAATCGGCCAAATAAGCCGATAGTGCCGCGGTAATTTCATATCAATATAGAGTCTCGCCACTTTCTTTTCGTAGCTTTTAATCTTGTAGAAATCATCCTTTTTGGCAACAGTAATTATTAAGGGATATTGGTCTTTATTTATATATGGAATTGCCTCAATATTATCAAATTGAGCTTGAAAATGCTTAGTTATTAATAACTTTGGTTCAATTAATGAATAACTATAGGTTTGATAATCTTTGATATTAATAAAGCTAATTTTTCCCGCAAATTTAACTAAATAAATGTCACCACTAATCTTTTGAAAGGCAGAACTTTTATCACTATTAATTAACATAATAACGTTTTCTGCTTTGGGGCCACTGAAACTAGTAACAATCCCACTATTATAAAAAAGTTCGTAAATTACATGTTTCCTCTTTTTTTCTGGTAGGCGTAAAAATTCACTAATTATTACTGTATTATTATTAATTAAATCAATAACCACCGAACGTTCACTTTTTGCTTGTTCATTTTTTAATTCAATTTCTTCGTTTAAAGCACTTTTAGCGGCATAATCCATTGCTTTAAGGACATTATGCCGTAATTTATTACGCGTATATTTTGTTTTTAAGTTAGAACTATCAATCCCATAAGACACATTATTATTAGCAGCAAAAGCCATAATTTCTTCTTTACCGTAGCCAAGAAGTGGGCGCATAATGCGGATGTTATTAATAAACGCTTCTTCTCTAATACCATAATAAAAAGCGGTTCTTTGGCTTTCTTTTTGCATTAAATAAGTTTCAAGATGGTCATCATTATGGTGTGCGGTTAAAAGGACATCAAGGCCTTCGTTTTCAATAATTTCTTTAAAAAATTCATAACGAACTCGGCGGGCCTCTTCCTGAAAGTTACCTTTTAATGTCCTGCCTTCAATATACTTATAGTGGCAAACAATCTTGTGCTCTTTGCAATAATCAAGTAGCGCTTTTGTTTCTTTTTCGCTTTCTTCTCCGCGCATCATATAATTAACATGCGCGACTTCAAAGTTATATCCCCCCTTTTTTAAAAGAGTAAATAAAACCATTGAATCAGGACCATAACTACAAGCAAGTAAATACTTTAAATTTTTTGCTAAATTAATTTGCATTCAAGGTTTTTCCAATTAATTCGTAACCTTTCTCAGGCGCGGTTCGCAACTCTTTTTCGTCCACTGTTAAAACCTTGACGATTAAAATGTACTTCGCTAAATATAATTCAAGGACATCATCAATTTTAACTTCATAAGCAGGTTTAACGGTTTTTTTACTAACAATAACTTTTCCCGCTGCGCTGATGTCTTTAGCAACGGTCCGGCGATTAATAAGTCGGGTAAGTTTTAAATATTTATCTAGTCTCATTCCTCCTCCTTTACTTTTGACCGCACAAGCGAAACAATTGTCCGGACAATAGTGGCGTATGTTGCAAACCAATCATTTTTCTTCATAATCCGTATTTTCATTTTACCAAATTGGCTAATAAAACGAAGATTAGTAAAGTTATTGCCAATCTTTTCATTTAATAACATCATTGATCCCGAAACATTTAAAAATGCTTTGCCAGGAATAATATCTAGATATGTATCTTCGTCGATGACTTCTTCAATATAACCTACCTTACTATTCACCATTAACTCAACTTGCCGTTTTAAGAATAAGTTGTTAATTGATTGTGGTAATTTTCCATACATGTCAATCGTTTTTTGTTCAACTTCACGTAAGGTTGTTAGTTTCTTGCTTTGTTTTATTTCTAAATATAAATCAAACTTCTCACTTGCGCTGGCCCATGAATCGGGAATATACGCTTCTAACCCACTTAAGTTAATATTTTTTTCAATTGGTTCACTGCTTAAATTATATTTTTTCTCGTTTAAGGTGTCGGAGAGCATCTTTAAATACATATCAATCCCAACACTGCTGATGAAGCCTGATTGTTCCGCGCCTAAAATATCTCCCGCGCCCCGAATCATTAAATCGCGTTCAGCAATTTTATAACCACTACCAAGTTTAGTAAATTCTTGAATGGCTTGGAGCCTTTTCCTTGCATCATCATTCATTACTTTTTCGCCTTTATACAAAAGATAAGCATACGCTATCCGGTCACCACGTCCAACTCGACCTTTAATTTGATAAAGCTGCGCTAAACCGAATAAATCAGCGTTTTCAATAATGATGACGTTCGCGTTAGGAACATCAATTCCGTTTTCAATAATTGAGGTGGTTACTAAAACATTAATCTCCCCATTATAAAAGCTATTCATCACATCTTCACTCTCAACCTTATCCATTTGGCCGTGAATTACTCCGATTTTAGCGTTTGGCACTAAGTTACTTATGCGGTTTGCCGCGCGATAGATGGTATCAATACGATTATAAAGATAGAAAACTTGCCCATCGCGATTAAGTTCCCGTTCAATTAATTCTTTAATAACGTAATCATCACGCTTAATAACATACGTTTGAATTGGCATCCGCTCCTGCGGTGCAGTATTTATTTGACTTAAACTACGAAGTCCGACAAGTGCCATTTGCAGTGTCCGTGGAATTGGGGTTGCACTTAAAGTTAACACATCAATATGGCTTTTCATTTTCTTAATTGCTTCTTTTTGTTCAACGCCAAAGCGTTGTTCTTCGTCCACTATTAAGAATCCAACATTCGCCTTACTAAAATCAACATTAAGTAAGGCGTGGGTTCCAATTAATAAATGGATCTTTCCTTCGTTGAACTGCTTAATTGTTTCTTTCTTCGCTTTTGGCGTTACAAGTCGGGAAATCATTGCACTTCGAACCCCAAAATTAGCAAAACGATCAAGGGCAACATTGTAATGTTGACGCGCTAAAAGGGTCGTGGGACATAAGAAAAGTACTTGTTTACCAGCGCTTATTGCTTTAAAGGCGGCGCGTAAGGCAATTTCCGTTTTGCCAAAACCAACGTCGCCCGCTAAAAGGCGGTCCATAATATAGGGTTTTTCCATATCCAGTTTAATTTCAACAAGCGCACTACTTTGATCAGCAGTTAATTCATGAGGGAAGCCTAATTCAAATTCCCGTTGAAACTCGTCATCCCCAGGGAAAGCGTATCCCGGTGTTTCATGGCGTTTGGCCTCGATTTCTAAAAGCGAATCGGCAATATCATTAATTTTCTCATTAATCTTTTGTTTTGTTCTTGTCCATTCTTGGGTGCCAAGACGATTAAGCTTAGGGGCGACCCCTTCTCGACCGCTATATTTGCGAATTAAATGAATTTGTTCAAGGGGAATTGCTAATTCTTCGTCTCCAGCAAATTTCATTTTGATATAGTCGCGGTTTGCACCAAAAGAAAATATGTTTTCAATCTTTATATACTGACCAATACCATGGTATTCATGGACAACATAATCTCCAGGAGTCAGTTGTTCGTAACTGCGAATAACACTGCCGGCTTTAAACCGAGTGTTGTAGCGTCTTTCTCCACGGGAAATATTAAACAATTCTTTACTTGTTAAAACAACAACTTTAGCGTTACTTAAAGCAAACCCGTTGGGAAAGTAATGATACGTAATTGCTACATCAGCTTCTCTATTGTCTTCATCAAGGGTGAAAGTAATCTCATTATCAATTAATGTTTGTTTAATTTGTTCGACTTGAGTTTTGTTATTAAGCGCAATATGGATTGCGTAACCCTCTTTTTTATATTCTTCTAAATAAAAGCGTAAATCTTCTTTTGTTTTTAAAAGCGGGACGGGAGAAATAAGTAAAACTTCTTCACTTCCGTCTTCACTAAATTCACGAGTAACCCGCTGCGGATAAACATTTAAAACGCTTTTTGCTAAATGAAACGGAACATTGGGAATGCGTTCTAGTTTACGCACTTCTTCGTTATTGAATGATTCGGTTTCTACACTTAATACTTGGGCAGCAGCCTCTATTTGCGGCTCATTTGCTAAGATTAATTTTGGATTAAAGATGTGCGTTATAAAAGTGTGACGAAAAAGCGGATGAAGAAGAAGGTACTTACTTAAAGCTTGGTCATTACCATTTAAATATTCTTCAATCTTTTCTTTAATATTAACTTCCAATGTATCTTGGTCAATAATATTAAGTGCTTTTTTCTCTTCAAAAAGCTTATATTTAAGCGCTTCAAGAAATTCTGCTTCTTCAGCCTGAAATAATTTACTTTCTTTAGCTCTGATTAAAACAACTTCTTGGCGAATATGCAATGAAACTTGGGTACTTACATTAAAGTCACGAATTGAATCAATCTCATCATCAAAAAATTCTACCCGCGTTGGTAAATCTTCATTAACCGTATAAAAATCAACAATATCACCACGAACAGCGTATTGCATACTTTGTTCAACATTACTAACTCTCTGGTAACCAAATTGTTGCAATTTTGCGGTTAATTCCGACATTTTGAGGGTATTTCCTACTTTAAGCGTTAATTCCATCCTCCTAAAATAGCTAGCTTCAATAGCAGGTTTTAGCGCTCCGGCGAGGTTAGTAACATAAATATATTTCTCTTTAGTATTTTGGGCTTTATAGAGAGTAAATATTCTTTGGGCTTCAAGTTCTTGGGTCGCACCTAAGACTTCCGTAAAGAGCATGTCGTCTTGGGGATAAAACAAAATATTTTTTTGGTCTACAAAGGTAGAAAGAGTGGCAATTAGCTTTTGGGCGTTATATAAGTTGCTCGTAATAATAACGTAATTATCGGGTTCTTTTAAGTAGGCTTCAGCAACAAGAAGGGCGGTACCAATTATTTCAGACGTGACAAAAACGCGGTTATTTTTAATCGCGGGGGGTGTGTTCGTCTTAAATAAATCAGAAAATAGTTTAATCACCCGCTTGCGGCAACCTCCTTAGTATTATATTTATTCATTACGGCACCAAAGTCATTGGTTAAAAGATCTTTAACTGCACTACTAGCTTTTTTTATGCCTTCATTAAATTGAATTGCTTCTTCCCCATTAGGAGTTGTTAAAACATGATCAACCCCGTCATAGAGTGGTTTACCAATACCAATCCGAATTCGTTTAAAATTGCTCGTTCCTAGTAATTCAATAATATTTTGCATCCCTTTTTGTCCGCCTGAAGATCCTTCTTCTTTAATGCGAATGTGACCAGGCGCTAAATCCATGTCGTCGTAAATTACATATAGTTCGCTGACATCAACTTTAAAAAATTGCATGAAACTAAGCACCGATTGACCTGAAAGATTCATGAAAGTTTGTGGTTTAAGAAGATAAATCTTTTCGCCTTCAAAAGTAAAACTAGTATAGAGACCTTTGAAGTCACTCTTATCTATTTCTACTTTTGCAAGTTCCGCAAAAGCGTCGAGCGCTAAAAAGCCCGCGTTGTGGCGCGTTTTTTCATACTTCTTTCCAGGGTTTCCTAATCCAACAAATAATTTCATACTGATCCTGCAAAATTATATCATTTTTTACCTTTATTTAGTAGATTGCATTGCTTTTACTAAGCTAATAGTTTGATACTTGCCGATTGTTCCGATGGTTTTATGTCCTCAATTTCGTCATTTTGATAAGAATAAACTTTACTTCCAATATTAGTTTAAATAGAAAGACACTACGATTTTACGTTTATATTTTGCTATAATGGGGGAGTTAGAAAGATGGTGCCCTATTATGTTTATAAATGAAACTCCATTCGATGCAAGATTACTTAAAGAAGTTAGCAAACGCTTCCACTTTGTTGTTTATCGTTATACAATCATGATTTCTTTAATGTGTCTAGTTGTTGCGGGTCTTGGTTTTGGTTATCAAAACTTACCTCAAGGAATTGTTTTTACAACTTTTGCCCTGCTCGTTCCGGTTATTATCCATGTTTTTATGCCGCTTATTCTTCAAAGTAAAAATAAAAAAGCTCAACCAATCAACGAAAACATCATCCAAAAATACACCTTCCTAGATGATGAATTCTTAATAAGTACGAGCAACCAACAAGGATACGAACCGCTGCGCAATCCATATTCTTCAATTGTAAAGGTGTACCAAACTCGTGACTATATTATTTTCGATTCTTTTATTGCCGAACAAAACAATCAGCAGGCAACCCTTGCCCTTCTTAAGTCTGGCATGGTTGTCGGTGAAGCCAAGGAATTATATAAATTTTTAAAAGAAAAGGTTAAAATTGCTTAATTTTTCTAATATTTTTACTTTAATACTATAAGTAGGATATAATACGAAATATGAACAAATTCTTAAAACGTTTTTTACAAGGTCTTATCCTCGGTTTCGCCCTAATTACCGCAATTGGCGGAGGGACAATGGCCGTCCTTATTGATGTTTATGATGATCTTTTAGAAGCGGTGGGCGATCTTAGAAAAAACTTCAAAAAATCTTTTGGCTTCTTGTTACCCATTGGTTTAGGAATGCTTGTAAGTATTGGCATTCTTTTCTATCCAATAAAATTACTCCTTGAACATTTTCCTTTTATTACAATCGCTTTTTTTGCGGGAATCACTACCGGTGGATTACGAATTTTTGCGAATTCTTTAAAAGGAACGTTTAATATGAAGAATTTACTTCTCTCACTAGCAGGCTTCCTGTTTGTCTTTGCACTTGGCGCTTTTAGTTATTTTTCAACATTACAAGCTAATTTAACTAATATCAACTTTATTCAGTTACTATTACTTTTTATTGTTGGTTTTCTATCGCTTGGAGCCCATGCTTCTCCGGGAATATCTGGAACTTTTATTTTAATTGCCTTTGGGTATTACGAAGAAATAATTAATTTTCTTGTTCGAATTGTTAAGTTTCAGTTTGTCAATGTTGGCTTTGATCTTGGGGCAGTTTTTGTTTTATTAATTAGTGGCGTGCTTGGAATACTAATAATCGCCAAGCTCTATCGAATTTCATTTAAGAAAAATCGCGTTAAAACTAACTTTACAATTTTAGGCTTTATTGTTGGTTCCATTGTTATCGCCTTCTTTAATGGGACCGTCCGTTCTCTTTATGAGAATCCGGCTCCTTTCCAAATTAGTACGCTTATTTTTTCAATAATCGCCTTCCTTGTTGGTGCAGTCATTTCTTACTTTTTACTAGGCTTAGTTAATAAAAAGAAAAAAGAGGAACTGCCTGAAATAGTAGCAGAGGAAAAAGAATAACATGGCTTGGGAATTTACTTTTTTACGCTCAATCGTTGAGAATATGCAAAACCCGTTTTTTGATTTCTTTTTCAAAGTCATCACCTTCCTTGGTGAAGGTGGGGCAATCTTTTTCTTGCTGGCGTTTATTTTTGTATTCTTTAAGAAAACAAGACGTACTGGTCTAATTATTTTAGCCGGACTAATTATCGTCGCAGGCGCAAATCAGTTTATATTAAAACCGCTCGTAGCTCGGCCCCGTCCCTTTTTAGATCCCACTGTTAGCGCAGACGCACTTTGGCTTTCCAATCATGTTACAGCGTGGGGCGAACTTAATTCATTTAATAACTGGTTAATTCCTCATTCTCATTCATTTATGTCCGGACACACTTTAAGTGCTTTTATCTTTGGCTTTGGTGTTCTTTTTTATCACCCAAAATGGAGTGCACCCGCCTTGATTTTTTCTTTCTTAATGGGTTTCTCCCGTCTTTATTTTGGCTTTCATTTTCTCACTGATGTCCTTGCTGGAACCTTAACCGCCTTTCTTACTATTCTTGCACTTTACTTTATTAACCGACGATTTGAGAACACTTTCATCAGTTGGTGGAACGCTTTTATTGGCCTATTCAAAAAGAAAAAAGTCGCAGCAATAAAAGAAGACGAAGAGTCCCCTCAAGTAGAAGAATAATGAGACTCGACAGATTTTTGGCAAAAGTATTATTTTTGTCACGTAATGAGGTTAAAAAAATTATTCGCAGCGGCGAAGTCTTTATTAATGATAAAGAAGTCCGGAGCGAAAGTTTTCATGTAAATACCGCGCTTGATGATGTTATTTACGGCGAAAAGCACTTAAAATACGTTGAATTCTATTATTATTTAATTAATAAACCCGCTGGTTTTGTCTGTGCAAATGAAGATAATCTTCACCGAACAATCATTGATTATGCGCCTGAATTTATCCAACATAATTTACACACTGTCGGCCGACTTGATATTGACACAACTGGGGCCTTACTTTTAACAAATGACGGTAAGTTTACTCATCGCTTAATTAGTCCGAAAAGTGCAACAAAAAAGGTTTATATTGCGACAATTGACGAAGATATTCCGCTTAATTTAATTGCCATATTTAAAGAAGGTTTCCTAATTAACGACGAATACACAACCTTGCCCGCTACTTTAGAAATCATTAGTCCTCGGGTTGCGCGTCTCACCTTAATTGAAGGAAAATTTCACCAAGTTAAACGAATGTTTCAAACCTTCAATTTAAAAGTTATTGCCTTGCACCGCGAATCTTTCGCTGATATTAGTGTTGATGATCTTGCAATCGGAGAATACCGTGAACTGACCACCCTTGAACTAAAGTTATTAATAAATTAATACTCTTTATTTTTTTTATAATCTCCCTTACTTGTGCCTTTAGCTTTTGGATAGCGTTTTCACTTATTTAATTTGCGCATTTTTGTTATAATTCATTGATACCAAATCGAGGGGGAAAGAAAGTTGCGAAACACTAAATTGGTTAAAAAAACAAAACGCGATTTAATTATCGATGCCGGAATTCGACTTTTCGCACGTTTTCCTTTTAGTGAAATAACCGTTGCGGCTGTAGCTCGTGAAGCAAACTGTGGTCATAGTCTTGTTTATCATTATTTTAAAAATATTAACGAATTATATGAGGAATCAGTTAATTTTGTGACAAGTTATTTTTCCCCGTTTGTTAAAAGTATTGACCAGAAAGAAACCGCACCATTGATTCTTTTTGTAGGGAGTATTACACAACATGTTGAGTTACTAAAGAGTAATCCCATGAATAGTTATTACTTAAGTCTCATTATCTATCAATACGCCGAGATTCCTAAGTCTGAGCGGATTGCAAAGTTAAAAACCAAGTGGTATAAATCTCTGGTCGCGCTTTTAACGAAAGGAATTGAAACTGGTGTTTTAATCACCCTCTTAAAAGCTGAAGAAATTCTTAAAAGTCTACAAAATTCTTTTCAAGGCCTTGTTAGTTCTCTAATGTTTAGTGGTGCCGAAGACAAAGATTTTCATGCCTCAACCATTTACTTACCATTCCTGAAAGGAGTTCATAATGTTTAAATTATATAAACTAGCCAAAAAATCATGGTGGCAATTACTAATTATTGTAATTTTAGTTGCTGCCCAAACACTTTTACAACTAGAACTACCAGATTATATTAGCGAAATTCAAGAAATTATAACAACCGCGCCGCTTGGCCCGCTATCTGGGGAAATAATCGGCGAACTTTTCAAACAAGGCGGTTTAATGCTATTAATATCAGCCGGTATTTTTATGCTAGCAGCGGGTCAAGGACTTTTAAACTCCTACTTCGTGGCAACGGTCGGCGCTAGGATTCGAAAAGAAATATTTAGTAAAGTTGAAGGTTATTCCTTAAGCAATGTTAGTAGTTTTGGCACTGCTAGTTTACTGACTCGCTTAACAAATGATGCCCGCAGTATTCAAAACTTTATGTTTATGATTAATCGAGTCTTTGTAATGTCACCAATCTTTTTAATCATTGGTTCGTCAAAACTATTCACATTAAATCCAAATTATTTCTATATTGTTCTTGTCACTTTACCGCTTGTTTTATTAATTATGGTCTTAACTTTTAAATTTGCCTCGCCCCTCTTTGTGGAAATTCAAAAGCGCCTTGATTATGTTACACTTCTCTTTCGCGAAGGTTTAACTGGTGTTCGGGTAATTCGCGCTTTTAACCAAGAAGAAAGAGAACGCCGTTTCTTTAATGATGCGAATCGAAAGATGACTGATACATTAATAAAAGTCCAAAACATTATGACTATTGTTCAACCATCCGTTAATATTTTATTTAACCTTGCTTATTTCTCGATCTACTTTATTGGTTTTGTCATTTTTAATACTGCAATTACAAGTGGCGTTGCTCCGGAGGCAAAAATATTGGCGGAAACAATGTCCGCCTCAATGTATGTCCAAAACATTATGATGTCGTTCTTAATGCTTAGTTTTGCCTTCATTATGTTCCCGCAATCATCGGCAAGTGCCCGACGGATTAATGCTGTTTTTGATATAAAAACATCTATTTTAGATCCTTCTGATCCACTTGATGTTAACAAAATTGATAAAGGTGTTGTTAAATTTAATGATGTCACCTTTACTTTTTCTGACTTAGACCATCCAACCTTAAGTAGGTTGAACTTTACCGCTCAACCGGGAACGACAACCGCAATTGTTGGTTCAACCGGATCAGGAAAAAGTTCAATAATTAATCTTTTACCACGTTTTTACGATGTAAGTGCCGGCGCTATTACAATTGACAATCATGACATCCGAGACTTTAAAATTGATGATTTACGAAGTAAAATCGGTTTTGTTTCGCAAACAGCGATTCTTTTTAGTGGCACAATTCGAGATAATTTACGTTTTGGGAAGGAAGATGCAACCGAAGAAGAAATGTGGGAAGCACTTCGTGTTGCCCAAGCTTACGACTTTGTTTCTCGCTTACCAGAAGGTCTTGATTCTCCTGTGGCGCAAGGCGGTAAAAACTTTAGTGGCGGCCAAAAGCAACGTCTTTCGATTGCCCGTGCTTTAGTCCGTAAACCACTTGTCTATGTTTTTGATGATTCCTTCAGTGCCCTTGACTTTAGAACTGACATTCGCCTTCGCACTGCGTTAAAGACATATGCCAAAGACGCAACCATCTTTGTGGTAGCACAACGTGTTAGTTCAATAATGGACGCAAATCAAATATTAGTTTTAGATGACGGCGTTGTAGTCGGACTTGGTAAACATAATGAACTACTTGAAAGTTGCACGGTTTACCAAGAAATTGTTTCTTCCCAACTTGATAGCGAGGAAATAAAAAAATCACGCGCTCTTTCTAAAGAATATGTCAAAGAAGGAGGTAATGCCTAATGTCACGTCCCCATGGCCCAAATAGAGGTGGCGCTTTTAAACGTCCAACAAACTTTAAGCAAACATTTAAAAATTTACTTAATGAATTTAAACAATTTAAAGTTCAAATTGCTATTATTGTCCTACTTCTTGTTTTATCTGCCGTTTGTGCAATTCTTAGTCCACTGCAACTTCGCCAAATTATGGCTTCCTTTGATCCAACCAACGCTCGTTTTAACTATTACTTAATTGATAAACTTGATTACGCGAAAGGATTAAACTGGTCGAAACTGATTCTTGACTTTGCGGTCATTATTGGCTTACTTATTTCTGGATCGGTGCTTGATACACTTGCAAACTTATTGGCTAATAAAATTGCGGCTAAATATGCTTATAGTCTCCGCAATAAAATCCGAACAAAATATGATAATTTACAACTTTCTTATTTTGATACCCATCAATATGGCGAACTACTCTCAATTGGCACAAATGACGTTGATGCCATTGCTTCAAGTCTTAATAGCATTATCGTTACCGTTATTAGTTCGATTGCGCTTCTCTTCGGTACTTTTATTGCGATGTTTATTGTTAATTGGAAGTTAGGCCTTGTTGCGCTTGCGACAATTCCCCTTTCCGTCCTTACGACTTTAATCATTACGAAAAACTCCCAAAAACAATTTATTACATTCCAAAAGAAAACTGGTCAGTTAGAAGGGATGGTTGAAGAAAACTTTGCCGGTCTTCAAGTTATTCAACTATACAACCAACAAAACAAACAATCTAAAACTTTTGACGATTTAAATGTTTCCATGGCAACTTCAAACTTTTGGTCACAATGGTTAAGTTCCTTTATTTTTCCGTCGATTCGCTTTATTAGTAATTTAGGTTACGTGGCCGTTTTAGTCGTCGCGGGGATAAACCGTGATATCGTTGACCTTGCTTCATTTTTAATTTTCTTAAATATGTTTACCCAACCCTTTATGAATTTAGGCCAAATTTCCAATACAATTCAAACAACGCTTGCTGGAGCAGAACGTGTCTTTGGCGTTTTAGCGGCACCTGAAGAAGTTGCAGAACGGGAAAATGTAATTGACACAGAAGACGGAATTAAAGGCGAGTTCTCCTTTGAAAATGTTGACTTTAGTTATACTCCTGAAAAAGAGTTAATTACGAACATGAACTTGCATGTTAACCCGGGCGATAGTATTGCTATTGTTGGTCCAACTGGCGCAGGTAAGACAACACTAGTTAACTTAATCATGCGCTTTTATGAACTAAACAGCGGGAGCATTAAACTTGATGGCGTCGATATTCGCGACTATTCTCGAAGTGCCTTACGCGGTAGTGTTGGGATGGTTTTACAAGATACTTGGCTCTTTAAAGGCTCAATTAAAAATAACATTCGTTATGGTAATGGTGAGGCAACCGATGAAGATGTTGTCGCCGCGGCAAAAGCTGCTAAAGCCCATCACTTTATTTCAACATTGCCAGGAGAATACGAATTCAATTTAAGTGAAGACGGGACAAACAT
>CAYJDS010000003.1:0-34609 GCA_964369015.1 uncultured Staphylococcaceae bacterium | reverse complement strand
TGTTATTAACAAACAAATTGAAGTAAAGGTCGGGTGGGGTTCAAAGTTTTTTGAAATTATGCTTTGGGTTTTACTAATTATTCCTGGCGTCGTTTTCTTGTTTAAGAAAATAGCCGCGAAAAAACATTTCCAACAACTCCAACAAAGACTTCAACACGCTGCAAGTCAAATCGACAATTATCTCGAACAACGAGTTGTAATTTTAAATAACGTTGTCGGATTAGTTAATCGCGCTGTGGCGCTTGATAAGGATACTTTTACAACTATCGCAGGACTTCGCAGTGGCGTAAACCCTGACGCAGTGCGTAATGAAGTCGCCGGACAAGCAGGCGAGGTCACCAATCGCTTAAATATTGCGTTTGAAAATTATCCTGAACTAAAAGCTCACCAAGCAATTCAAGACGCAATGCAACAAAACAGCTACTTACAACGTGAAATTACCGCTGCTCGTGAACTTTATAACGACTTAGTTAATAAATGGAACACGGACGTCTTTGCGTGGCCGACGAAAATGATTGTTGCCGCTAAAGAAGGTTACACCACGAGAATTCCGTTTATTGCCTCCGCTGAAACAAAAGCTGAAGCACGGAAAACATTCTTTTAAAGATAAATTAAAAAACTTTATAATTAGCTGACTTTAACGGTCAGCTTTTTATTTACGTGCATGCCAAGAAAAATCCGAAATAAAACGTATATTTTACTTGTAATCGTTGTTATAATCATTATAATAAATAAAGCACGGACTAGTAGTGTAGCGGTTAACATGTCTGCCTGTCACGCAGAAGATCACGGGTTCGATCCCCGTCTAGTCCGCCAGTAAAAATTGCAAGTGTAGTTCAATGGTAGAACATTAGCCTTCCAAGCTAATTACGCGGGTTCGATTCCCGTCACTTGCTCCATTCCATAAAAAACGCGCATTCTATGCGCTTTTTTCTTAACTTGAAGAGTAATTTAACTACGGTTCTTCAGCAAAAATTCACTAAGATATCCTAAGCATATAATTTTAATTAGGGTAACTGGTAAGTTATTATAAATCGAGGTATTTATTACTATGAAAACACTATCAATTAAACAGATTAGTCTTATTGCTGTCCTTGCTGCTTTAGTGGTTGGACTTAATCTTATTCCATATACAAGCTTTGTTGCTTTGTCGGTCTTTATTATTCTTTCGTTAAGTTTAAGAAAATATGAAGCGATGATTTTAGGCGGGGTTGTTGGCTTTGTGATGTGGCTCACCAATATGCAACTTTTAACGGCGTTAAACATTGTTTTTCTGCCGTTGATTGCTCTGTTTTTAAAATTGTTTGAAAAGTTTATTTATGGCGGATATTTAAGTGAAGGTTGTCTGACAAGTTCAACCAAACCAATCCATTATGTAAAACTCGGTTTAATTTCCTTCCTCCTCGTTTTAATTCCAAATTTAATATCGGAAGTTATTTATGCATCCGTAATCGAAGGTAGTTTTGTTAACTTCCTCGGCGGACTTCCGTTTGCGCTTGGCGGCGCAGCTTTAACGGGACTTGTCGTGGGCCTGATTGGTATTCCTTTGCAAATGCGGCTTAATAAACTATATTTTCTCTTAAAGTAAGTGCTATTCTTTGAAACAAGATTAATTTCATGATTTCCGAGTCTTCGCTAATATATTTTCAATATACCGCTTTCATTTTAATATTGGTTGCCAATTATATTATTGTCCGTTAAAGTAATAGCTATAGATTTTTATTAAGGGCTTTGATTAAGAAAAGCGTAAGAATTTAGGCCAAGAGAACTTGCGGGTGGTGAAAGCAAGCACTAAAGATTACGATATACACTTATGAGCCGGATACCGAAGTAGAGTAGGCTATCCCGGAATCCTCCGTTACAAGGATAGAGTTTAACTCAATAAGCGATGGTTAATCCATAAGTAGGGTGGTACCGCGGAACAAAATGTTTCGTCCTTACACTAGACCATCGTTTTTTATTAGCGATGGCAGAAAGGAAAAAAGACTATGACTAAAATTGCCCGTTATAAAGCCGCACCATTTCCCTTAGAAATGCATAAGGTTCGGATTGTAACAAAAATTAATTTATTACCGATCAAGGAAAGAGCCAAAGCTATAAGTGAAGCTGGTAACAACACTTTTCTTTTAAGAAATCGCGATGTATTTTTAGATATGCTCACTGATAGCGGCACAAATGCGATGAGTGACCGCCAACTTGCAGCAATGTCTTTAGCCGACGATTCTTACGCTGGAAGCGAAACCTTTTATAGACTGGAAAAAACCCTCCAATCATTTTTTAATATGAAACATTTCTTGCCCGTCCACCAAGGAAGAGCGGCCGAACACATTATCAGTAAAGTGTTTGTTAAAAAAGGCGACGTTGTCTTAATGAACTATCATTTTACAACGACTAAAGCCCATATTAATGAGTGTGGTGGTGAGGTCATTGAATGTCATCTCGACGAAGCAATCGAGACATCAAGCACGAACCAATTTAAAGGTGATATGGATTTAGTGAAGTTAGAAGCGGAAATTAAAAAACACGGTAAAGAAAAAATCGCGTTTGTGCGGATTGAACTCGGCACAAACTTAATTGGGGGCCAACCAATTTCGTTAGCAAATATTAAAGCCGTTAAAAAAATCTGTAATAAACATAACCTTCTACTGGTCATGGATTCAAGTCTTTTATCAGATAATCTCTACTTTCTTAAAACACGTGAAAAAGGATTAGAAAAGTTATCAATTGCCGAAATTAACCGGCAAATTGCCGCTGAAGCGGACATAATTTATTTTTCAGCACGTAAACTAGGTAGCGCTCGTGGCGGTGGAATTATGGTTAATGACGACGGTCTATTTAATAAAATGAAAAATCTTGTCCCACTTTTTGAAGGGTTTCTTACTTACGGCGGGATGAGTGTGCGGGAAATGGAAGCACTCAATGTTGGCTTAGAAGAAACTTTAGACTTTGATGTTATTAATCAAGGACCACAATTTATTGAAGCTTTTGGAAAAATGCTCCAAGAAAAAAATGTCCCAGTTGTCACCCCTTTTGGTGGGTTAGGTCTTCATGTTGACGCCCGGGCTTTCTTACCGCATGTAAAGGGTGAAGAATATCCAGCTGGCGCGCTTAACGCGGCCATTTATCTTGTCAGTGGCTCACGCGGAATGGAACGGGGCACAATTTCGGAAACACGTAACGCTGACGGCAGTGATCATTTAGCAAGTGTTGAATTAGTAAGGCTTGCCCTCCCACGGCGTGTTTTCTCCTTGTCCCATATTACTTTTATGGTTGATCGACTTGCTTGGCTGTTTGATAACCGCGATTTAATAGGTGGACTACGCTTTATTGAAGAACCAGCGGTTATGCGCTTTTTCCTTGGACGTCTTGCGCCGACAAACGATTGGCAAGAAAAATTAGTCGCTAAATTTATTGCTGATTTTGGACCAGAAGCTTTATAAGTAAATGTCACACTCTTTTCTACATATTCGCAAAAGGTTTATATTTATTAGTATCAATCTCGGCGCGGGTAAGACAAGTTTTACCATCAATAATGCGATATTGTTTACCATTTTTATCGGTTAAAACGTCACCAATTGTTATTCCGCTTATAATTGGTAAGTAATAGTAATAAACCCGTTTGCCAATTGGAAAGTCCTCTAAGGTTAAGGCCATGTATTTTATTTCACTATTCATTATTTAATTCCTCATAATTCAATAATAATCGAAAACATCTTATCCATAAATCAAAGCGCATTTTTATTTACGATGTTGACTTTTTTAGAGAGTGAATAAAAACAATAAAAATAATGTAGGAATGAATACATGAAAATTATAGTCCTATTTTTAAAATTGCCAAAAATGGTTCATAATTATTGAGTAGGTGAACCATATGAAAATATATACTCTGGAAAATGATTTTATTCGGGCTGAGTTTTTAAGTTTAGGGGCGACAATCTTATCTTTAACAATTAAACCGCTTGCTCGTAACGTTGTTTTAACAAATGCTGATCTAGCTATTTATCAAAAACGTGACGCCTCCTATTACGGTGCGACGGTTGGGCCGGTTGCGGGGCGGATTAAAAATGCTCGCTACAAGATTAATGATAAAGAAGTGGAACTTGCAGCGAATGAACGCGGTAAACACACTCTTCACGGCGGAGCTTGGGGATTTTCTTTTCAAGAATTTAGGGTGGAATTATTTAGTAGTACTAAAATTATTTTTGCTTATCATCACCATGAAAATATTGATAGATTTAATGGTGAGTATGATGTTAAAGTTATTTATACTTTAGAAAAAAGCGGGTTAAGCATTGAATATATCGTTGATCCAAAAGAAGATGTTCTCCTTAATATTACTAATCATTCCTATTTTAATTTAGCGGGAGAAGGCGATATTTTGGCGCATGAGATTCGCGCGCAAACGATTGGCTATTACGCTTTTGATGCAGAACTAATTAATACTAATCTCGTGCCATTAGAAAGTGGCGACGTACTTAATTTAAGTAAGGTCAAAAAGCTTGGTGAAATTATTTTTGACCCTTCAATTTACAATGCCCCAAGTATGGGAATTGATCATCTCTATCTTTTAAGTGAAGGGAGAGTGTATTTAAAGACTAAAGATTTAAGTTTAGAAGTGGTAACAAATTATAGTGCAGTCCAACTTTACACCACAAACTATCCTTCCCCATACCCACTTAAAGAACATGGCGCGGTTAACATCCACCGGGCGATTGCAATTGAACCAGTTGACCCAGTGTGTGGCAAAGACGATGAATATAAAGAAATCCAAAGAGCTGCCAATCAGGAGTACAAGCGGAAAATTACTTATTTGTTTACGATTTTATAATTTATTTAATGCGGTGCGTACCGTCGGCAATCGTAGTTGTAAAAAAGGTTGGTTCAAAGCCAAAGCGGTTTAAATATTGGTGGGTGACAACACTTGTCATCTTTTTAACTTCTTCATGAGGGACAAGCGCAATGGCGCAACCTCCAAACCCCGCACCGGTCATCCGCGCGCCTATCGCACCATTTGTGCGCATGAGGCTTACTAACGTATCAAGCTCGGCACCGGTTACTTCGTAATCATCTTTTAGTGACTCATGGGAGCTATTTAAATATTCGGCAAAGGCTAAAATATCACCGTTTTGCAGTGCTTTAGCGCTTAAAACAGTTCTTTCCTGTTCACTAATGACGTGACGAACGCGACGGAAAGCCAGCGGATCAAGCATTCGTTCAATCTCCGGAAGATCACTATTTTTTAGTTCAGTTAAATATTTGACATTAAATTTTTGTTGTAAAATTTTTAAGGCTACCATTGTTTCGCTGTAGCGTTCATTATACTTAGAATCCGCAAGACCTCTTTTTTTATTTGTGTTTACAACCACGAGTGAAAACGCGCCTAATTTAAGCGGCGCATAAACAAATTCAAGGGTGCTTGTATTAAGAAGCAGGGCATTGTCTTTCTTACCATGAGCAATGACAAATTGATCCATGATGCCCGACAAAACACCGATATATTCATTTTCAACTTTCCGACCAAGGATTGCCATCTCAGTTTTTGATAAGTTTAAAGAGAACACATCATTAAGAATCGAAATTAATAATAATTCAAGTGAAGAGGACGAAGAAAGGCCGCCACTTGTCGGCATATCACTTTCAATATAAAGGTTTAAACCACTGTCAATTATGTGACCTTGTTTCTTTAATATTACAAAGACGCCGCGAATATAGTTCGCCCAGTTTGTTTTATCATCTTTTTCAAGTTCATTTAAGGAAAAATTAAGCGGTTTAATAACATAGCCTTTACTATAAACGCGAATGACATTGTCGCTTCGTTTACTAAAGGCAGCGTAAGTGCCGATTGAAAGTGCGGCCGGTAAAACAAGTCCGCCGTGATAGTCAATATGTTCACCAATTAGATTAACGCGACCAGGTGAAAAATAAATGCCTTGTGGTTCACTTTTATATAACCTTTGAAATGCAGCAGTCAATTTTGTTGTCGTAATCATAATCCAATCCCCTTATCTAACTTTAATTCTAACGCAATTTTTTAACTAAAGTATATGTTTCAATAATGTAATTTTGTGTGATGCTCTTTCTCATGCCACTTATTTATATGTGATATAAATAGCTTAATAACTTTCCTAAATTTTTGTTTCGGAATAGAATATAATAGACTGAATAATCGTTTAAATCGGCTTTTTAGTTGAGTTACGAATAATTAGCTCAGTGGCGATTGTAATTCGTTTGGCAATGCGCCGTTTATCTTTAATTCGTTCAAGAATCAAACTAACCGCTTCGTATCCCATAAACTCTTGGTGAATGCGCACGGTTGTAAGCGGCGGGATGGAATAGCGTGATTCCGGAATATCATTAAAACTAATAAGTGAAAGATCGTCAGGAATCTTAATGCCTTTTTCATGAAAGGCACGGAGGGCCCCAAGCGCCATTGCGTCACTTGCAATAATAAAGGCTTCGGGTAGTTTTTTACTTTCAATTGCTTCAATCGCTTTTTTATATCCAGATTCTAAACTAAAGTCACCAACAAAGATATAATCATTAAATTTATTGTTGTAATATTCACGAAAGACTTCTTCCCGTCTTTCCCCAAGGGCAAGGTTGCCAATATATTCGCGGCCACCAATATAACCGACTTTGTTAATTTTAAGATCATTTATATAATTAGTTGCCTTGAGCATTGCTTCTTTAAAGTCGACGACTACTGAATCACTATCTTCAGTCGCCGGACTAGAATCGACAAAGACAACATTCTTATACAATTTAATTAGTTGTAGTGCAAAATCTTTGCGAAATTTTCCAAGCGCGATAACGCCTTCGACTTCATGAGCGCGCGGCAGTGGATCACTGTCGCCACTGAAAGATTTTTCAAGGAGAATGTTTTGGTGATGACAAGCTTTTTCAATGCCGAGGCGAATCGAAAGGTAATAAGTGTCAGCGGTTTCTTGTTCACGGCTGAACCAATGAATAAGTCCAATCGTGCAAGTTGTTTTCTTTTGTTTGCGGCTTTTTGGTGTTTCATAATTTAATTCACGAGCAATTTTTAAAATTAGTGCTCGCTTTTCTCCGGACACCGAAAGGGTCGGATCTTCATTTAAAACCCGTGAAACGGTCGAAACGCTAGTCGCAGCCTTTAAGGCAATATCATTTAATTTTGTCATATACCCAACCTCTTACTTTAATGATAAAACAAATAAAACAAATTTACTACAAATTTTACTAAATTTTACTAAAATTGGTATCAAGAGTTTTTTATAGCACTATTATTGTATCGATTAAACGAGCGAAAAGAAGTGGTTTCTGATTTAAAAAATGATGAACAGGTATTCATATCAAAAAATCAATGAAATAACAATATTTTAGAGACTAAAGAGATATATTGTATATATCTCTAAGATAAAGTCACGTATTTTAATTATGTAAACGCTTGCAAAACATTAAAAATAATATCAAAATATAGTTAACAAAGGTGGTTGACGTCAAGTTCACCACTCAGTTAAAAAAGGAAAAATGGAGGTAAAAAAGATTTATGAAAAAATCGTTTCCTTTACTCGGCCTAGTTTTAGGCTTGACTCTAGTCGCATGTGGCCCCAAAGCCAATTGGTCATGGGAAAACGCAAGCGCAGATGGCGAATTACAATACGCCCTCTTAATTGGTCAAATTGACCATAACGACAGCGCGGCTCGGACCGGTGGTATTCGTAATGCACTCGGCACCCGTGGTACGCAATTACTCAACTGGAATGCTGAATCTCCAGTCGAAGGCAAACTCACCTTAGGCGGCAAAGAATATAAGGTCAAAGAAGTTGAACACGCTGAACAAAGAAATACAGCTGGTGCAACTTGGGACCAACAAACCGCTACAAGCACAGTCGAAGGATGGCTTAACAAACATTCTAAACTAGACTTTATCGTTTCTAATAATGACGGTATGGCCGAAGGCGCAATCGGTGCTTCAAACTGGATTTCAGGAATGCCAATCTTTGGTTACGACTCCAATGCCTCAACTCTTGATTATATTAAAGAAGGCAAAATCATGGGTACAATCAACCAAAACGCCCAAGCACAAGCTGCTGGGATCTTAATGGTTGCGCGTAACGCAATTGATGGATTAACTCCTGCTGATGCTGTTAAAAAAGGCTTTAGTGAAACAAGTTCAAATGGTTATGGAAAAATCTCCTCTGGCTTCACCGCTAATACCGGCGCAGGCAAAGATCAATCCTTACTCGTTGATAACTTCAAAATCACTGCTGCAAACGTTAACGACTATGCTGGAATTCCAGTTGCGCAAACTGCTGATAAAGGCGTTACAAAAGGAACAACCGCTAGTGCACGTGTTTGGTTAAATACTTACAGCGCAAGTGATACATTCTTAACCTCAACCGTTAAACCTTTATTCCAAGCCTACAAAGCTAACCTTAACCTTGAGATCGATGTTATCGATGGCGACGGAAATGCTGAATCAAGCGTTCTTGATAAATTAGCAACCGAATTAACAAAACCATTAGCAGAAAGAGCAAAAGCATATGTTATTAACCTCGTTAAAACAACCGCAGCTGCTTCTTACTTAAGTGCAATTAAAACTGCTTATGGAACCAATCCAATGCCACCAGTCGTCTTCTGGAACCGTCAACCAACGCTTGAAAGCGGAGCAGTCGATATTCCAGTTATGCACACCGAAGGATTCACCCACTTATACTACGTCGGCTTTGATGCCATTCAAGGTGGTCAACTCCAAGGTGAAATGATCGTTGATTATTTCAAAGATCTTGCCAAATAATTAATTAATAATCTCTAAGTAAAAATAATAGACAAACCCGTGACATTCTCGCGGGTTTGTCATATAATATGGGAATAGAAGTATAAAATATGGAAACAAACAAAAACGAATATATTTTAGAAATAAGAAATATTGCAAAAAGTTTTGGGAACAATAAAGTTCTCAAAAACGTAAACATTAATATTAAGCCCGGCCATATTGTCGGCTTAATGGGTGAAAACGGTGCAGGTAAATCAACACTGATGAAGTGTCTTTTTGGTATTTATGAAGAAGATAGTGGCGAAATCGTTTTAGATGGAATGCCAATTAATTTTACAAATCCAAAACACGCGCTTGAACACGGTATTGCTATGGTTCACCAAGAACTTAATCAATGTGTCGATCTTTCAATTGTTGATAACATGTTCTTAGGCCGTTACTTCGGTTTTGGACCAATTGTTAATGAAAAAGCAATGGTAGAAAGATGTCGTGTTTTTTTACGAGAACTTGATCTAAATTATGATCCGCATACAATTATGCGTACAATGTCTGTTTCCCAACGACAAATGGTGGAAATTGCTAAAGCCACTAGTTACAATTCAAAAGTAATTGTTCTTGATGAACCAACGAGTTCGCTTTCGGAACGTGAAGTACAAAAGCTTTTCAATGTCGTCCGGAAATTGCAAAAAGAGAAAAATATTAGTTTTATCTTTATTTCTCATAAAATGGATGAAGTCTTTAATTTGTGTGATGATATTGTTGTTTTGCGTGATGGTAAAGTGACGCTTGATAAAGAAATTAAAGATTCGAATTTTGACGAAGTTGTGGCCGCAATGATTGGCCGCTCACTTGATAGTCGTTTCCCTGAACTAACAAATGTCCCCGGCGAAGTAGTTCTCGAAGTCCATAAATTATCAACTCGATATAAACCACAACTAAAAAATATTAACTTTAATTTACGCAAAGGTGAAATCCTCGGCATTTACGGTCTAGTTGGTTCTGGAAGAACTGAATTACTTGAAGCTATGTTTGGGGTTCGGACCGTTTCCGAATTTGACGTAACTTACCGTGACCGTAAAATATTCTTTAAAAATTCAAAAGAAGCGATGGATGCTAACTTTGCTTTTGTTACTGAAGAACGTAAGGTTAATGGGATGTATGCAAAAGGCGACTTAACTTACAATACATGTATTACTAGTATTGATAAGTTTTCTAATTTTGGTGTTGTATCAAGCAAAATGATGAATACCGCGGCAAAAGAAAAAATTAAGAAGATGATGGTTAAATGTAATGACCAATATGACTTAATTTCAAGCTTGTCGGGCGGAAATCAACAAAAAGTTATTGTTGGTAAGTGGTTAGAAAGAAATCCTGATATCTTTTTAATGGATGAACCAACGCGCGGAATTGACGTTATGGCAAAATATCAGATTTATCAATTAATGGTTGATTTAGCTAACCAAGGTAAAAGTGTTATTATGGTTTCGAGTGAAATGCCGGAAATTCTTGGTGTAACTAATAGAATTATCGTTTTGTCAAACTATCAAGTTGCTGGAGAAATAATGACCAAAGCCGCAACTGAAGCCCAATTACTTAAACTTTGTGCCAAAAACTTATAATTTTTAGAAGGAGAATACATCATGGCGGAAAAAAAGAATAGTGACGTCTTCTGTGTCCCTAAACCAAATCATTCTAATCCATTTTTAAGAGAGGAATTTTCAAATATCTTAAATGAGATTAATGATTTGAATCTTGAAAAGACAAGTAGTGATTACAAGGAAAATCAGCTCAAGTATGAATCATTAACAAAAGAGGCAATCCGGATTATTGAAGAGTACTCTTCAGTTGCACTTGCGGAACTAAGTCCAGAAATGACTTTTGAAAATGATCCGTATGAACACGACCGTCATTTAAAAAATTACAAAGAAATTCTTGAAGTTATTCGTGAACAAGGCGGTAGTAAGATTTATGCACTTACTAATGAAATGCGCGAAATAAAACTAAATAAACAAATTGATAAAGAAACAAAATTAGAAATTCTTGAGCAAGATAAAATTTCAATGAAAGAAGCAAAAGCGGTTAAAAACCTTTTTGCAAAAATAGAAAAGGCTTTTATTAATGCTTCAGCAAATTATAACTGGTTAATCGGGAAATATTATTACAATAATGTTTCGGCGCATGAAAGAGAAATTTTTAATGCTCGCTCTCTGGAAATAAAAGCCAAAAAAGATGCCGAAGAAGCACGGAACAATCAAAGTACAAAAACTTTGAGTGATGAATATAGTGCTGTTAAGACCAACTTGATTGATCGTCAAAAAAAAGCGATTGACGAAAAAGAAAAAGCCGCAATTAAAAAAGAATTAGATTTAGTCAGTGACAAGTATAAACATGAACAACGGGCTAATACCGTTATTCACCGTTCTGCTTTAGGTGATATTAGAACCGAAGAAAACGAAGCAAGAGATGAATATAAAAATAGTCGTTTTAATGCCTTTCTTTCTAAAAGCGGGTATGCTGCAATTGTTAGAGATGATGGTTTTAATTTTAAAGAAAACTTTGAAAAGAAAGTTAAGACATACGCTTATAATTTTAATTTAAGCAAGTTTTTAATGTCAAATGCCCTTTATTTTGTTATTATTTTCTTCTTTATCATTACTGTTATTGTTAGTGGTGGTAGTTTATTAAGTTTCAATAACCTTTTAGCAATTCTTGGCCAATCATCGACGAAGTTATTCTTCTCACTTGGTGTTGCCGGGCTTATTCTTATTGGTGGTACTGACTTATCAATTGGACGGATGACGGGGATGGCCGCGAGTTTAACGTGTTTGATTCTCGCGCGGAATCCTTCAGTTCTTCATGGCATCACCTTTGATTTCACAAGTATGCCGATGGGACTACGGGTTGTTATTGCCCTGGTTGTAACAATTATTGCCACAACCTTATTCTCAACGATTGCTGGCTTCTTTACCGCAAAGTTTAAGATGCACCCATTTATTACAACTTTATCAACTCAACTTGTTATCTTTGGCTTATTTATGATTGCCTTTAGTGCTGTTCCAGCCTTTAATATGGATTCTGAAGTTAAATCAGCCATCACTGGATATCGAAACTTAATGCTCGTTCTATATGCCGCAATTGCTACTGTTATCATGTGGTTTATTTGGAACAAAACTAAGTTTGGTAAATATATGTACGCTGTTGGTGGTAACCAAGAAGCAGCAAGTGTTTCCGGAATTAACGTCTTTGTCGTCACCCTTGGTATCTTCATCCTTGCTGGTATTATGTACGGCTTTGGCGGCTTTTTAGAAGCGGCGCGGGTTGGAAGTGCTAATCCAAATACTGGTTCAGGAACTGAGTTAGACGCGATTGCCGCTTGTGTTGTCGGCGGAATTAGCTTTAGTGGTGGGATTGGTAAGATTCGCGGTGCGGTCATTGGAACGATTATCTTCACAGGTTTAACATATTGTTTAACTTACATCGGGCTTGATACAAACATCCAATTTATTTTTAAAGGGATTATTATTATGGCCGCGGTTTGTTTAGACTCCTTAAAATACTTAAAGAAACGTTAATAAAGATTAGCTAGATTAAATTAAGAGCCGCGGTATAATTAACTTAGCCGCGGCTATTTTATTCCCAAGGAGGTCAGCATGAAAATAGTATTTGTAATAAACGACGAAACTAACATTAAACTAAGTGAGTTAGCAAATGCTCTCCGTGTTTTTATCCTAAAACACCCGCAAAATGAGGTTGTTGTCGCGACAAACACTAAATATTTGCATTCCTTTCCAACGCTTAAAGCTAATCAAAACTTTTTAGTTACTACTGAAGAGGTTAATAGTGCCGACTATTATTTTTATTTTGGTGAAACAGCAGAATTAATGAATATTGATGGCTATTTTAAAATTAAAAATGTCCGTTTTCTTGGGAGTGACGAGCTAAAAACAATTATTCCGGTTGATGAAAATACTAATGTCGAAGCACTTATTAATTTCTTACAAATAAAGGCTGAAGATTTCATCATTATCAATGATGCAATTAATAGTCTCGCTAACACTAGAATCAAGGAATTAGAAAAGTTTTGTGGCGAAGTAGCACTCGCGGACGTCATTGAAAATAAAGCTTCCTTTATTATTGGCGAAAAAGTAGTTATTGATATCTTTCTTGATACATTAAGGGCGAGCAAAAAAGAATTACAAACTTACATTAAAGAAAAATTAACCAGTGGTTTTAGTTATCGCATATCGCGTCTCTTCATACAATCTAATCCAATTGAACGCCTTAGTGCGATTCTTAATAACTTCGAAATTGAACAAAACGAAGTATTAAGTAGTGAATCAACTACAAAAATAGTTATTAAAGAAGTTGTTGACACTAATAAATTATTAAAGCTTTTAAGCTATTATCTTAAATCTTAATGACGCCAGTTGCCCCTAAAATAATGAGCAGAGCAATTTGAAATACAGTAGTAACAATTCCTGTAATTAGGAGTTGGTTTTTATTGTCTTTATCTTCAGCGCGGTAATCGTCAAACATATAAAAAAGTAGTAACACCGGTCCCCCGAAAAAGATTGCCGTAACGATAAGATCACGCGGCTTTAGTTTGCGAGTTCCACTGCGCAATTGCTTAAGAAAGTTAATATTGAGCATATAATTTGAAAGAAAGCCAATCACGACTAATGTGCCCGCAACAAGTAGGGAAGGACTAGTTTGTCCGGTCGTTTCGGTTAGAAATTTTTCAATAAATAGTTGAATTTGCATATAAGTTATTATAAGGAAAAAATGACTATTTTGCAATTAAAGGGCAATTAATATTAGTTTTCAATAAGGATTATCAAGTAAGGTTATATTTGCGCTTTCCTTATTGAATAGCCACTCTACATATAGTAAAATTAGGAGATAGAAGTTAGGAGAAAGGAAGAATTTTATGGATTCAAGCGATCTAATTTTATTAGTGAGTACAAATGTTGTTGGTGGACTAATGATTATTATGTCAATCTTCTTTTTTCTTGGAAAAGGTGCTTCATTAATTGCTGGTTATAATACTATGTCAAAAGAAGAAAAAGCAACTTATGATACAAAGAAATTAACTCGTTTTGCGGGCATATTGATGCTCATTATTGGTATTCTTACGATTCTCCTTGGGGTTTTTGGGACGCGTTACTTACTATGGTCAACGATTGGCTATGTTGTGGTTGTAATGTTATTAACCGTCATTGCGATAATTTACGCGAATACGAAGCAAAGATTTAAAAGAGGTGGAGACAATAAGGGTGAAGATTTATAAAAATTTCTCCCCGCTAATTTTTATTATCTTAATGCTTTTAAACGCAACCCTTTTAAGATACTCGCCGTATATTGCGATATTTAGTGGAATTGCGGTGGTTCTTAATTTACTTATTATCAAGAAAATCGGCACAAATTATGATTTTTGGGCTTTTGGCTCAGTGGCTTTTATTTACTTGATTTTGTTAATCAGTTGGTTAATATTTAATCATCTTACCTTGTGGATTATCTTAACCTATGCTTATATATTGTTAATAATGCTTTCGCTCATTTTCGTTATCAAAAAGCACCAGCAAACTTCACTCTGGTGGAAAAATGCCCTGCGGGGGGCATATTCTTTATTGGGAATCGTCTTATTAGTCGGCGCGACAGTCATTAATTATTTTACAATTGATCCAACCGTAATCACCAAGCGCTTTGCCGGTGAAAATAGTTTTGAACCCCAAACGATTGTGTCACCAATTTATGATGACGTTAAGTATCAACATAGTGTTGATATTAAGTATGGGACGCGCTACCCGAATAGTTTTATGGACATTATTTCAATTAACGATAATGAATTACATCCCGTTTTTTTCTATATTCATGGTGGCGGCTTTACTCGCGGCGATAAAATCCTCGCTCATCCCGATGATCCCTCGACTGCAGACTTCACTTATGTTTCGTTTAATAATATGCTTGAAGAAGGGTATAACGTTGTCACGATTAATCACGCTTTTGCCCCGGATTATCTCTATCCCGTCCAAACATATCAAGTTTCGGAGGCAATGAGTTTTCTTTTAGAACACGCAATTGAGTACGGGATTGATATGAATAATATTGTTATTGCGGGTGAGAGTTCAGGGGGCTATCTTGCTACTTCTTTTGTGAGTGCCCAAGTTAATCCTGATTACGCGCGTAAAATTGATTTAGCGCCAGTTTTACAAAAGGAACAACTTAAAGCAATGGTCTTAGAGTCAGCCCTCTTAGATCCTTCTCGCGCGGGGAAGACGACAAAAACCAAAGTCGTTAGTGATTATATCTTTCAAATGGCGCTGGGTGGGTTTTTAGGAACAAGTGCGATTAGCAGTAATAAGGAAATAGTTGAAGAGGCAAATTTATTAACCTATATTAGTGCAGATTTCCCGCCGACATTTTTAACTGACGGTAATAGTGGAACTTGGCCTGATCAAGCGCAAGAATTAGCCGAAGCCTTAACAGAAGTCGGAGTCGATTCTGAAGCTTATATTCCTAGTTTAGAAATGGGTGTTTATGGCCATGTTTATTTTGAAAATGTAACGAGGGAAGCAACGATTATCTTTCTAAATAAAAGGAACGACTTTCTTAGTAAATATGTTTAATACAAGCAAGAAAACCTAAATTTTACACTTTTAACTTTATGAAAGTGATATAGTCATATTACCTCATAATATTTCCCACAAAATTACTTAGGGACAAATAATTTTATTTCTTTAAAATTAAGTTAATAAACTCACTAACCGCATTTTCATCATGTTTTGCCACAATTACATTAGCGATTGCTTTTACCGCCATGGCCGCATCAGCGGGCGCTGCGCTAAAATGAGCAATTTTTAGCATTGAAATATCATTATAAAAGTCACCAATTGTATTTAGTTCGTAATTAGTAAAGTCCTTAATTTTTATCGCTTCTTTAATGCCGCGGGCTTTATCAATCTGTGGGCCAACAATTTCAATAAGTTGTTTATCGCTCGGTTCAACATTCATCTTAAATGGTTCAACAAATGCTTTAATGTCAGTACTGATTGTTTCAAAGTATTCCTTTTTAATAAAAGCCATAACTTTTAAAATCGGTAATGAAAACAAGTCTTCTTCCTTTATAAAATTCACCGGAAAGCTAATCGTTGGTAGTTTACTTGAACCCGCTCTTTCAAGGACCAAATAACCATCAAACGTACCCGCAACAAAAATAAAATCATCCCGCCGTTTGTAAAAGTCAAGAAAGGCACGAATAAAAGTATCGGAAATAGGAGCACTAAAAAGTAGTTCTTCAGTTTTTTCCTCATATACAGCGCTGCCGTTACTTAAGACAAAAGGAAGATTAATATAAGGGAGAAGGGGCTTTAAAAATGATTTTACGTTCTGTAAATTTCGCCCACTCGCAATACCAAAATAGTGCCCCGCCGCAGTAAACTTTTTAATGCTTTCAATATTCGCGGCACTAACTTTTAAAACACCACCTTCATCAACCAGCAGCGTTTTATCTAAATCGGTATACAAGAGTTGTTTCATGTCTATTCCTGAGCTTTATTATATCATCAGAACAGCTAATTTTAACAATCAAGGAGGAATGGATTAGCTTAGATTTTTGATTGTTTTGAATGAATTATAGATTATTAATTTGTTATTAAACGTTCATATTGTTAAAATAAAGAAGAATAAAACTTTTCACGAATGAAAGGACTTAAGATGAAAAAAGCAAAAATCATACTTTTTAGTCTAATAAGCATATTAATAATTACAAGTTGTAAGACAAATGGTTCTTCAAGTGAATCATCGAGTTCAAACAAATACACAATTACGTTTTATAGTGAAGGCGGCACAAGTATTAATCAAATTAGTGCTGCCGCTAATGAAGTTATTAGTAAACCCACTAATCCGCTTCGTCAAGGTTATAGTTTTGTTGATTGGTTTGAAGATAAAGGAACATGGCTTGTACCGTTTGTTTTTAGCCTAATGCCTGAACGAGATGTTGTTTTATATGCGAAGTGGGCAGCTCTTTCAAGTGAAGAAATTGCCGCCTATAACGCGGATCTTGCCTTACGTAGTAAACCAAATCACCTCTATATTCATTATTTAAGATTTGATAATTCCGTTAACGAATACGCCAAATGGGATATTTGGGTATGGCCCGAAAAAAAGACTGGCCGTATTTTTGATTTTGTGCAAGATAGCGGCAAAATATATACGGATATATACGGTGGAGCGATGATTGAAGTTGACTTAAAGTCTACTTATAACGACGGTGGACACGACGGAAAGGGTAATAAAACCGCTCAAGCAGTCAATTTTAGCGATGGTGACGTTATTGCTGCCCGGATTGGTTTTCTGATCACCTACAAAGAAAGTCGCAGTAGTGGCGACCACTGGACAAGTGACGGCGGCGATAAATTTATAGTTACTGAAGAAGCAATGAAATATAGTTTAAATAATTCGTTACACGTTTTTGCGGTCCAAGAAAACACGCTAAACTTTACTTATAATTACACTGGTGCTGAATACAATAATCCCTACGAAAATGATGATGGGACAAATGTTTCGAGTAAATACAGCACCGTTAATTCAAGTGGCCCTCAAGCGCCAATCAGTGCAACTTCACCTGAGTTTAAAAATAAAGGCGTGGGTTACCAAATAATGGTCGCAAGCTTTGCCGACTCTGATGGCGACGGGATGGGCGATATTCGCGGGATTTTTAATAGTTTGCCCTATTTAAAAAGCTTAAATATTGAAGTGCTGTGGTTGACGCCGGTACAACTAAGTGATTCATATCACGGCTACGATACGATTGATTATTTAAATATTGATCCTAAATTTGGATCAAAAAATAGTCCGAATGCTCCTGATGGAGTAATAACTCAAGAAAGCGCGAATAAGGATTATATTCAGCTTTTAACCGCTGCCGAGGAAAACGGAATTAGTGTTGTAATGGATCTTGTCTTAAATCATACCTCAATTAACAACTTGCTCTTCCAACAATCGCTTAGTCTTGATCCTGAATTCCGTGCCTATTATCACTGGCGGAACACTAAGGAAAATAAAAATTGGTATCAATATTCAAATTACAACTATTATTATTATGGCAAGTTTGCAAGTTCTATGCCGGAATTTAATTTTGATTACCAAAAAACGCGTGATAAGATTGTTGAAATTATGAGTCATTGGGTAGAGTTAGGAGTTGACGGTTTCCGGATTGACGCCGTAAAACACGTTTATATGAAAGAAGAAGTTACTCCTGCTGTTAGCGATAAAATAATCGTTGATAAAGGCAATAGTGCTTACGATTCCAACTTAACCAAAAACCTTCATTTCTTTAAAGAACTTAATCAAAAGTTAAAGGAAAAAAATCCCAATGTCTTTATCGTTGGTGAAAACTTTGACGGGCATGCCTATAATGTTGCCCCCTATTACGAAGGGCTCGATGGAATGCTTAATTTTTATATGTATTACAACTTAACCGAGGCAACTAGATTAGGACAAAGCACCGATACGCCGATGACTGGGACAAAATTAAGTGGCGCAAGAGTTTTGAGTGGCGACACTTTTAGTGAAGTAGGACTAGCTTATGGCGGCGCCTGGAACTATAATGATACCTTTAAAGCTTACAATCGTTATCGTTCTGGCGGTACTAAAACAAAGGGCGAAGCAATTGATAATAACTTTACTTCAAATCATGACATAAATCGCGCAATTAATGAAGCAAATGGCGGCAATATTAGCAGTGGTAATAAAACACTCGCTGAAAAACAAGTTCTTGCTTATATGGCCGCTAGTTTACTTTTACCTGGCATTTCGTGGATATATTATGGTGATGAACTTGGACTTACTAGTAATATGCCAAGTGGCAGTACTGACGATACCCCAAATATTGATCGCATCTATCGCCAACCAATGAAGTGGGATAAAGATGGTAATGACGCCCGCACGACAGCTTATTCATTTTCTGGTGGACAAACTTATGATGTTAGTTGGGACTCTTATAACGAAAGTTTACTTGGTGCAAGTGAACAAGCGACAAGTAATACTTCCCTACTTTCTAAAGTAAAAGAAATAACGGCTTTAAAGTCTTCAATCCCTGCCCTTAAAAGTGGCGATTTTGCGCCGATTGATATGACCCGTTATCATAGTTTAGATCGAATCTTTGCCTTTAGCAGAACATTAGGCACTGAAAAGTATGAAATCTACATTAACTTTAGTAAACATCCAAACGAAAATCTAAATCTCCCAGGAACAGTGGTGCTTAGTTTAGAAAATGGAACGAAAGCAAAATTTGAACCATGGAGTATTTTAGTTGTTAAAGTTTAACTAAAAATAAATGTTCTTTTTGATTATCAAAAAACCTCTATGCTTAAAATGGAAGTTTTTATGAAATAACGAGGATTAATTAAGACGACAATAAAGCAAAATATGGCTGATTTGCCGAATAATCTTCGTTTTTTGTAAAGATAAGTGTTTTAGGAATGTCCATTACTAAATGGTCAAATATTAGAAGTCAATTATTAATAAATTAAGATATCTAATCGCTTAAAACTTTCTTGGCGGCTCGTTTTTTACGAATAATGAAGAAGGTTCCAAGACCAATTCCCGCTGCTGCAAAGGCAGATCCAGAAGCAATAAGGACGATTTTTAAAGTATTATTTGCGTTTTCATTAGGATCTGGTTCCGGGTCAGTCGGAGGAATAGGTGCTACTGCGCCTGGGGGCAGTGGAGTTTCCCAATCAATGTCTTCGGGAGTAGTTGGCGCAACGAAGGCTTGGGGACTGACGCGGTTAACAATCGTCGGATCATTGCCACTACGATTGCGGACATTACGGAGGACAAGACTTGTATTAGGTGCCAAGGTAAATGAAGTATTTATTTTAGTACCTAAAGTACGTGCACCTGATGTATCAAGGACGACTTCCATATTACTGACACCATTAATTGTTGTATTACCACTACCAGCGCCATAATGGTAAATCTCGTAATTATCGTTGTCATCGCGATAAGTAATTTTAATAATATTATTTTGCTCATTGTATCTATCAGCCGTGGTTTTGTTATCAACCAATGTTCGAGTGTCGTAATTAAAAGCGGTCGCATGACGTTTTAGAGCTATCATTTGCCGGTAGTTATTATAGAAGTCAAGATTGTCCCATTTTTCACTCCATTTAATTGCATTTATCGCGTGGCTTGTTGCGTAGGAATTGTGGTCAAAAGAATCAGATCCAGGAAACCGTTTAGTGCGCAGTATTTCGCTTCCGGCGTGAATAAAGCCGATCCCTTGACTAAGAAGGGAGATTGCTTCGGCTTGAAGGGCTTGTTTTTTAATTTGCGCAAGTGGAATAGACGAATCTTTATGGTTCTTGTTTGCAACTTGTAAATGATCGTAAATTGTATAGTTATCGTGGACTGAAATATAGTTAACAACTTGCGAAGGATTATTTGTTCCGCCGGTTATTTTCCCCCTTGTGCCTTCAATAATTTTATCAATCTCTTTGCCACTTTCTTGGACCCAACCAGTACGTGCATCATTATCCCAGGAACTACCTTTAATTGCATCACGTCCTTGATCATTAAAGGCGCCAACATGCTCCATTTTATAAATGTTATCTTGGGTTGCTAAGTCACCAACATCAGGCAGGCCAGTATAGTCGTGCATTGCCCATGGTTCGCCGTAGATGACCATGTCGTTACGGATGGTTTTTAGCTTTGCTGCGAGGGTATTCATCGCTTTGACGGTATGGAGGCCCATTAGGTCAAAGCGGAAGCCACCAAGTTTATATTCTTCGGCCCAGAAGGCAGTGGAGTCGCGCATGAAGTTTTCCATCATAATTCGTTCACTCGCAGTGACATTACCAACACCGCTTGAATTATTTGGCGCCCCATTTTCGTAATATCTGAAATAATAGCCGGGGACGAGTTTAGTAAAGCTATGTTGGGAAATACTTGAGACGTGATTATAAACGACGTCCATAATAATGCGAATGTCATGAGCAGCAAAGGCTTGGACTACTTGTTTAAATTCGTAAATTCGGGCAATGCCGTTATGGGGATTACTACTATACATTCCTTCTAAGACATTATAATTTTGTGGATTGTATCCCCAGTTAAATGTTCCTTTTGTTTCGTCGTTTGCTTGATCGTAAAATGGTAAAATTTGGACCGCGTTAACACCAAGTTCAAGAATATGATCGAATCCAGTTTTTACAGCCTGACCAGTTTTTTCATCTTTATACATTGTTCCTTCTTGAATGAGGCCGAGGAACTTTCGCCGACGTTTGGCGCTTCCGTTCCATGAGGCATCGGCAGTTAAGTCACTAACGTGGAGTTCATAAGGAACTATTTCAGTTGGTGCTTTCTCTGAAAGGGTGACATTTTCCCAACCGGTCGGATTTGTTTTACTAAAATCAACAATCATCCCGCGCACACCATTAATCCCGGCCGCTTTTGCATATGGATCAGTAAATTCTTCAACGTTACCGGCGTTATTGGCCACTAGTGTGTAATATTTACCATGATAATCACCGCTGACAGTTTTGCTCCAGACGCCTTTCTCAGCGTATTCAAGTTCAATGGTTTCATAAATTACATCATAACCATAATTGCTATCAACGCTTTTCGGAGTGCCGTATTCATAGATATTTACTTTTATTGACTGACTTATTGGTGCCCACACTTTGAAGGTCGTCGCAGTTGGAGTGTAAGTTACCCCTAAATCATCACCGTCATAAGTAAAATTATTTTCAAAGTAACTTGAATTAAAGATTGCGTCAAATGAGACTGATCGTTCTCTTGTCACATTACTGTACTCAGTCGTATCAATAAAGGTTGAACGGACAATATATTCTTTGCGGACATCAATACTAAGTGAGGTAATGTTAATCTTAAAAGTATAGAAGTCCCCGTCTTTAGTGGCCGAAGCTTTGCCACTTTTTTCCACGCTCTTATCAATTAAAAACGTATACTGATCGGGTTCAAAATAAGTTTTAACTTGAATGCTCGTTGGCGTTTGACCGCTTTCAATGATAAAGCGAGCATCGAGAATTTTTGGCCCAAGTGCTTCATCGGCCGTTTTATAAACCACTGTTTCCATATCGACTAAGAAGAAGTCACGACGGAATGTTTCACCAGATGAGTAACGCGGAAAGTCACTAACTTTAATTTTAATGTCGGGGGTTTGTTCGGCCCAAGCTCCACTTTCCATACGACGGATAATTAGGTTTAGGTATTGTTTTTGTTCAAAGAAGGTTGAAGCAACTTCAAGTGTGCGCCATTCGTTTTTGCCAATTGTTTTTTTGCCACTAAACGGATAGCCTTTTCCACTTTCTCCTTCGCCCCAAAGCCATAAGTCATAAAGCGAAGCCCGACTATCATTACGATAATAATGAATTGTAAAAACTGCTGGTTCAATTACTGGTGCTCCAGGGTCAACATTAGGATCCGGGTCTGGATCTGGATCAATTATATTTGGTAAATACTCTGACCAATAACCAATTACTTCTCCATCATTATTATTTTCTTTATCTTTTCCCCAGCTTCCCTCATTTATAACATATAAATTGTTTTCGCTTGCAAAGTCAAGCACTAAATTGGTTGATTGATTCCACCTGTCATCCCAAGTGTAAGTTGAAGAAAGAGCACCGGCGCCCATTCTTGCAAAAATAATTGAGTCGTAAGGCGTCACTGGAATGTTGACGCTGAAGAATTCTTCGTCTTCCGCATCAGTTAATGGTGTCATCGGAAACCATTTAGGGGAAATGTCTGGCGCAGCCCAAACATAGGCCGCAAATTTAGCGCCATCTTTACGCCAGTTTTCATTTGTTTTTAAATAAATCGCTTTGGTGTCCACGGCTTGAACTGGCGCTGGGGCTTCTTCAAGCACTGGATAAAGAGTAGTGGCTAAAAACATCATTAGAATAAATGTTTTGAATTTATTGAAAGCTTTCATTGTTACCTCACAGTCAGAAACGCTTCATAACGATAATCGTTTCTATGCTTTTTTCTAAATTTCTAATAATTTATTATATCACATTAGAAGTTGTTAGATTGGTTACAAAGAAGTGCAAGTTTGCGCTATTTGGGAGTAGATTTATCAAAGAGAAGTGATTCGTTTTTTTTGTTGTCAAATGAAAAGAGCCGTTTTCACGGCTCTCTAGTTTATTAATTTAAAATGATTATTAAATTAGGCGGCTAATTTGATAAGACCCATCGCCCATGTCGCGACTTCAGCACCTGGAAGTTTAGCCCAGACAACAGTATAATTGCCGGCTTCTAAAGCAAACGGATTGGATGCCCAGTCACCGCTCTTGTCCCATTTTTCACCTTCTTGGTAAGGAGCAAGGTATAATGTTTCTGGTGTTAAATTTTGAACTGGACCAGATTCTTTGTTTTGTGCCCAAAAGACTGGTGCTTCTTCGCCTTTTCCAGTTTGAAGAACTTTAATGCTTGTACCACCATTAACGACGACGGTTTCTGCGTCACCTTCATTAATTCTGGCTTCATTAGTCCATTCTTGGTCAGCTTTTAATTCAAGATTTTCATAAACATAAAGCAGAGTTGCTTTCTTAACTAATTTCTTAAGTGGTTTAACCCGTGCATCATTAACCGCAACGGCGGTTAAAAGGTATTTACCTTCGTTTGCAGGTTTAGTCGCGTCGCCCCATCCAGCAAAGGATCCGGTAACATAATAGTCACTTGCTTCGTCTACTAAGACGGTTTTGCCACCGCAACCCACTAGTAAAAGGGAAGCTAAAAATAGTCCGATAAAAGATTTTTTCATTTATTTTTCTCCTTTTTGATCTTTTTTCATAAATACATTTTAGTCTATTCAACAATTATGTCAAACAATTAATGATATAAATCCGCTTTTTTAGTGAATTTTTTACTATTTTTTTACTTCGGCATGATTTTTTTCGAATTATAATTTTCAAAAGCTGAAATATCACTATTTTTTATTAGAACTTAAGTTTCGTCTTTTATCTTAAATTACTCAATGAGAGAAGAGGGTGTGAACATCACAAAAAAGGCCGCTAAAAAAGTTGTAAAAAATAACATCTTAATTAAGCCTTTAAAACAAGTGTTGTTAATCCCTCAATCATCAAGGTATTGGCGTCAATTTTAGCGCTGCCTTTGCCTAGAGTTGTGACAATGGTTGTAAATTCATTAAAAACATTATTTGCACTTAAAGAATAGGTGAAGGGCTCTTCGCCAATGTTATGAATAATCATAATATCTTCGGCGTTATCGTAACGGTAAATCATTCCTCCAACAAGATCATTAGCAAAAGAAACCGGACTATAAGTACCACGCGCAATCGCGGGATAAGCATTTTTAATAGCAATAATTTTTTTATAATGGTTATAAAGACTGTTTTGGTCTTTCTTTTCGCTTTTAACGGTGCTCTTTGTTTGCAGGGCGGAATTATAAGTTGTGCCATTGGGATCTTTAATTGTGTCTTTATCACCCCACCGCATTGCCAGGCGGCGATTTTCATCCCCCTTAGCGGCCCCACGACTGCCTTTCATTCCAATTTCTTCACCGTAATAGATAAAGCTACTACCATAACTAAATTGGTATAAACTTGCGGCCATATGCATTTTATATTCGCCAACATTTAAGTAACCAGCCGCTCGGTCCATATCATGATTTGCGAGGAATGGAGCCATAATGGCATCAGCGTTTATAGCCGTCATTTGCCGCCGATTACTGACTAAATAGTTAAAATACTGATCAATTGTATGATAACCTTGAAAGACATTTGCAACCATGCCGTCTCCGTTAGCCATTGAGAAATCAAAGTTTGAAAAATATTCGTAATAAGGGGCAATTTCACTTTGTGAAGACCAAACTTCGCCAACAATGTAAACGTCTTCCTTAATTGCCTTTGCGGTTTCACTAAACCAGTGCCAAAAGGCAAGACTTGCGGTTCGATTGGTTAAATCAATATATTTTACGGCGTCAAGGCGAAAGCCCGCGACCCCACGTTCGAGCCAAAAGGCAATAATACTGGCCCACTCATCCTTGACCGCTTGTGAGTCGGGATTAATTTCTGGCATCGAAGAAGAAAAATTACCTTCATAATAGTATTGGTCATTGATGGGATAATACATGTGGCCCGCGCGGCGCGAATCTTTATCGACGATTGTATAATAATCAATGTAAGGATTAGTTAAATCGTTAGCTAAAATCGCATCTTTTGCGGCACGAAACCACGGATGATATTCGGAAGTATGATTAACGACAAGATCAATAATGACTTTAATTCCGCGTTCACTTGCCGCGACAATTAATTTATCAAAGGTATCAAGATTACCAAAAGTACGATCAATTTCTTTATAATTTGTGACGTCATACTTATGGTAGGTCGGTGAAGGGTGAATTGGCGAGAGATAAAGGCCGTTAACGCCTAGGCTTAAGCCTGAAGAATGATCGCCATCATTTAAATAGTCAAGACGATTAATCACACCTTGAAGATCGCCAACCCCGTCACCATTACTATCACTAAAAGAACCGACAAAAACGTGGTAAAAATTTAAAAAATTATCATTTTGCATATTTGGTGTTAAGTTTTCCTTAATATTAAGCCGATACTCTTTGCTACCACAGCTCGTTAAAACAAAAAGAAAAACGACACTTAAAGTCTCAAAGAAGTGCCGTTTTTTCATATTAGCCTTTAACAGCGCCGGCTGTCACACCTTGAACGTAGTATTTTTGTAATGATAAGAAGAGAATGACAATTGGTACTGAAATAATAACACTACCGGCAGCGAAGATTGTAAAGAATGACGGGTCGTTTTGTGACCCTCCACCAAACATGAGATTATAAAGTCCAACCGCGACGGTATGAAGTTCAACGTTCGTTGGTCCTAAGATGACGCGGGCGAAGATGAAGTCCATCCACGGCGACATAAAGGACATGAGTGCGGTATAAATAATAATTGGTTTGGACATTGGCAAAATAATCTTCGTCAAAATTTGGAAGTTGTTACAACCTTCAATCCGCGCTGATTCGATGAGGGCATTAGGAATAAGGTCAAAGTAACCCTTCCCGACATAAAAGCCCATTCCCGCCCCAGCGGAGTAGACAAGAATCAAGGCAAAGAGGTTTTGCGTTAAACCCATTGCTTTTAAAATGTAGTAAATGGCAATAATTGACATAAAACCTGGAAAAAGTCCCATAATCATATTTAAATTTAAGATTAGTTTCCGTGACTTGAACCGGAGTTTACTCATGACATAGGCCATTGATAATGAAAGAATCGTTGAAATAATAAACGTAAAGAAAGCGACGATTAAGGTATTCAAAAACCACTTCGGAAATAATGTTTCTTTAAATAAATAGATAAAGTTATCAAGTCCGAAGCTCTTGGGCCAATAATTTGAAACAACTGTTCCAATGAGAACCCCTAAATCGTTTTTTTCGGTCCGAAACGCGTTAAGGATAATCCAGACGATTGGGTAAAGCCAAACGACTGCGAGAATGAGCAAGAGGGCATAAGAGAAGATTGCGCCGACAATTCGTTGGCGTTTGATACTGGCTCCAGTATTTTTCATAATTGGAATGCCTCCTCTTCTTTATATGATTTGCTCCGCCGATAAGATATCAGTGTTCCAATTGCGGTGATGATAAAGGTTAAAATCCCAATCACAGAGCCGAGGTTATAGTCACTATTATCAACGGTTAGTTTGAATAACCACGTAACTAGTAAGTCGGTTTCACCGGCAATATAGCCAGGAACGCCTGGACCACCGCCAGTAAGGAAGAAGATAATGTTAAAACTCGTAATGTTGCCAATAAAGGAAGAAATAAGATAGGGTCCCGTTACGAACATAACATAAGGTAAGGTAATCTTAAAGAGAATCCGGGCCTTACTTGCGCCATCCACTCGCGCCGCTTCATAAAGATCAGTTGGAATATTTAATAAGATTCCACTCGTCATGAGCATTGTGTAAGGAACACCAACCCATAAGTTAATTAAAAGTACTGTCGCGCGCGCAACGTTAGGATCAAGCGGGTTACCATTTAAAAACTCCATTGGCTTTTCTAAAATACCCATATTAACAAGCATATTATTGATTGGTCCATTTAAGGACAAAATGTTGCGCATTGCTAAAAGCGAGATAAATTGAGGCATTGCAATCGTCAAGACAAAGATTGTCCGCCAGACGACTTTTGCTTTCACTGATTTAACATTAATTAAAAGCGCAAGGAAAATGCCGCAGAAGTAGTTAGAAAACGTCGCTAAAACCGCCCATATGAGTGTCCACGAAAGAACGGGTAGAAAACGTTTACTTATCTCTCCAGTTCCGCGGAAAATTTGGATAAAGTTCTCAAAGCCAACCCAAGTAAAGAGATTACCGGGTGGTTGGTGATTAATATCGTAATTTGTAAAGGCAATCAAAATCATAAAGATTGTTGGTAAAAGCGTAAAGACGGCCGCCGCGAGGAGTGAGGGCGTCAAGAGCAAAACATGGAATCTTTCATCGAGTAACTTTTTAAGATCATCTTTGAAAGTCGGAATTTTTTTGCCGTCGTGAATAATTTTGTCTAATTGATAGGAGCTTTTAATATTCGCGTTAAAAACAACTAAGAAGAGGGCGATAATAACAAGCGTCACGACACCGAATAAAAGCATTAAAAGCGAATTATCGGCCGCTGTGAAGATGTCACCGGCATTTGTTCCAAGTGTCATTAAATTGGCGAGTGATTTTGCTCCAAACGGAGTTCCGTTTAGTTTGGGCGAAAGCACCATGTAGAGAATGAAAAGAACTTCAATTCCCAGAAACATAAACCCTTTAGTATATTGTTTCCGCGTAAAGTTACCAAATCCCATAATCCCATGCGAAATCTTTGTAAAAACTGATCCTTTGGCAAAACGTTCATAAACGTTAATGAAGAATCCTTTAATTGCTTGCCAAAGTTTTTTCAGTCCACTAATAAATCCTTTGTATAACCTTACAAAGAAGTCTTTAATAGCTTGCCAAACTTTTTTGAGCCAATTCATTGTTAGGCTGCTCCACCCGTGGCTTCACCTGTTTTCCAAATATTTTCAATGATTAATAATTCATCGACTATTTTTTGGGTAGTGCCATAGGCATTATCAAGGTTTAATAAAATTTGCATAACGCGATCTGGAGCCCCTTTGGAATAATAATAGAAATTAAAGTTAGCGTGGACACCAAAAGGTTGCGGACGACCATAGTCGTACATTTCAACTTGGCGAACAGCAAGGTCATTTGTTGCCATAGCAGCAAATTCAGTGCTAGCATTTTTGTATGTTGGTAAGTTGTCAACTTCTTCAAATGAAGCCTCTTGGATTTCTTTGGAGAATAAGTGCTTGACGATTGGTTGAAGATGTTCGGCAAACTTACTGTTCTTTTTCATAACTAGCATTTTTGCATCAACAAATGTTCCAGAACGCATGACCGTTCCGGCGGCAACATCACCAACTGCGTCAGCAGCAGTAATTGTGAATTTTGGTAATTTTGCAATACCATAACCACTACCGAGGGCTTGTTTAGCAGCGTTGCTACTCCACGCACCACTAATTGTGGATAAGGTAAGTTCATCTTTAAGGGCAACTTGCCAGCCAGAAGAACTTGGCCGAACTGCGCCGTATTGATTGTTAAAGAAGCGTTGGCCCCATTTAAAGCGCGCAACTGAATCATCGCCATGGGCATATTGATCATTAATATCACCATTTTCATATAAACGTAGTGATGATTCTTTAGTTTGTTCGTTAACACCAAGAAGTAAGAATGAGTTATTATAACCATCTTCACCAGTTGGCATTAAGGCACTGATTGTTTTTCCTTTAGTTGTGGAGACGGCTTGCGCTGCTTCCATTAACCCTTCCCATGATTCTGCTTGTTCTGGGGTTACATAATTTTTATTGTAGAAAAGAACGAGTGATTGAGCAATAACTGGGGCGGCAAATGTGTATTCGGTACCACCAACGGTTGCTTTAATGACATCATGAAACATTTCGGAAGAATTTTCATAAATGCCATCAATTAAGGTTTGATCGGTAAAAGGAGCAATGACGCTGGCCCCACTTGTTAATTTACCTAAATTGTCGTGCGGGATAGTGAAAATATCCGCGCCTGCGTCTGTGTCTTGAAGGAAGTTAGCGGCCGCCGCTGATGAGTCAACGCCTTGAACTTCAATCTTATGTGGGAAGTCTTCCCCGGTTTTTACTTTATAGTCGGCAATGTAATCAGCCATTACCTCTGCGTAAAATTCTTTCGATTCGGAACCAACCCAAATCGTTAATGCTGGTTTCTTTGCACAGCCCGCTAGCGCGCCTACGCTAAAAGCAGCCAAAGCTAATAAAGCATATGTCTTCTTCATCTTTCCACCTCACTTATGGGATTATTTGTAACCCCTTTTATATATAAAAGTATTATACATTAAATTAAAAAGTTAAACAATAAAGAATAACAAGTGCAAAAGATTTTTTGGGTTTTGTCACTTATCGCGGCGTTTAATCAGTTAATCGCGCTTTTAGATTAATAAAAAACCGCTTGAATTTGAGGTTCAAAGCGGTTTAATTGACTTAGTTTTAACAAAAAACTGACTAAAATTAGGTTTAAACTAGCAATAACTAATGATTAGAAAGTGTAAAGTTCCATCTCACCAAGACGGGTTACTTTTGCCCACATATAGGTCGTTTCTATTTCAATTTTATAAAGCCCATCTTTAAGGATTTGAATATTGCCGTAGTCCGCTTCTGCAATGTCTTCATTACGATCAGCAACATCAATATTATTGTAATTAAATTCGGTATCAGCACCCCAAGCAACGCCGGGAACTTTTATTTTAAATTTTGATAAGGCGTCAAGTGATAATTCAATTGAATATAAATTTGAAAACTCGTCTTTTGTTAAGTAAGAGCGCACATCGTAATCAATCCCTTCCTCCCCAACTGTATTCCAGTTAATATAGCTTAAAGCAGGATTGGTCGTTTCACCAACGATATGAAAAATACGGTCATCGGCCACAAAAGGACGATTTTCAACCCATTTACCAAAAACAGCAGTGTCCTTTTTAATAACTCTATTAAAATTAAATTTTGCGGAGTAATTTTGATCAACCCACCAATCATCAAAGGTGAAGTTGGTAGGTGCTATTGGAGTTGCCGGTCGACTTACTTTCTCGTTATGATTAACAATAACCGCCTGATAAAATTCGCCAATATTATTAGCATAAAATTCAACTGTGTGACTACTCTCATTACTACAACCAGATAGAAGGCCGAGCGGGAAGAGGGCAATCATCAATAATTTATTTACTTTTCGCATAATTAAACTCCAATCTTTTTCCGTTTTTTAACAAAGAAGAATAGCAGGCCCCCAATGCCTCCCCCAAGTACAAGTAGTGAGGGGATGGTTACATAAACCCAAGTTAAATTCGTTTTCTTGGGTGATAAGTTAGTTGTAAAGCCCGGATTGTACGCACTTGTTTTAATCTGCAGGACAAGCGTGGTATTATTTTGCATAGTAACGGTATTATTAATAACAGTATTTGGCTCAAGATTTTTACTTGTATCAAGCAGAACTGTGTAGCCGTCTAAACCGTCAAGATTAATCCGTAAACCCATTCCGTAGAATAATGCGACGTAAGTATATTCGGCATCCTGAGCAATAAGTTGGATGAAGTTATCTTCAAGCGTGCTATTCTTGATTTCTGAACCAAGGGTTGCACTGACGTTTGTGGCCACTTCCTCGCTAGTTGTGTAATGAAGAGCCGGTGTGTTCTTTTTAAGATTAATTAAGGTTTGATAATCGTTAAAGATTGCTAAATTATCGACTTTTTCATCCCATTTGAAGCTGTTAATCTCATAAGAACTCTTATAAGAGTTGTAATCAAACTTTAAAACACCTTCGCCGGTAGGCTTACTACGTAAAATATCACTACCACCATGGATAAAGGATATGCCTTGACTTAAAAGGACCATTGAATCAGTTTGGAGTGATTGTTTGCCAATTGTCTCCGTGCTAAAGTGAGTTTTACTTCGCGTTCCGGCGAGTGTTAATTTGTCATAAAGGGTATAGTTATCGTGGGCCGCTGCGTAGTTTACGGTTTGTGCCGGAGTACTTTTACTATCAGTAATATGACCGCGAAGCCCATCAATTATTTGCCGTTTCATCTGTGTTGAATTAGCCATTGCGGCTGGTTCTAATTGAATCCAACCTGGAGGCGGAGTTTCTGCATTGGAAACAAAACCGTTCCGTATTTGGTCATTGAAAGCACCAACATAAGGAATTTTATCAAGATTTGATTGAATAGCCATTGGGTCTTTGACCGCGGAATTATTCATATTCCATGGTTCGCCATAAATGATAATGTCACTACGAATTTCTCGTAATGCTTCGCTAACGGTATTCATAGACTCGGTTGTATGCAGACCCATAAGGTCAAAACGGAAGCCACCAATTTTGTATTCGTCAGTCCAAAAAGCGGTTGAATCACGCATATAGTTTTCCATCATAATTCGTTCACTCGCTGTAACGTTGCCAACCCCACTTGAATTATCCGGTGAGCCTTCACTGTTATAGCGGAAGTAATAACCTGGGACTAGTTTGTTAAATGAGTGACTACCAATATTGGCGACGTGATTATAAACAACGTCCATGATAATCCGAATATCTTCAGCCGCATAAGCTTTAACAACTTGTTTAAATTCGCGAATTCGGACGAGACCATCATAGGGATTACTAGAGTAAGAACCTTCAAGAACATTATAATTTTGTGGATTATAGCCCCAGTTAAAGCCTGGCTCAATTTCGTTATTTTGTTGGTCATAAAACGGAATAATTTGTAAGGCATTCACACCCAATTCTTTAATATGATCAAACCCAGTTTTCACTGTGACGCCATCTTTAGTATAAGTAGTGCCGGCTTCACTTAGTCCTAAATATTTTTTCCGGTTTGCTTCACTACCATTCCACGTCTCGTCACTCGTAATATCGGCAACATGAATTTCATAAGGAATGATTTCGGTTGGCTTTTTGACGGAATAATCGACTAAATCCCAGTCAACAGGGTTAGTTTTACTAAAATCGACAATATGACCACGAATACCATTAACACCAGCGCTTTTTGCGTATGGATCGATAAGTTCGACATCCCCATCAGGATGGGTGGCCACAAAAGTATAATATTTGTCGTGCAAGTCTTTATTTACCGTTACTTCCCAAACACCTTTGGGCTGAGCAACAAAATTATAAGCATCGAAAGTATCGCTTCCTAATGTTTCGCTAACACTTTTTGGCGTGCCGTTTTCGTAGATCCGTAAGACTAATTTACTAATTGTTGGGGCCCATGCTTTAAAGACAGTTTTTTCTGGAGTGTAAGTGACCCCTAAATCATTACCGTTATACGTCATTGCACTAACAAAAGAAGAGTCATCGAATAATCCTTCAAAGCCAAGGGTATATATTGCGGAAGGACCAGTGCTAAACCCAACTTCAATAACATAAGCGGAAGTAAAGCTTACGGCAAAGTTTGCGGGCAATTCTTTGGAAAAAGACCATCTAAATTGTTCGGCCTCATTAACTGCTTCGGCATTACCAGAAATGACACTGACGCCATCGGCTCTAAAATTAAAAGTACTCGGTTCATTATTGGTAATTACTTCAATTTTTTGTGCGCCCTTAAATGAACTACGATAGACTTGATTTGCTTTTGCTTCTTCCGCAGTTTTATAAACACGGGTCAGCGAATTAATAAAGTAGAAATGATAGGCGTTTAATGTATCATCAAAATCAAAATCAGCATATGATAAGCGCATATCGATGGTTTGCCCTGACCAACTATCCCCACCTTTACGAATGATCCAACTGACGCCAGTTTGGCTTGTAAAAGTTGAAAGTGGTTCAGTGAAGTATTTGCCAAAATCGTCGTTCTCAGTTGGCTTATAGCCTTCCCCATCGCCACCATCCCATAGCCAAAAATCAAAATCATCATATTTTCCATCATTTCGGAAGTAGTGGAAGATAAGGGTTGGTTCGTCAAAACGTTCAAGGGCTTTTTTGGGGGTAAAAATTGCTCTTGTCGCCGAGAGTGCATTTTCGTTAACACTCTTTGCTGCACTATTACTTAGCACTGCATTAGTGTCAAACAAAAGAAAAAAACCAAGCCCGAGCGTTATTAGTACTTTTTTCATAAAGTTTCTCCTTTAATACCGATTATATTTAACAATCAAGTAATTTAAAAATGAACGTTCTTCGTCAAAAATTGTAAAATCAACCATTTTCCATTCCCAATTGGGTGAACCAATCGTACTTGGTGAATTCATTTTGCTTGGTTCACCGAGACGAAGTAAATCTTGCATTTGAAAAATGGCATATTGCGCGTCACTGGCCATGTTGTAAGCCATAAAGTTATCAAAGAAGTCACTAAATTCATTTGTGCCAGCTGCGGCAAAGACTTTTGCGGCAGCATCAAAGAATTTTTTGTCACGGCCGCGGAACCAGCCCCGAATTGGTGAATTGTCATGAGTTCCGGGATAAACTAAACGATTTTCTTTCCACTCAGTGCCCCGCTTTTCAAACGGATTAAATGTAAACTGCGTTATTTCCATTCCCGGTAAATTATAACGATCACGTAATTCTAAGACTTCTGGTCGTAAATCACCTAAATCTTCGGCAATAATTTTAATATCAGGGATTTGTTTAAAGATTTCGTCAAATAATTTATAGCCGGGAGGATAATCCCAGTGGCCAGTGGTGGCCTTTAAACTCCCAGCGGGAATCTTCCAATATGAATCAAAGGCGCGGAAGTGATCAATCCGGACATAATCATAAAGTTTTGCGGCATAGGCAAGGCGATCAATCCAAAAGGCAAAGTCGGTTTTTTCTAAGTAATCCCAATCGTATAAGGGGTTGCCCCAGAGTTGACCGTCGGCATTAAAATAATCTCCAGGTACGCCACCGACAAAGGTCGGGAAATCATCTTTATCTAAGAGAAACGCTTTGCGATTTTCCCAAACATCAATTGAATCAATGCCAACGTAAATTGGAATGTCACCCACTATCTCCATCTTATGTTTATGGGTGTATTTAACGAGGGAACTCCATTGTTTATAAGCAATATATTGGAGCCACTTTTCAAATTCAATATTCGCTTTAAACGGGGTTAAATCAACGCCTTTTGGATTTATAATCCAATCGCGATGTTCAGGGCGCCAATAATGCCATTGGACAAGGTTGTTGGCTTTTTTAAAGGTAATGAATACGGCATAATTTTCGACCCATTGATTGTTTTTAACCCAAGTTTTAAAACCACGTTTATGTTGTTTTTGATAATTTTTAAACGCTATTTTTAAATATTTAAGTTTAAATTTACGCACTGATTCATAATGAACCTTTTTACTACGGGGAAAATGAGAAGGGACGGATGACAAAAGACCTTCTTTTTCCAATAATTCTAAACTAATGTATAGTTCATCAAATGGTTTTGAGCCAAATGGTTGATATGGAGAATTGCCATATCCCAGTGGATTAATTGGTAAAATCTGCCATAATTTAAAGCCAATTTTACTTGCTTTTCGAATAAAAGTTTGAGCACTCGGCCCTAAGTCACCAATTCCATGTTTTGCAGGCAAACTTGAGACGGCCAAGAGAACACCAGCTTGACGCATATTGCTTCCTTCTTTCTATTTTCGTAGCTAAATACATCGTTCGTGTAAATTCTGCGAATTTCTTTGCTAATAACTGCTATTATTTTACAAAAATTAATTTGTATAAACATCAAAAATGATAATTACGGCACTAGTTAATTGAAAATCCGGCTAAGTGGCTTAATAATTAAACTAAAACAAAATAGCCCTCGGTGAGGGCTAGAAG
>CAYJDS010000002.1:0-36314 GCA_964369015.1 uncultured Staphylococcaceae bacterium | reverse complement strand
ATTGTCTTAACTGAAGAAGAAGTTCCCTTTAGTGTCGCCGTCGTTACTGATAAAGTAAGTGAAGGCGAAAAGAAGATTGAAGCCTTTCTTTCAATTTATACGGAAAAAGACGGCCAAAAAGGAATTATCATTGGAAAAGGCGCAAAAATGATTAAACGGATTAGACTACAGGCGCAGTATGAATTAAGTAAATTCTTTAATAAAACTGTCTTACTAGAAATTACTGTAAAAGTTGAACCTTCCTGGCGAAGTAACCCAAAAATATTACAAAAACTATTAGGATACTAAAATAGTGGAAGTTATTATCATTCGTCTTACGCCCTACCGCGAAAAAGATTATATTGTTAATGCTTTAAGTATGGAAGGACAAATTACTTTCCGGGCGCCCGGTGCTTTACGGCTTAACTCAAAACTAGCGGGTTCCTTAACGCTATTTAATCTCGTTGACGTTGAATTAGCGAGCGCTAAAGCGGGTTTTCTCCTATCGGGGATAAAATCACTCTCCGCGATTCATAAAGTGTATTTAGACGCGAATAAACTAATTGCTTTAAACGCAATTGGCGAAATAAGTCAAAAGCTCTTAATTGATGATAATTCTGTTAAAGAAACGTTTGTGCTTCTAAAAGAAGTCTTATTAAAATTACCAGACGTTAAAGCAAATCTTTCTTTAGTGTATTTATATATAACAAACTTGTTAAATCTCCTCGGAGTAAAACCTGTGACTGAAGAATGTGTTGTATGTAAGACTAAAACAAACATTGTTGGTCTTGACTTAACTTTAGGCGGATTTGTTTGTTCAACGCACGCGGGCGCACACACGATATATATGGGGGGTAAAGAAATTGATATTATTCGTTACGGCTTCATGATTGACAGTACACAGTTAACCCGTTATGAGTTTAGTGACGAGGAAGTAACTAAGCCTTTAAAAATAATGCTAACGTACATTGAAGATACATATGGCCTTAAACTAATTAGTAGTGAATTACTCTTCTAAAATAGGAAATGAAATTTACGATAGTGGATATTAAGTTTGTGGTGATTCATATTCAGCTGTTTTACAAATATTTACAAACTAAACAAAATCTCGCTTTTTGTTACGATGAGTGTAACAAATTACGATAGAGTGTAATAACTGTTAATGATATTATAAAAGTCCGTTGATATAAATGTTAACAAAAGAGGATTCACCTTTTTATTTGCCACTAGGTACTGAATAGCTATATAGAATAAAGTAGTTCTTTCGAATCTTAGATTTTGGGAATAATTCACTTATATTTTTGGGAATAAAACGCCTATATTTTTGGGAATTTGTTTTACAGATATTTCATTTCAATAGGAAAAGGCGCGGTTTTTACATCGAAACCACCTAAATTGCTCATTGGAGAGGATTTTGTTCCTCATTTATTTTGAAAAGAGGACAATATAATATGCCAGTCATGAAAAAATAAGAAAAAAATTTTAATAACAACACTGATAGTGGGTTGACTATAAAATCTATTAGTGTATACTAAGCGCTATGATTGGAGGGAATTATGGGAAAATATCCATTTGAGAAAATCGTTACACACTTAATTACCAGTGGGTTTGTCTATCAAGGTAGTGAAATATATGGTGGGCTTAGTAATTCATGGGATTACGGACCACTTGGGACAAGTGTCAAAAATAATATTAGTAATTTATGGTGGAAGAAGTTTGTCACTGAATCAGTCCACAATGTTGGAATTGATTCGGCGATTTTAATGAATCCAAAAGTTTGGCAAGCAACCGGTCACGTTACCACATTTAACGATCCACTGATTGACTGTAAAAGCTGTAAAGCACGGCACCGCGCTGATAACTTAATTGAAAGTCAAATGCCAGAGGCAAGTGTTGCTGGAATGAGTAACGAAGAGTTAATGACTTTTATTCGTGAACATGATATTAAGTGTCCGGTCTGCGGAAAGAAAGACTTTACTGATATCCGGAAGTTCAATATGATGTTTAAAACGCATATTGGCGTTACTGAAGACAGTCAAAGTGAAGTATATTTACGACCAGAAACCGCCCAAGGGATGTTTGTGAACTTTAAAAACGTCCAACGAACCATGCGCAAAAAGCTGCCGTTTGGAATTGCGGGCATTGGTAAATCGTTTAGAAACGAAATTACACCCGGAAACTTTATTTTTCGAACCCGTGAATTTACCCAAATGGAACTTGAGTTCTTTTGTAAACCAGGAACTGACTTAGAATGGTTTGCGTATTGGAAAGATTACTGTATTAATTTCGTCAAGGACTTAGGAATTAATCAAGAAAACTTACGTTTCCGTGATCATTCAGCCGAAGAATTAAGTTTTTATAGTTTGGCCACAACTGACATTGAATATAAATTCCCGTTTGGTTGGGGTGAAATTTGGGGGATTGCGGACCGCACTGATTACGACTTAAAACAACACATGAAGTTTAGTGGTGAAAGCTTTGAATACTTAGATCCTGAAACAAATGAACGTTATGTTCCTTACTGTGTTGAACCGAGTGTTGGGCTTGATCGGCTTCTCTTAATGACGTTAGTGGATAGTTACACTGAAGAAGAACTCGAAAACGATACGCGGATTGTCATGCGGCTTTTACCAAAACTCGCACCTTACCAAGTTGCAATCTTACCACTACAAAAGAAACTTAGTGATAAGGCAATGGAATTACATCAAGACCTTGTTAAACATTTTAGTTGTGTTTATGACGAAACTGCTTCAATTGGCAAGCGTTACCGTCGTCAAGACGCAATTGGGACGCCGTTTTGTTTAACGATTGATTTCGATACGTTAGACGACGAAGCAGTGACAGTTCGTGAACGGGACTCCATGGCGCAGACCAGAGTTAAAATTAGTGACTTAAAAGCTTATTTAACTGAGAAAGTAAATAATTAGTAGTTTAGTGGTAGAAAGTTAGGAGAAAGAATTGGATAATCGGACAAATGCATTTAATGGACTCTTAAGTAGTGTTAATATTGTTGATATTATTAGTCGCTATATAAGTGTTGAAAAAAAAGGTCAAAACTACTTTGCCCTTTGCCCATTTCATGATGACCATTCCCCGAGCATGGTTATCTCGCCTGAAAAGCAAATCTTCAATTGTTTTGTTTGTCATACGGGCGGAAACGCCATTCGCTTTGTTTCACTTTACGAAAAGATTAATTACTTTGAAGCGGGCCGTAAAGTTGCGTCCCTAGTTAATTATAAAGATGAAGTGTTTACAAAGTTTGTTCCTGAACGAGCGGTTGATAACACCTTAATGCCTTTAATTAAAGCGATTAATGACTTAACCGCCTATTACGAATTTAATTTAGTAACGAGTGAAGGACTTAGTGCTAAAACATATTTAGAAAAACGCGGCATTAGTGAAGCAGAACAAAAGCGGTTCCGTATTGGTTACGCCCCGAGTAACGGCAAAGCGACGATTGAATTTTTACGAAGTAAAGGTCATAGTGTTAAAACCTTAACCGATATTGGGGTCTTAAGTGGCGAGTTAGAGGCGCCTTACGACCGTAATCAAGGACGCGTTATGTTTGCCCTCCTTAATAGTGAAGGCCAAGTCGTCGGCTTTAGTGCCCGGACTTTAAGTAACGATAAAAGTGTTGCTAAGTACATTAATTCACCCGAAACACCCCTTTTTAATAAGTCGAGCTTACTTTATAACTATCATTACGCCAAAGACTTAATGATTGTCCCCTATGTTTACTTAGTGGAAGGCTTTATGGACGTTATTGCCCTTAACCGCGCAGGAATCCCCAGTAGTGTTGCTTTAATGGGTACTGCCTTTACGAAAGAACAAATGAGTCTTTTAAAAAAACTTAATAAAGAAATCCGCTTATTGTTAGACAGTGATACACCAGGACAAATGGCGACGAACACTATTATTAAGCAGTTAATGAGCGCGAATATTGCCTTTCAAATTATTAAACCAAATGAAGAAAAGCTTGATCCCGATGATATGCTGCAAAAATACGGCAAAGACGTCTTAAAAGAAAAAATTAATACGTTTATCTCGCGCGAAGACTTTATCTTTAACTTTTATTTGGCACAAGAAGCCGCCACTGATATTGAAAGCAAGAAAAAAGTCGCTTACGACGTTATTAATGAAGTCATTATTAATTTAAAGAGTCGGCTTGAAGTTAGTGCTTTCCTTGATAAGCTGAGTGAGGCAACTGGGTTTAATATCTTAGTCTTAAATGAGATGTACGAAGAAATGCGAAAGAAAAAAATGGCAAACGAAAAAGCGTTGAAGGTTGTTAAAACTCATTTGCCAATGAAGAAAACTTTAAACCGTATTACCCAGGCGGAACGCTTAATAGTTTACCAAATGCTCCATTTTCCCGAAGCGCGAACGTTTTTCGAAGAAACAGTTAAAGTGTTCTCTAACGATATCCACCGCTACTTAGCAAATTACATTAAAGAGTTTAGTCCTGACACACCAGTGACGTATTCTGAACTCCTTAATGACGTTGAAATGCGTTTTAGTGACGAGGCGACAGTTAATGAATACACTGAAACATTACTCGGAATTAGTGAAGAAGCACAAAAAGCCGAACTAAATTACGACTTGCTTGATGACGCTAGTCGGATAATCATGTACGAACGGGAACTTAAAAGCTTAGAGCGGAGTGAAGAAAAAGCGCTGCTCGGCGCTAGTAACGAGGAAGAATATACGGCATTAAAGATTAGCTTTATTGACCAAAAGAAACAACTTGCGAAAAAATATAAACGAAAATAGTAAAGGAGACCAATAGTTTATGAGTAAAAAAGAACTAACTGACGACATGCTCGATTTAGATGAGAGCGAATTATTACCCGAGGAAGAAGATGAAGAAGAAGGAGAGGGGTTTTCGCTTAATGAAATTAGGAAACAACTTTTAACTGACGCTCAAGAAAATAACAATCAACTTGATCAAGATGATATTATCGAAGCCGTCAAGCATCTTAGTCTTAGTGACGCCGAGTTTGATAAACTAATTAATTACTTTAAGAAAAACAAAGTAACCGTCATTAGTGACATTGAAAACGATGATTTTGATCCTGATTTTGCTAAACTTGTCCTCGGTGACGACGAAGACGAACCGCTAGACGATGATCTTGACGCAGAAGGACTGGGGCTCGAAGAGGACGAAGACTTTAGCTTTGGCGACGCTTTTAAAGATCACGAAGAAGAAAATTACGAAGAAAACCAACGCGTTAAAACGATTTCCTTAGGCGAAGTTAAAACCAGCGACTCAGTGAAGATTTATATGAAAGAAATGGGTCGTTTCCACCTTCTTAAGGCCGACGAAGAAATTAACTTAGCGCGACGCTACAAGCATGACGGCGATATGGATGCCCGTGACGAACTCGTAACCCGGAACTTACGGCTTGTCTTTAATCAAGCTAAAAAGTATTCTTCCACCAACAATATGCACCTGCTTGACTTAATTTCCGAAGGTAATATTGGCTTAATGAAGGCGGTTGATAAGTTTGATTACACCAAAGGTTATAAATTTTCTACTTACGCGACGTGGTGGATTAAGCAGTCCATCACCCGTTCAATCGCTGACCAAGCGCGGACGATTCGGATTCCAGTCCATATGGTCGAAACAATTAATAAAATAAGTCGCACCCAACGGCGCTTAACCCAAGAGTTTGGTCGCGACGCGACTCCGGAAGAAATTAGTGACGCGCTTATTACCTTTTCACCCAAACAAGTCGCGGAATACATTGAACTTAATAAACATAAAGACGAAACGCCCATTAACGAAGAACTCGTTGATAAGGTCAAAAAAGTCGTTGATAAAGTTGAGTTTTTAACCAACGAATTAAAACGAGTGCCGACAGCTGAAGAAGTAAGTGAAGCCTTCCGCGAATTTTCACCCTCGCGCATTCGCGAAATTCAAGCGATTGCCATGGAACCAGTAAGTCTAGAGTCACCAATTGGGGAAGAAGACGATTCCCATTTAGGCGACTTTGTTGAAGATAAAGATAACGAAACACCGACTGACTTTGTCCGCAAAAGTATCTTACACGATCAATTACGCGAAAATATGCTTGAATTCCTCACTCCACGCGAAGAAAAAGTTTTACGGCTGCGGTATGGGTTTGATGATGATAAACCACGGACGCTTGAAGAAGTTGGCAAGATTTTTGGTGTTACCCGGGAACGGATTCGCCAAATTGAAGCAAAAGCGATCAAGAAATTACGCCATCCATCGCGCACGAAAGGGTTACGCGGGAACGAATAAGCATGATTCCAGCTCGTCTTTTAGCTGTCGCGGAGTTTATTAGTGACGAAGACGTTGTCGCTGATATTGGTAGTGACCACGGCTTATTACCGCTCTTACTTGTTAAACGAGGTCACACTTATGTTTACGCTAGTGAAAACAAACGCGGCCCGTATACGCGCTTAAAAGCAGCAACAAGCGCGGCAAAAGAAGTAATCGAAGTAGATTTAGCAGACGGCATCAAAAACTTGCCAAAAACCGTTAATACACTCGTTATTGCGGGGATGGGCGGAAGCCTTATCACTGAAATCCTCTTAAAGTATCCTCAGTCACTAAAAAACATTAGAAAATTAGTCCTTGCCCCACAAGGAAGTGAAAAAGAAGTGCGCCTGACTTTAAACAAACTTAACTTTATGATTGTGGATGAAAAGCTAGTCGTTGACAGTGGCCACTATTACGAAGTAGTGGTTAGTAGGCCGGGAAAACAAACCTTAACTGGCTTCGAAGCTGTTTTTGGACCAATTAATCTAAAAGCGCAAAGTAATGAATTTAAGGCGAAGTGGGAACGAATATATCGTCTGAACGAAAATATCTTAAGCAAACCAAACTTAACGAGTCTTAAACGTGAAAGACTAAGCGCGGAACAAAGAGCGATTAAAGAAGCACTGGAGGAGAGATAAATGGAAACAAGAAAATTATTAAATAAACTAGGACGTCTTTATCCTAAGCGTCTGGCCCTTAAAAACCATGATCATGTTGGTTATATGGCAGGACAAAAGATAAAAGAGATTAACCGAATTGTTTTACTCCTTGATTTAGACGCGTTAGTCGTGGAAGAAGCCTTAAGTCATAAGCCCGACTTAATCTTGACCCATCACCCCTTTATTTACGGCACACGCACTAAAGTCTTTAAACGCGACCTCGCCAAGAAAGAATTAGCCTTGCGACTTGATAAGTTACCTGTGATGGTTTATTCAATGCATACGAATTTTGATGAAGGGGAAAACGGAATGAATGACGCGCTAGCAGCGGCTTTAGAATTAAAAGACGTTAAACCACTGCTTGGTAACCCGATGGCCCGGGGCGGGTTCTTAAATTCACCAATGAATATTAATGACTTTGCAAACTACGCCGTCGCAAAGCTTGGCTCACACTACGGCCTCCTAGTTCACGGCGGAAAAGAAGAAGTGAAGTCGGTCGCCTTAATTGGCGGGGGCGGCAGTCGCGCTTGGGGTAGTGCACTTGAAGAAGGATATGATATTTATATAAGTGGGGACGCACCGCATTACGTCCGGCGTGACGTCTTAAATGCCCATTATAATTATCTAGATTTACCGCACGAAATAGAAAACATCTTTTTAGAAAAAATGCGTGAAGTTTTACACGGAATTGAACCAAATTTAGAAATTATAAAGATTAAGCACGAAATGCCCCCAAAAGTGGTTATTTCTAGTCAAAAGTAAATAATTAGTAGTTTAGTAGTAGAAAGTTAGGAAGAAGAGGAAAAAAACGAGATGGATTTTGCAAAATATAATTTAGAACCACAGCTTGTAGCGACCCTTGCAAAACATGGGTATTTAACAATGACCGAAGTTCAAGAAAAAGTCATCCCTTTAGCGCTTTCCGGGGAGTCACTGATTGTTAAAAGCGCGACCGGCAGCGGTAAAACCCATAGTTTCCTTATTCCCCTTTTAGCGCGGCTTAATAAGTTTGACGGGATCCAAGCAATAATTCTTGCTCCCACGCGTGAATTAGCGCGCCAACTATATAACTTCAGTGTTGAACTTAATAAAGACTATCGGCAAATTGATATTCTTCTCCTTGCGGGGGGGATTGAAAAAAGCCGTAGTAAAGACCGCCTGGTTAATAAACCGCAATTAATTATTGCCACTCCTGGCAGATTTAAAGATCTTTTAGTAAGTGAAGACGTCACTAGTTTAAAAAGTGTTCATACGTTAATCCTTGACGAAGGAGATATGTTACTTGACGCTGGGTTTTATAATGACATCGTTAATATTATTGAAGAAGTAAGTCCCTTAACAATACAACTCTTTTCGGCGACTATTCCTCAAAAGTTAGTCAGTTTAATTAGTAAAAAGACCGGCGTAAAGAGTATTTTAAGTCTTGATAAGCATGAAAAGACGAGTTACGACGTAACGCATCACTTAATTGACGTTCATCATCAAGACCGCCAAAAAGTGACCCTTGACTTTATTAAAGCTTATAATCCTTACTTAATCTTAGTCTTTTGTTCGACGAATAAAGAAGTCATGAGTTTATATGATTATTTAAGTGCGACTGGCTTAAAGGTTGGAATTTTAACGGGTGAACTCGAAGTGCGGAAACGCAAAGCGATGTTTAGACGCGTTCAAAATAATGAGTTTTCAGTTATTGTTGCAAGTGACATCGCCGCCCGCGGGATTGATATTCTCGACGTTAGTCACGTCTTAAGTGTTAGTTTTCCGTTTGATTTAGAGTTTTATTTCCATCGTGCGGGCCGCACAGGAAGAAATTACGCTAAAGGGGAAGCTTTTACGCTCTATGATCATGACGACTTAAAAACCGTCGCTAAACTTGAAAAAGAAGGCGTTAAGTTTACAACCCTTCTCTATCGCAGTGGCGAGTTTGTTAATGCCCCGAAACCTAAGAAAAGTCTTAAAGAAGCCACAGTAAGTGAAAAAGCGCTTGAAGAAAAGATTAAGAAAGCGGTCGCCGTCACCCGCAAGAAAAAAGTTGAACCGCGTTATAAGAAGAAAGTTAAAGAAGAAATAAGTCGCGTTAAACGACGTCATAAACGGCAAGAAATAAAGCAGGCTATTAAAGAAAAGCATAAAGCAAGCCGGAGAGGAGACTAAAATGGACCTGATTATTGGTAGTCATGTTGGGATGAAAGCGCTGGAATATTACGTTGGTGCAATTAAAGAAGCCTTAAGTTACGGTGCGAATACATTTATGATTTATACGGGTGCCCCGCAAAATACCGTCCGCGTTGATGTAAATCTTATGAAAAGTAATGAAGGGCAAAAGCTTTTAAAAGAAGTTGGGATCGATGTTACTAAAGTAATCGCCCATGCCCCTTACATTATTAATCTTGGTAATACTGTTAAAGAATCAACCTATGAGCTAGCGGTTTCTTTTCTTAAAGAAGAATTAAATCGAGTCGCGGCTTTTGGGATTAAATATGTTGTCCTTCATCCCGGCGCCCATGTTGGGGCAGGAGTGGAAGTCGGCATTAGGCAAATTATTAAAGGACTAAATACCGTCTTAAGTGAAGATAAAAGCGGTGTTACAATTGCCCTTGAAACCATGGCGGGCAAAGGCACTGAAATTGGGCGCAGCTTCGAAGAACTCCGCCAAATCATTGACGGAGTAGTTAAAAAAGACCAAATTGGGGTTTGTTTAGATACTTGCCACATTCATGACGCGGGGTATGACGTGAAGAATGTTGACGCTTTATTAGATGAATTTGATCAAGTAATCGGACTTGATTACTTAAAAGTAATTCACGTTAATGATTCTAAAAATGTTAGAGGAGCAGGCAAAGACCGTCACGAAAACTATGGGTTTGGGGAAATTGGCTTTAGTGCACTCCAAGCTTTTATTTATCATCCCCGCCTGAGCGGCATTCCTAAAATCTTAGAAACACCTTATGTTGGTGATAACGCGCCCTATAAAGAAGAAATCGCGATGATTCGCGAAAACGTCTTTAATCCGGCCTTAAAAGTGACCTTAGAAGGAAAAAAACCTTAAAAATACGTAATTAAGTTATACTTAAAAAGAAATATGCTATTATATACAAGCAAATAAAGGAGAGAATAAATATGCGTGTTAATATTCAATTCAGATGTACCGAATGTCATGAAGATAACTACATCTCAACAAAAAATAAAAAGACCAATCCTGACCGGATTGAAAAGATGAAATTTTGTCCCCGTTGTAATAAACAAACCTTACATCGCGAAAAACGTTAGACGAACTTAAGGAGGTAGTCAAATGGTTAATGTTACCGAACTACGCCCGGGTAATTACTTTATTGAAGATAATGAAATCTATCACGTTCTTGACATCTTACTGAATAAAACAGCGATGCGGAAGATGGTGGCCAAAGTTAAAGTAAAGAATATGCGCTCCGGGGCCATTGTTGAACAATCATATAACAGTGGTTATCAAATCGAAAAAATTAGCATTAGTAAACAAAAAATGCAATATCTCTATGATAATGGCGATTTTTTAGTATTTATGAATACTGATAGTTATGAACAAGTTGAGTTAGCAAAAGATGGACTCAAGTGGGAATTAAACTTCCTCGTGGAAAATAGTGAAGTCGAAATCATTAGTTACGAAGAAGAAATTTTTGGCGTAAACTTACCACCAAAAATTGCTCTTAAAGTGACGGAATGTGCGCCAGGGGCGAAAGGCAACACTGTCCAAAACGCCACTAAAGACGCGATTCTTGAAACCGGCTGGAAATTACGCGTCCCGCTCTTTATTGAAGAAGGAGAAGTAATTAGCGTTCGGACAACCGACGGTAGTTACGACGGAAGAGCATAATGGGAACCGGTGGAGTAATCGGGATTGCAATTGGCGCCCTCCTCATTGGTGCGCTTGCGGGCTACTTTATTAGTCGGAAAGTTTTTCAAGATCAATTAAAGAAAAATCCGCCAATTACCGAAAAACAAATTCGGACAATGCTCTTGTCAATGGGCCGTAAACCGAGCGAAAAACAAGTTCGGGAAATTATGCGCAACATGCGTAATTCTTAATTACTAAGGAAAACAAAATAGCTTGGTTCAGTACCTTTATCGGACTGAACCTTTTTTATTTCTTTAAGTCAAGCGGAGGAATGTTTTTAACTGAAGTTAATCACTCCCTATAATTTAAGGTTAATAGCAGTGAAACTAATGACTTTTCCGCGAAAATATATTAAACTTTATGACGTATGACAAACGAAGTAGGAATTGCAATTACCGTAAGTTTTGGCTTAACATTTACCGCCTTTTTATTATTACGGACGTATTTAATGAAAAAAAATCAAGCGCGTTACCGCGTTCTTAACACGATTTTAGAGTGGATTAACGTCTTAATACCGACGGCGTTTCTCTTTTCCCTTGGTTTAGACTGGAAGTTTGATGAAAATTTTCTCCCCTCGCAACAACCAAAGGACTTAACCTTTAGTTCGTTTCATATCGCGATGATTGGCTTTGTTGTGCTTGCGATTGTTCTTAATTTACGCGCCAGCGCGAAAGAAAGTGAAAAGAACCGGACCTTTTTTAACGGAAGGATGAACGCGACTGATTATAAATTATTAAAATTTGGCGTCGCTTTAGTGGGGATTGAAATTTTTAAGCAAATTGTCTTCTTAAACTTATTTTCCGCAACTCGGCCCTATATTTGGAACGGCTTCCCGTTACAATTTTGTTCACTCCCGATTTATTTATTCCCGATAATCCCCTTCTTAAAACAAGGAAAAATTAAAAATACCCTTTATCATTATGTTGCGCTTTATACCCTCATTGGTGGTTTATCTGTAATGCTTACTGGCGGTGGCGTTTTTGACCTAACGGTTTCGATGTCGCTTCATACGATGCTTTGGCACGGGATAATGGTCGTCGCGGCAATTTACATTGGGGTTGAAACTAAAGTCGGCAATAATATATATAATTTCATTAACGCGACTTATGTTTTTGTTGGTAGTGTGATCTTTATTCAAATTGTTAATACTCTCTTTCATTTTATTGCCTCTGCTTATCCGCCAATTGGCGTTTTTGATGGTTTTTACATTAATCCGTTTGCAACCTCAACCACAGTCCCCTTTATTAGCGCGCTTCGCATTAAATTGACCGAGTGGCAATTTCCAATCATTTTATCGGGGTTTGTGATTACCGTCTTTTATACAAGCTTTATTACCCTCGGTGGCTACTTGTTATTCCTCCTTTACCAAACAACCTTTAAATATGGCGAGTTAGAAAAGAAAACCGCCCAAGAAAAAACGCTCAGTGGAGTTAATGCTGAAGAAGCAAAAGAAGTAGTCGCGGAAGTCGATCTTCAAGAAGTATCTAACTAATAATAAAACAAATATTTAAAAAATTTATCCTCTCTTTAAACGGAGGATTTTTTGTTACTTAATAACAGAACTTAACGCTACATAACAAGAAAGAGTTAATAAAAATGCGCCGCAAAGCGCATTTAGGAATTAGTAAATAAGTTTTATTCTATTATTTTTTAAAGGAAATCGTTCGTTCTTTACCAGCAATAATCCGTTTGATATTCTCGCGGTGCATATAGATTAAGAGTGAAGCCATCAAGATTGCCGCTCCAATATAGTAGAAGTGGTTTTGACTGGCGAGGGGATAGAAACTAAGCGCGCGGAAACCAGGAATAAAAAGGAGGAAGGAGAGAAGAACAATTGCTACCGCCGTGGTAACAGAAGCAAGACTGACCATTTTCTTCCAAAGTAAGATGGCGACGAAGAAGGAAAATAAAAGAATGGCTAGCGCCCAGTTCGTTGCTAAAATAAAACCGGCACAAACACTAACCGCTTTTCCACCTCTAAAGTTGTAATAAATTGGGAAGCAGTGGCCAACGGCGACGAAGACCATCGCGCCATGAACCGTTAAGTCAAAATTAATATAAGTTGGTAACGGGGTAAATTTAAATAGTAAGGTTAGTCCCCAATAAACAAAAACGGTTTTAAAAATATCAAGAAGAATGACGGCAAAGCCTGCTTTTTTACCTAAAACCCGAGTCGCGTTCGTTCCGCCGGCATTTTTTGATTCGTATTTGCGAACGTCTTTACGGAAAAAGAGAGTGCCAATGACCATCGAATTATTAATTGAGCCAATTAAGTAAGCAAGTAGAAAAAACCCAAGATAGAGTAAGATTTGGCAAATAAGTGGAATTTGTGACGGTGGCATAGTTAAATCTCCTCTTTAAAGTATAAATTAATTGAAAAAATTTAAGTAATGAAGTGATATTTGTTATAATAACAAAGAGTATAAAGACTAGGGGTTTTAATAATGGAAGATAAAAGTAAATTAAAGAGTAATTATGGCGCGGATGATATCCAGCTTTTAGAAGGACTTGAAGGGGTTAGAAAACGGCCCGGGATGTATATTGGTTCGACCAATATTGTTGGGTTACACCAACTTGTTTGGGAAGTCGTTAATAATGCGACCGACGAAGCAATGAACGGCTTTGGCAATAAAATTAATGTCACGATTCTTAAAAACGGGGCGATTACGGTGAGTGATGAAGGCCGGGGGATTCCAACTGGGATTAATAAACAAACTGGCAAACACGCGATTAACTTAGTTTTTGAAGAACTGCACGCTGGCGGTAAGTTTGGGGCGTCAAACTATAAAACGAGCGCGGGGCTCCACGGTGTTGGCGCTAGTGTGACCAATGCCTTATCAAGTTGGCTTGATGTGACGGTTTACCGTGAAGGAAAAGTTCATCACCTCCGCTATGAAGATGGCGGTAAACTAGTGACCCCACTTGAAGTAATTGGGACGACAAATAAAACTGGAACAACGGTTAGTTTTAAACCCGACCCAAAAATCTTTGGTAATTTAGAATTTAAATGGGATACAATTTCTAGTCACTTACAAGAAAATGCCTTTCTCCTTAATAAAGTTGCTTTTCTTGTAAAAGACGAACGGACCGGGTCAAGCGAAGAATATTATTACGAAAACGGCTTAATGGAATATATTGAAGTTATTAATCGTGACAAAACGCCGCTTCATTCTACAATTTTCTTTAGTGATACTTTTAGTAATGGCGGTAAACTTTCAATTCCAATTGAACTAGAAGTTGCCTTTCAATATATCGTTGATGATTATAATGAAGTAATCCTTTCTTACGCGAATAACTTACGAACCCATGACGGCGGAAGTCACGAAACAGGGTTTAGAACTGGATTAACGCGGGCCATTAACGACTTTGCGCTCGAAAAAGGCTTAATTCGGAAAAATCAAAATCTTGAAGGCGCGGATATTCGTGAAGGACTAACCGCAGTTATTTTGGTGCGGATTCCGGAATCTATTTTACAATTTGAAAGTCAAACGAAGGGCAAACTCGTCACTCACGAAGCAAACGCGGCGATGAATAACTTTATTTATACGAAGTTATCATATTATTTAAATGAAAATCATGAATTTGCGGTTAACTTAGTGAAGAAGTGTCTTGATGCCCAAAACGCCCGCGCTGCGGCCCGTAAAGCGAAAGAAAATTTACGAAAAACTAAAAAAGTTAAAAACGAAATTGTTTTAAGCGGTAAATTAACCCCCCCTCAAAGTAAAGATTACTTAAAAAACGAATTAATTATTGTTGAAGGTGAGTCCGCGGGTGGCACGACTAGATCGGGCCGAGACCGCATTCACCAAGCCGTCTTACCATTACGTGGTAAGCCGCTTAACACTGACACTAATACGATTGACAAAATGCTTAAAAACGAAGAATTCGCGACCCTTATCTCAACGATTGGCGCTGGTTTTGGTCAAAACTTTGATTTAGATGATATTCGTTACGGCAAAATTATTATTATGACGGACGCCGATACAGACGGAGCGCACATTCAAACCCTTCTTTTAACTTTCTTTTATCATTATATGAAACCACTCTTAAAAGCGGGGATGATTTATATTGCCGTCCCACCGCTTTACCGAGTTAGTAAATATGTTAATAAAGAAGAACGCTATGCTTATGCGCTTGATGATGCGACGCTTGAAGAAGCTAAACAAAAGATTGGCCCGGGGTATAAGATTAGCCGTTATAAAGGCTTAGGCGAGATGAATAGTGAACAATTATGGGAAACGACTTTAAACCCGCAAACACGGACTCTTTTACGAATTAATATTGATGATCCATTGCTCGTTGAGATGCGCGTTCGGACACTTATGGGTAAAGACGCCGCCGTTCGCCGGAAGTGGATTGAAGAGAACGTTGACTTTAATGCCTATGACTCCTTTATTGAAGAGGTGAAATAAAATGGCCAAGAAAAAAGTAAAAGTTGTTGAAACTGAAGTTAAAGAAGAAAATATTGTTGTTTTACCAATGGACGAAGTGATGGGTGAACGCTTTGGCGCTTACGCAAAAGAAGTCATTCAAAACCGGGCAATCCCAGACGCGCGGGACGGACTAAAACCAGTCCAACGGCGGATTATTTATTCAATGTACGAATCTGGGAACGTAGTTACTAAACCAATGAAAAAATGTGCTCATACGGTTGGGGCGGTTATGGGTAAATATCACCCCCACGGCGACAGTAGTATTTACGAAGCTTTAGCGCGCCTTTCGCAAACGTGGAATCTTCGCTACCCACTGATTGATTTTCAAGGCAATAACGGCAGTATTGACGGAGATTCACCTGCTGCTTATCGTTATACCGAATCGCGCTTAAATGAACTAAGTGCTGAGCTCGTCCGTGACATTGAAAAAGAGACGGTTGACCACTCATTAACTTTTGACGACTCAAGTTTTGAACCAAGTGTTTTGCCAAGTCGCTTTCCAAACTTACTAATTAATGGTAGTCAAGGAATTGCGGTCGGGGTCGCAACCGAAATCCCACCCCATAACTTAAACGAAGTTGTTGAAGCAATAATTTACACAATTAATCATAAACGGGCAACTATTAGTGACGTGCGGCAGTTTATTTTAGGGCCTGACTTTCCGACCGGTGGCATTATTTTTAAAGGTGAAGGGTTGGAGGCAATCTATGAAACCGGACGAGGGAGAATTGAAGTAGAAGCGAAAACTTCGATTGAAAAAGACAAAAACGGCCAAAGTATTATTATTAGTGAAATTCCTTATCAAGCCAATAAAAGTACGCTCTTACGGGAAATTGGCTTAATTGAACAAAACCATAATGTTGATGGCATTCTTGAGGTGCGGGACGAAAGTGACCGCCAAGGATTACGAATTGTCGTTGAGTTAAAAAAAGAAGCAAATGCTGATATTATTCTTGAATACTTACTTAACCGAACGCAGTTACGGACGAGTTATAACGCTAATATGGTTGCCATTGCCGATAATCGGCCCAAAACCCTCAATATTTTAGATTTAATTAATATTTATATTGAACATCAAGTTGAAATTATTCGTCGTCGTTCGACTTTTGACTTAGTAAAACTTCAAAAAAGACTCCATATTATTGACGGACTTATTAAAGCAATTAGTGTTTTAAGTGAGATTATTGCGATTATTCGCCAAAGTAGTGATAAAGCCAGCGCTAAACAAAACATTATTAAAGCTTATGACTTTAGTGAAGAACAAGCCGAAGCAATTGTTATGCTCCAACTTTATAAATTGAGTAATACTGATATTAACGTTTTAAATAATGAACGCACTAGTGTTGTTGCAACTATTAAAGAGTTAGAAGACGTTTTAAGTAACGAAAAGAGTTTAAATAACTTAATTATTCGTGACTTACGCGATATTAGTAAACGCTTTGGCGATGAGCGACGAACCAAAATTGAAACTAAAGGCGAAGTTATTCAAATTAATAAGCGTGACTTGATTGCCGACGAAGACGTGATGCTGGCCTTAACTCGCGACGGCTATATAAAACGAAGTAGCTTAAAATCCTACAAAAGTAGTGGCGAAGATTCCCTGCCGGGGATTAAAAGTAGTGACTTACTAATTGCCAGTGCTGAAGTAAACACTAAAGATTTCTTAATTGTCTTTACGAACTTTGGTAATTTCCTCTATATTCCAATTTACGAAATTAATGAAGGACGGTGGAAAGACGAAGGTAAACACGTTAATTATATTGTCCAACTTAACCCCGAAGAAAAATTACTAAAAGCCTTTAGTGTCAAGGATTTCCGCGAAGATCTCTACTTTACCTTAGTAACGACGAACGGAATGATTAAACGTAGTGTTGTTAGTGATTTTGTCGCCCAACGTTATTCGCGACCATTAACGGCGATTCGCTTAATTGCCGGCGACACACTTGCTGACGTTACCCTTACGACTGGTAATAGTGACGTCCTTGTCGTTACTAAAGGCGGCGCAGCAAGTTTCTTTAATGAAAACGAAATTTCTGTGATCTCCCTTAAAGCGAGTGGGGTTAAAGCAATTTCAAAAGCGAAGAGTGACCACGTCGTTGGCCTCATTAGTGTTGACCCGGAAACGAAGACAAGAACCGGGATTGTGACCGCTGAAGGCCATGTCCGGCTGCTTGATCATAGTTACTTTGCAGTCACCGCTCGCTTAGGACGGCTCCAACACGTGATGAAAGTTTTTAAAAGCGATCCCCATGTTATTAAAGCGCTCTTTAGTTATCCGAAAAATGTTGATGTCCTTAAACTTAATGTTTTAACGAATCAAAACACGATTTTACCGCTGCTTTTAACTGATCTTTCCCCAACACCAATTGATAAATACGCTAAACGCAACGTTAACGAACTAGCCGAAGGCGAACTCATCAGCGGCCTCTATACTTTGGAAATCGCTAAAATCGACGCGAAAACGAAAGCTTACGCACCAATTATTAAAGCGGAAACCGTTAAAGTTGACCCGGTTGATGATGGCTTTGAACAAATGTCAATTTTTGATCTTTTAGATGAGGAGTAGAAGTCGAAGCAGTTCACTACTAGTCTCAGGGGTCTCGGTCGGAAACTTGAGTGAATAAATAATAGTTAGTCCCCAATAAATCCCAAGTACGATGGTCCCTAAAATGGCCATCGTTTTTTCGTCTTTGGTAAACCGAGATTGTGAATTTGGATTATTAATAAGGAAAAGAATCATTCCAATTAAGCCGCCGAGCGGCAGAAAAAAACCGGCCACCATCAAAGCGGCAAGAATCAGCAAGTTTTGAAGGGAGCCTTTTGTTTCTTCCATATCACATTTATAGTAACAAATTTTGCTAGTTTAGTAATAAAAAACACCGCAGAGTGGGCTTAATTACGGCGTATTGGTGCTTCAAGCGGTAGGTTTGTTAGCAAAAACATGGTATAATCAAGTTTAATTATGAAGAAATTTACTCCAACTTATCACGCTGTTAGTATCTATGCAATTGAGCCGTTCTTTTTTGCTACGCTTGGCGTTAAAACACTTTTAATTGATTTAGATAACACCTTAGCAAGTCATGATCAAGCTCTACCAAGTGAGGCAACGATCGCTTATTTAGCAAAATTACAAGTCGTTGGACTAAAACTTTATATTGTTTCGAATAATACTGGAAAACGTGTTAAAAAATACGCCGAAGCAGCAGGTTTACCGTTTATTAGTGGCGCCCGCAAACCTTTAGCCTATAAAATCCGCAGATTTTTGAAAAAAGAAGGAGTAGCGTTTGAGCAATTAATGATGATTGGTGACCAAATTGTCACTGATGTCTTTTGCGCAAATAGTTTAGGTGTTAAAATAATATTGACCGAGAAGTTAGTCACGCAAGATCTTTGGATTACAAAGTTAAATCGTGGGATTGATTCATGGTTAAGACGACGGCTCGTCAAGAAAAACTTATTAAAGGAGTGGAACGAAAATGGTCGATAACTTAGTAAGAGTCAAAAGATGTTATGGTTGTGGGGCACTGCTCCAGTCCACAAACGAAGAAGCAGTTGGCTACATTCCAGAAAAATTTTTAGAAAGTAACGACGGATATCTTTGCCAACGTTGTTTTAAAACCCACCATTATAGCGCTGACAAACTGAAAGAACCGATTGTTAGTGTTGACTTCATGAAGTTAATTGCGGATATTAAAGCCAAAAACGGCTTAATTTTCTACGTCGTCGATGTTTTTAACTTTGAATCAAGTTTTAATCATGAAATTAATCAAGCGCTGGCCGGTCTTGACATTGTCCTAATTGCTAATAAGTTTGACTTACTACCTAAAAGCACTAATGAAGAGAAAATTCGCGCCTATGTTGCGCGGAAAATTAAAGACGAAGGACTCGGGGTTAAAGATGTAATCGTTGCAAGTAGCACCAAAAACTACAACATTAATGAAATTATTGACGTAATTTATGATTTAGATGAATTACGCGACATCTATTTCATCGGTGCCGTCAGCAGTGGGAAATCAAGTTTAATTAAAACACTCTTAAAAAACTTTAAAAATGACACTAGTCGTTATATTACGACAAGTATTTATCCAAATACGACCCTGGCCGTTCAAGAAATCCCCGTTACTGAAAAAGCGACAATTTACGACACGCCGGGAATTTCGATTAATAATTCGCTGTTAGGAATGGCGGAAAAAGAAGTCATTAAGATTATTGTCCCGCGCTTGACAATCAAACCCGTTACTTATCAATTAATGGCCCAACAATCAATTTTAATTGGTGGGGTGGCTCGGCTTGACTTTGTCAAAGGCGCCAGTACTTCCTTTACCTTTTACTTTGCTGCTGACGTCAAACTAAACCGCAGTGCAATGCGAAACGCTGATAAAGTGTTTAATTCGCTCCTTAAAACCGGTAAAACTAAACCAATTTCAACCCTCGTTACGGCAATGACTGATTTAGATGCCTTTGAATTCACGACGGAAGATGATAAAAAATATGACGTGAGTTGGAACGGACTCGGCTTTGTTAGTTTTAAAGGCGTGAAACGGTTGATTCGCATTTACGCGCCACGTGGCGTCGCCATAAGTTATAACGAAAGTAAAATATAAAAATGATATCGAAAAAAGACAAACGCTATTTAAAAGGTTTAGCGCAAAAAGAAAAATCTTTATTCCAAATTGGCAAAAATGAAGTCGCCGAAGCGCATAAAAAGCTCTTTGATGATGCTTTAAGCGCTCGTGAACTCATTAAGATTAGTGTTTTAACAACCGTAACCAGTGAAGTTGAAGAACTTGCCCTTGCGGTCGCTCGGCTTGTTAACGCTGATTTAATTGAAGTCAAAGGCCGGACCTTTGTTTTGTACCGTAAAAACCCGAAAGATATTAAAATAAAGTTTCCACTATGAAAATAATCGTTTTTCCCGGAAGCTTTGATCCACTTCATAACGGTCATTTACAAATTGCAAGAAGTGCTAAGAGTCAAATTAAGGCTGATTTAGTCTTATTTTTACTCTCCCCGTCAACAGTTTGGAAAAAGGTCGATACGCCCTTTAATGACCGCGCAAACATGATTAATGAGGCTTTAACCGAAGAAGGATTTAAGTTGTGTCGGATTGAAGAAGAAAACGAAGGAAAAACAAACTATACTTATGAAACGCTTCTAAAACTAAAGTATACCTATCCTGAAGACGAACTCTTTCTCCTCATTGGCGCTGACCAAGCTAATTTATTCCATAAATGGCAAAAACCGGAAGAAATAGCCGCTTTAGCCACGATATTAGTCTATAAACGAAAAGGAAGTAATTTAGCCACTAATAATATTAATACTTTCAAGATGTTAGTAATAACTGGGCCCAAGCGCGAAGTAAGTAGTACCGCGATTCGACACGGGGAAAACATTGACGTGCCCTCACCCGTTCTGGAATACTTAGTGCGCAATAAACTCTACTTTAGTGGTCAGATTGCAAAACGGATGAGTAATAAGCGTTATCTTCATAGTGTTGAAGTAGCAAAATTAAGTCGCTTAATTGCCCTTAGTAATAATCTTGATCCCTTGCCCGCCTTTCTTGCTGGCCTATATCATGACATTGGTAAAGAAGTACCAGAAGCTAAAACAATGGCAATTATGGAAAAGTATTACGCAAAGTATCTTGATTTGCCCGCGTGGAGTTATCATTCCTTTGTTGGTGAATATATTAGTAAAAAAGAATTTAACGTTACTAATAAAGATATCTTACGGGCAATTCGGTTCCACACTACCGCGGGAGCAAAGATGAAGAAGCTCGATAAAATTCTCTACGCTGCCGATAAGATTGAACCAACTAGAGACTTTGATAGTAGTGAGTTAATCGCCGCAATGCTTGCTAATGTTGATCAAGGCTTTGTAACGGTCTTAAAGGCTAATATCGATTACTTTAAAGCTAAAGGCATTGATTATCAAAATCGACTGACATACGAAGCAATTGTCTATTATCTTAAATAATTGACGAATTAATACATATAACAATAGAGCGCTTGTAAGAACAAGTGCTTTTTAATATATATCGTTAAGAAGTGAAAGAAGGACTAATTATTGATTAAAACAGCTAATTTTACCTAATTTATGAACTTTCAATAATTAATATTATGTAAACCAATATATTAAAAAGCGTGATTATATGATGTTTTATTATTATTTTTCGTAATTATTATTTAATAGATGTTAAAAATAGGGTGGTTAATTATCCACAACTTATTATTTACTATTAAACTACTAATTATTTACTAAAGACGATTATTGATTAATTTATTGAGTCCTGACACAATTACTTTGAATTGTTCACTCGTTAACTTAGTGACCGGTCCAATGGTATTACTAAACCCTTTTTCATAGTTATTATTGATAATTGGCCGCAAATAAATGCGTACTTTATCAACTGTGCGAATTTGACTTATTTTTGCGTAACTCACTTCATTAGTCTTAACCCCTGGTAAATAACCTAATTCTACTGCTTCGCCATAACTATAGTGGAGTTTCGTCGTTAACGGGACAACTACAATGTTTTGTGCGTCTTCATCACTATGATGTAAGACGACTGCGTAATGACGTTCATTGAGTTCACTCCCAAGGTTTCGGCCAAAATCTACTTCGTAGACATCTCCTTGTTCAATTTTATACTTCAATTTGTTCTCGAGTAGGAATAATTCATAGTCTAAATTGCGTTTAAACCAGTCTAGCAGCGCGCTATAGTGCTTTTTGACCCGGTAGTCGCACGCCTCTATTGCGGGCTCATTAATGCGCAGAAATCGATTGTTAGGTATCATCATAAACTTTCTCCTTTTTCTAACTACCTATAAATACAAGTGTTCCAGCTTTTTTGTCACAAAATTAGCAAAAATAATGTAAAAAGACGGTTAAAACCGTCTTTTCTTCAGTTTATGCAGTTTTTAAATGTTTTTAGTCTTCTAGTAACTCTTTAATCGGCGTACCAATTAAGGTTGGAGTCGGTAAAAGATTGAAATTACTTAAGACAGTCGCGCCTAAATCGGCGAAAGTTGTTCTATTTTCGAGTTCACGACCGTTTTTAAATGATTTAGAGATAGCAATGAGCGGCACCATTTCCCGTGTATGATCAGTTCCATGCCACGTCGGGTCGTTGCCGTGGTCAGCGGTGACTAAGACGAGGTCATCTTCATTTACCGCCGCTACGAGCTCGCCTAAGCGTTTATCAAAGCGTTCAATTGCCAGCGCATAGCCTAGTGGATCACGGCGATGGCCGTATTCACTATCAAACTCAACGAGATTAGTGAAAATTAAGCCATTAAACTCTTTAGCGACCGCTTGGGCAATCGTTTTATCCATTCCGTCTTCGTTACTGACGGTTTTAACAGTTCGCGTAATGCCATAATTATTGAAAATATCGCTAATTTTGCCAACTGCACTGACGGTGTAGCCGTTATCATCAAGAATATTTAAAACAGTTGGTTCACTAGGGGAAAGGGCGTAATCGTGACGATTTGAGGTTCTTTTAAAGGAATCTTTATCTTTACCGAGGAAAGGACGAGCAATAATCCGGCCTAATAAGTATTCCGGACGCATACAAATTTCGCGCGCTACTTCACAAGCGCGGTAGAGTTCTTCTAAGCCAGTTACTTCTTCGTGAGCAGCGATTTGTAAGACACTATCGGCGGACGTATAAACAATCAAGCTATTCTCGTGCATTGATTCTTCACCAAGTTCGACTAAAATCTCCGTTCCACTCGCGGCTTTGTTACCAATAATCTTATAACCAGTCTTGGCACTTAATTCAGCAATTAATTCTTGCGGAAAGCCGTGGTCAGTAAAGGTTTTGAATGGTTTTTTGGTGTAAATGCCAACCATTTCCCAATGTCCGGTCATCGTATCTTTGCCGTTACTTGCTTCTAAAATCTTAAAAGCATACGAATTTGGGTGGTTTTTAACCGGTTTTACCCCGCGAATATCACTTAAGTTGCCTAAACCATATTTTTCTAAGTTTGGGACCACTAATCCTTCAGGTTTACTTTCAGCCGCGTGGCGTAAGGTATGACTCCCTTCATCACCAAAAAGCTTAGCGTCCGGCATCGAACCAATCCCAACACTATCCATGACAACCAAAAAAACGCGTTTAAATTTTTTAATTTCCATAAATATAAATCCTCTCTTTGCGTAATTTAATTATAACAAATTAGCAATGAATGCAAAATCTTTAAACATTAAAAATGTTTTTTTGGCTATTTTCGACTCGAATTATTCATAATACGGTCGTAGGCACTGACGATCCGATTTGATGAAATATTTAAGTATATTTGAGTTGTGGCAATATTAGCGTGGCCAAGCATTATTTGAACCGCTCGTAATTCTGCGCCGTTTTCCAGTAAATGAGTCGCAAAAGCGTGGCGAAGCGTGTGCGGTGAGACTTTTTTACGGATTCCGGCCTCAGAAGCGTATTCTTTAATCATTTTAAAAAAGTATTGCCGACTTAGTCCTTTCCCACTCGTATTTAGAAAAAGAATCTTCTCGTCCTTCTTCCCCTCACTTGGTCGAACCTCATTAATATAAGTAACAAGCTTACTTAAAGCATATTCGCCGAGTGGGACTAATCTTTCTTTATTACCTTTTCCCTTAATTCTAATCGTTCCGCGCTTAAAATTAACTTGCTCCTTGCTTAGATTAAGCAATTCCGAGACGCGAAGTCCACTTGCATACATTACTTCAAGCATTGCTTGGTCACGAATTCCCCGTTTAGTCGTTGTGTCAGGAGCTTCCAGAAGCGCATCGACTTCATTATTCGTTAAGTATGTTGGCAGTGGTTTACTAACTTTTGGACGGGGAATCTTTTTTAACTCATCATTAAAGAGTCCTTCGTCTTTTAAAAAGAGTAAATAGTTATAAATTGATGATAAGCGCCGGACAATCGTTGACCCACTTAAGCCTTTTTGACTCTCTAAACTGACAAAATCATGGATTTGCAGCGAATTTAGTTCATTTGTGGCCGTAATCTTAAAGGTTTCGTGATAGAGATGAATATCGTCTAAATAAGCCGTAACGGTCGTTTTAGCGAGTCCTTTTTCAATATAAAGGTAATTAGTGTAGTGGTTTAATGCTAAATCTATATCCATAACTAATCCTTTTTCACGGCACTCGCCTTAATAAAGGTTGGCTTTTCAAATTCGTCATTGAGTAAGTCAATGATAACTTCGGACTTAGTTTTAAGTGAAAAATCGTCAAAGAGACTTAGTTGTTCGCGTAAACTACCTTCATCAATCAGGTTTTGGAGTGTTACGCCTAAGAGGCGAATTGGTTCGTCATTATAATTTTTATCAAAAAGTTTCATTGCTTCATAAAAGATTTTCAACTCATTATTAGTGGGCTTATTTAAGGTCACACTGCGGTTAATAGTTGTAAAAGTAAAGTAACGGATCACAATTTGGATCGTATAGCCGCTTTTTCCTTCTTTTAGCGCTCTTTTGCTAACTCCAGCGGATAATTCCTTAAACAGCGCACTTATTTCGTCATAATCGTCCGTATCAAAGAGAAACGTTTGCGAGTGACCAATACTTTTCGCGTCCTCTTCTTCCACCATTACTTCGTCACTCCCACCCCCGTTTGCCCATTCACGGAGAGTAAAGTAGCTTTTACCGAGCAGTGCTTTCACTTCAGGTGCATCACTTTTCGCTAAGTCACCAATGGTTTTAATCTTTAAACTAAGCAGGCGTGGGGCAGTTTTTTTCCCAACCCCATACATTTCTTCAATCGCAAGTGGCCAGAGGATGGTCGGCACGTCACGGCGTCTAATAACCGTTAAACCAAGCGGTTTTTGATAGTTACTGGCCATTTTTGCCAAAAACTTTGTCGGTGCGACGCCAATTGAACATGATAGTCCAAGTTCTTTTAAAAGGGTCATTTGCAATTCTTTAATCTTTTCAATTGGTCTTTCGGCCTTTTCGAGTGCTTCGGTCGCGTCAACATAACATTCGTCAATACTTGCAACTTCGACTAGCGGTGAAAAATTTTCCTTAATATAATTAAAAAATAAGGTTGAATAATGGTGATAGAGTTTAAAATCAGGTTCTTTAACAATTAAATCGGGTACTTTACGCAAGGCCATGTAGGTCGGCATTGCCGAATGGATGCCAAATTTCCGTGCTTCATAGTTTGCGGTGCTGACAATTCCGCGTCTGCCACTGCCGCCGACAATTAAAGGTTTCCCTTTTAAACTAGGGTCTTTAATTAACTCGCACATTGCGAAGAAGGCATTTAAATCGATATGTAAGATTATTTTACTCATATTTATAATTACATTATACTAAACAATTTTGGTTTACATAATAAGAGTTGCTTAGTTTGATGTTTATACGCTCCTAATTATAAATACAATTGAAAGTGTGCAATTTCCACCTATTATTCATATATAAAAAACAACTTGAAAACTACTAATTTTTAACTAAAGGGGTAATTAAGCCTTTATTTGCCTTGTAATTCCTCAATTTTGATTTTAGCGTTATTAAGCTCTTCAGCGAGGGCACTACTAAGGATGGTGCCTTCTTCAAAGAGTTTTAAACTAGCTTCTAAGCTTAGTTTGCCCCCTTCAAGTTCACTAACAATAACGTTAAGGCGACTTAATTTCTCTTCAAATGTTTTTTCTTTACTCATACTTCTTCTCCCTTGATGATGGCTTTTTGTGATCCGTCATTAAATGTAATCGTTACTTCGTCGTTCTCGACTAGTGTCGCGGCACTGGTGATTATTTCCGCCTCGCGACTAATAAAAGCGTAGCCCCGCGCTAAAATACCGCGCGGATTAAGTGAATCGACTTTTGCGCCTAAGTAAGTTGCTTTTTGGTTTAAAGTCGAGTACATTTTACTAACTACTTCATTTAAACGTTGTTTTTGGTTATTAACAGTTGTAATACTATTATTTACTTCATTTTGACTTGCTTTAATAAGCCGCAGTTTCAAATTAGCAATCTTTTCATTGATATTGAGCGTAATTGCACTGAAGTTAGTCAAAACGGGCCGAGTTATTAACGAATTAAGTTTTTCTTCGAGTTGACGGTACTTTAAAGTTAAGGTTTGTTTGATCCGCTCACTAGCGTTAATGATGTCTTGCGTTAAGTCAAGTTTGTTCGGAACACTAAGTTCAGCCGCTGCGGTTGGTGTACTCGCGCGGACGTCGGCAATATAATCAACGAGGGTCGTATCAATTTCGTGCCCGATTGCGCTAATCAGGGGGATTTTCCGTTCAGCAAGGGCTAAAACGAGTCCTTCATCATTAAATGCCCATAAGTCGTCACTACTTCCGCCGCCGCGGGCAATAATTAAAACATCAATCTCATGCGTATTAAGTTTCTTAAAAGCACTAATTAATGAAGTCGGGGCATTATCACCTTGAAAAGTTGCATTAACGATTTTTAAGTTAACCAGCGGATATCGGCGGGTAATGTTTGTAATAACGTCGCTTTGCGCTGCGCTATCTTTTGGAGTAATTAAACCAATAGTTTTTGGGAATTTAGGAAGACTCTTCTTATGATCAGCACTAAATATCCCAGTTTTTTCAAGTTTTTGTTTAAGTTTAGCGAGTTCAACAAGTTTCGCCCCTAACCCGTAATAGTTAACGTCATAACAAATAAGCTGATACGTGCCACTTTTTTCGTATAAACTAACTCCGCCGCGACAGACTACTTCGTCGCCGTCTTTAAGAGTTGATGGAAAATTATTTAAAGTAAAAGAAACAGCACTAATCCGCGCTTGGTCACCTTCTTTAAGGGTAAAATAGACTGCACTCGCGTAGCGTTTTAAATTAATGATTTCGCCTCGTACTTCAACACTACTTAAAAGGACGTCATTTTGGAGAAGACTTTTAACATAACGGTTTAGTTTACTAATCGTTAAAATTTCATGCATTACTTAAGGCCTCATCAAGAATGCCATTAATGAATTTGTACTCGTCCGCGAGTAAGTAGTCTTTGGCGAGTTTGACGGCAACGTTAATGACAATCGCTTTACTAACTTCTCCCGTATAGGTAAATAAAGCATAACTATAAATTAAAATTGCTTGGGTGACAAGATTGAGGCGGTTAAATTTCCATTCTTTTAAATAGTTACTTAAAACAGCAACTATTTCTTCATAATGCTTCAAAGCATTAAATAAGGTCGTTTTTAAGGAAACGGGGATTTCTTCAGCGGGGAGGTCACTGATACCGACCATTAAAGCATTAAAATCGATTAGTTGTTCGTTTTTAATGTTAATTAGCATGGCATAGAGGACTTTAATGCCTAATTCATGACTTTGATTACGCGTGATCATAGTAACCCCTTTTAATTGGACTTAAGTAAGCATAAAATAAGGCAAGCGTCGCAACCACTAATAAAACGAAATAATGAATAAAAGTCGTAATACTAAGGGCAAGGCCATTTTCTAAATAACTATTACTATAAACTAATAAAGCATCGGCACTATAAAGGAGGAATAATAAAACAAAAATCCATCCGTTGCCTTTTCTTGTTTGCCGCAGGAAGATAAAAATAATAAAACTTGCTAAAAAAGTTATTAAGACAAGCGCTATTGTCCGCCAAGTGAGGTCAACGATATTATTTTCAATCAAGCGTGAGAGTAAACTAACGCTATTATAGCCAAAAGAATAAAAAGTGTATTGTTGGGTAAGACCAATATAATTGCCGATTAAGTTAAGAAGAGCAGGCACTAATAAAAAAAAGCGGATAAGTCCACCTAAAGATCTTTGTATGGTTTTTACCGCTGTTTTGTTTTTCATCGCTTAACTAGCGCCAACTACCTCAACCTTAATATTAAACGGAATTAACTCCGTCATTTGGGTGAGTGAAGTTTCAACGTTGGTTTGAATTTCCTTTTTTACTTCCGTTGAATCAGAATCGGGAGAAATTTTGACAATAATCTTGACACTAACTTCGCCATTGCGAATCGTACATTTGACAGGTTTAAATAAGGAGTAACGTTTTTTCTCTTGCACGGTTGCCCCGGCAACTTCATTGGTCGCTATTTGGGCAATTTGGTCAAAAACTAAATAAGAAATGCCCATCACGCCTTTTTTGTTGTAGTTTTGGATGTAAACATAATCTGCCATAAATTTTCCTCACAACTATTATAACGAAACTTGGCGATTTGTTCAATAAATGCAAATATAAAATTGCGCTTTACGTAACTTTTGTCTTTTAAAAAAGCTCCCGCGGTAAGCAGGAGCTAGTAATAATATTTATTCTACTTCTTCAACTGGCGGCAGTACTTCTTCTTCGCTTGGGGTACTTCCTAATTCTTCACCAGGTAAAGCTTCATCTAAATTGTGAATTGCTGGGGGAATATCTTCACCCTTGGTGGAAGAATAAATTACTTCCCCTTTCGCCTTAGCTTTAGGGTCAAGGAGCGTTTCAATAATCCGGGCCAGTGTTTCGGGCGTGTAATTTAAATGTTTAATAATATCTTTTTGTGGCGCACTATAACCGAAGCGGTCTAAGCACATCGTGTGATCGGCCCATTCATGCCACCCAAAGCTTGTTAAAATTTCGACCGCAATCCGCTTTTTCTTTTCAAGCGGTAAGACTTCTTTAATGTATTTGGCCTCTTGCCGTCTAAAGACGTCGATTGAAGGCATTGAAACAACGCGGACGTTAAAGCCTTGGAGTAATAAGAGATTTTGCGCCTTAACGGCGAGGTTAACTTCGCTCCCGGTCGCAATAATAATAAAGTCGAGTTTATTCTTTTTATTTTCGTAACTGACAACATAACCACCGCGGGCAATAAGTTTTTCATTTTTACTACCAACTAAAATTGGTAATTTTTGGCGCGAGAGCGCTAAAATATGCGGCCGATTTTTACTTAAAAGTGCTTCTTTCCACGCGACATAAGTTTCGCGTGCGTCGCCTGGCCGCCACACATCAACATTTGGGGTTGCACGGAAGATTGCTAAATGTTCAATTGGTTGGTGCGTTGGTCCGTCTTCGCCTAATTGGACACTATCATGACTAAATAAGTAAATGTTTGGTAAGTGACTTAAAGCCGCAAGCCGGACAGCGTTACGCATATAATCACTAAAGATTAAAAACGAGCCAATGTAAGGACGAATGCCACCGTGGAGGAGCATCCCGTTACTAATCGCCGCCATTCCAAATTCACGAATGCCGAAATTAACATTGCGGCCCTTCCGATTTTTCGCGGTAAAGTTTGTTTCGCCGTCAATATTAGTCATAACACTACTTGCAACGTCAGCGCTTCCGCCCATTAAATGAGGGAGATGACGATTAAAGGCGGCTAAAAGATTGCCACTCGTATTTCTCGTTGCTTCGCTTGAATCATCGTCAAAGTTAACGTGAATTTTAGAAATAACATCCGCGGTATCGTCACTTAAAGATAATTTTAAATCCGCCGCCTCAGCACTTAAATCTTTTTCAAGTTCACTGTAAGCTTTGCTCCAAGTATCGAAACTTCGTTGGCCGTTTTTCGCAATACTGTGGCGCATTCCGTCATATACTTCAAGTGGAATTTCCCAAGAAGCGTAAGGGTAATGGTAGGTGCCTTTGGCAAACGAACCGTCTAATTCACCAAGTGGAGATCCATGGACGCGATGGGTTCCTTGTTGACGGCTACCTTGGCCAATAATCGTTTTCATAATAACAAGCGTTGGTTTATCACCTTTTTTCGCTTTACGGATAGCTTTATCAATTTGATGGATATTATTGCCGTTACTAACTTTAAAGACGCGCCAGCCACTAGCTTCAAAGCGCAGCGCAACATTTTCACTAAAAGTATCACTAAGTGGTCCGTCAAGGGTCACGTCATTTGCGTCATAAAAAACAATCAGTTTATTTAATTTTTGATGGCCGGCAAATGAGACTACTTCTTGACTAATCCCTTCTTGTAAACAGCCGTCCCCCACTAGGGCATAAGTGTAATGACTTAATAAATGAGCGTATTTTGGATAACGGGCAACAAGCGAGGCTTCACTAAGTGCCATCCCAACCGCATTAGCAAGTCCTTGGCCAAGCGGGCCAGTTGTTGCGTCAACGCCTGGTGTTAACCCAAATTCGGGATGACCAGGAGTAATTGAATTAAGTTGGCGAAAAGCTTTTAAGTCATCGAGTTCAACGCCGTAGCCAGCAAGATGAAGCGTTGTATAAAGGAGGGCACTAGCGTGACCAGCACTTAAAACAAAACGGTCACGAGCAATCCAGCGCGGATTTTTCGGATCAATCTTTAAATGATTTTTATATAAATTATAAAGGAGCGGAGCACTCCCAATTGCCATTCCTGGATGGCCTGAATTCGCCGCGTTCGTCACGTCAATTACGGTCGCTCTTATCGCTGCAATGCTTAAAGCGTCAACATTATTCTTTTTAAAAAAGCACATAATTTACCCCTCACTTCTTTCTGTATCTATTTTAATACATAATTCGTCTAATTGAAAGTCACTAACGCGCGATGGTTCTTCACTCATTAAGCTTGCGCCCTTTAAATTTTTCGGAAACGCAATTACATCGCGAATGTCATTCGTCCCACTTAAGACCATTGTTAAGCGGTCAAGACCAAAAGCAATCCCACCATGGGGCGGCGTGCCGTATTTTAATGCTTCAATAAAGAAACCAAATAATGAATCAATTTCTGCAGCGCTTAAACCTAAGATTTCAAAGATTTTGTTTTGTAATTCTTGGTCGTAAATCCGCATACTCCCGCCCCCAGCTTCGTAGCCGTTAATCACGATATCAAAGGCAAGACTAGAGACATCTTCTGGTTTAGTTTCTAATTTACTTAAGTCTTCGGGTAAGGGTTGCGTAAAGGGGTGATGTTCACTCGCGTAAGTCTTTGTTTCGGTGTTATAACTAAAAAGCGGAAAGCGGTCAACCCATAATACGCCATAGGATTTATCATCAATTAAGGCAAATAAACGCCCTAATTGAAGTCGTAATGCCCCTAAGGCGGTTAAAAGTTTATAACTACTATGGCCATAAGCGAGGAAAAGGACGTCGCCTTTAACTAGTTTTAAGCCGTTAATAACGTCATCACTATGCACGATGTTTTTCGCTAATGAGCCCGATAAACTAACTCCGTCATACTTTAACACCCCAAAATAGCCAATACCATGGCGTTTAGCTAGTTCGTTATATTCGTCGAGTACTTTACGACTTAGTTTATTATGGGGGTCATTAATCTTTACGGATTGTACTTCCGTGAAAGTAGCAAAGAAAGGTTCGTTTTTAAATACGTTTGTTACTTCGTTTAACCGTAACTCAAAGCGTGTTTCCGGTTTATCAGAGCCGTAATATTTGAGTGCATCTTGGTAACTTAGTCTTTGTAAAGGTAGTTTTAAGTCATAACCGACGACTTCTTTAAAGATTTTAGCCAAAAGGCGTTCGTTTAAGCTTAAGAGTTCGTCATAAGTAAAGAAGCTCGTTTCAATATCAATTTGGGTAAAGTCAGGTTGACGGTCAGCCCGTAAATCTTCGTCCCGAAAACAACGAGCAATTTGGTAATACTTTTCAAGTCCGCCAATCATTAGTAGTTGCTTATAAATTTGTGGACTTTGGGCAAGGGCATAAAAGGTTCCCGGATTTAAGCGGGAAGCCACTAAATAGTCACGCGCCCCACCAGGAGTGGACTTTGTTAAAATTGGCGTTTCAATTTCTAAAAACCCTTCTTCATCAAGAAAAGCGCGGGTCGTTTTGGCAATTTTGGCGCGAATCCGTAGTTTTTCTTGGAGCACACTCCGTCTTAAATCTAAATAACGATATTTAAGCCGCACGTCATCAAGCGCATCTGTTTCATCAGCAATAATCAGCGGCGGGTTCTTTGCTTTATTAATTAACGTAACCCGGGTCGCCACAACTTCGATTTTGCCAGTTTTTAAGACTGGATTAGGAACTGCTTTTAAGGTCACAATGCCTTCAATTTGTAAAACATATTCGTTTCTAATTTCGGGCCGAGTAACATTTTCATTAATTAAGACTTGAACAATCCCACTACGATCACGTAAATCAATAAAAGTAAGTGCTCCTAAGTCACGTTTCTTACTAACCCAGCCAATAATTTTGACACTTTGACCGACGTTTTTTTCCGATATTTTGCCGTTTTCAATACTTCGATACATAATTTACCTCTTATTCTTCATGGTGATGATGGCCACAAGCGCAACCTTCGTGCTCATGGTCATGGTCACATTCACAGTGCTCGTGGTCATGGTCACAATCACAGTGTTCATGGTCATGGTGATCGTGATAGCCAAGACTGTGGACAGTATGGGCAACGATTTCGGCGCTAGGAACACTTATTTGTGATTGATTTGCTAAGTCACGGAAGGTAACAGTGTTTGCTGCTAGTTCGTCTTCGCCAATAATTAAGGCGTATTTTGCGCCCCGCGCTTCCGCAAGTTTAAAGTGGGCTTTAAAACTCTTATCATTAAAGCTCATTACGCCGCGCACTCCTTCAGTGCGAAGTTCCGAGAGTAATCTAAAGGCTTCAGACTTCGTTTTACTGCTACTAATAACATAAACATCATCTTTAATCGTAATATGATCTAAGAGTCCTTCTTCTTTTAAAATGTGATAGAGTCGTTCAAGGCCAAAGGCAAACCCCACTCCTTCATAAGCTGGTCCGCCTAAACTACTAATTAACTTGTCATAACGGCCGCCACCGCCAATCGCGCCATAATCTTTGGCCGAACTTGGGACGTAAGAAAATTCAAAAATAACTCCCGAATAGTAATCTAAACCACGGACTAAAGAATAATCAATTGTGGCTTCAAAGCCGTAATTTGCTAATTCACTAATAATGAAATCTAAGTCTTCCTTATCTTGATTAGTTAAAAATTCAGCAATTTTCGGCGCTTTTTTGGCTAATGCGGCGTCTTCTGGTACTTTGCAGTCTAAAAGACGGAGTGGATTTTGTTCATAACGAACATGACAATCAGCGCAGAGATGATCAAGATGGCTCCTATAAAACTCTTTTAAGGCAACTTTATAACGTTCTCTGGTTGCGCCACTACTTAAACTATTAATCGTAGTTGTTACTTTTTCAAAACCTAATGATTGTAGGGAGTGAAGCGCTAAAAGGATGACTTCTAAATCATCATATATCGAGTCGCCGCCAATGTTTTCAACCCCAAATTGGTGAAACTGACGATAACGACCTAATTGGGGCCGTTCATAGCGAAACATTGGGCCATTATAGTAATAACGAAGCGGAAGGGGATTAGTTGCATAGAGTTTCTTATCGATAACACTCCGAATAACCCCAGCAGTGCCTTCCGGACGAAGCGCCATTAAGCGTTCGCCTTTATCAGTAAATACATACATTTCTTTTCGAACGATATCAGTTGCGCCCCCAACGCCACGTGCAAAAAGTTCATTTGCTTCAAAAATCGGGGTTGAAAGTGGGTCATAACCATAAAGTTCGGCCACATCACTACAAACACCACTAATATAAGTGTAAGCACGGGCTTCATCACCAAGCAAATCATGGGTGCCTTTGGGACTATTAATTGTTGCCATATTTTCCTCCAGTAAATAAAAAAGGTAGCCTAAGGGCGGAAAACTCCGCGGTACCACCTTACTTCGTCTATAAAATAGACGCACTCTTACTTTAACGCCAGTTAACGGTTTCTTATTGTTTTAGAAACTTATCTCCATGGTGTCACCTTTTTGAAGTATGCGCTAGTTTTCCACCACCCAACTAGTCTCTATAACTACACTTTAAAAGGACCCACTTCATAGACACTTAAATTATACGCTAAACAGGGATGAATAGTCAATGTTATCAAATCGCTAATTTAACTAAAATATTACTAACAAACTACTAATAAATAACTAACAGGCGAATTTAATGGAAAACACGGTCAATTCGGTAGACGGAATCAACTTGTCCGATAATACTTTGGACTCGCGCGAGTTCACTTACGTTGGCGATTAAAATCGTTACATCAATCACACTCGTTTTGTTTGCCGGGTGATACGTAGCTTTAATTTTGGAGATTACGACTTTAGCTTGACTAAGTGAATTCATTACGTCGACTAGTAAATTATCCCGGTCGTTACATTTAACACTTAAATCAAGCGGATAAACTTTTGTGACACTGTTTTCGTTCCAAAAAACTTCCACAGTCCGGTCCATAACATTAACAATATTTGGACAAGTAACCCGGTGAACAGTAATTCCCTTTCCTTTTGTAATATAGCCAACAATTTCGTCGCCCGGAATAGGGGTACAGCAATTGCCAAGCGTAACGGCGACCGTCCCGGCGCCAGGGACAATAACCGGGTTTTTCGCATCTTCTACTTTTCGCCCTTTATTGAGGAGTTTACCAAGATGATCACGCCGGTCTAGTTTTAAATAATCTAAAACTGCTGCGGGGGTTACGTTTCGTAAGTAAATAAGTAAGAGTAATTCATTATAATCATCAACCCCAAAATGTTTCAAAACAGCCGGTTTATTTACAAATCCATCAACTTCACTTTCATTAAATAATCGTTCTTTGAAACCATCCACTAATGAGGAGCGACCTTTTTCAATGTTTTCGTCGCGCGTTAAAAGTTGGTTTTTCCGAGAGAGAACTTTGCGAATATGGTTCCGTGCCGTATTAGTGGTCACAATATTTAACCACGACTCATTGGGCCCGTTTGCGGTTTTACTCGTCCTTATTTCGCATATGTCGCCTGTTTTTAATTGGGTATTGAGCGCGACCAGTTTATCGTTAACGAGCGCTCCGATCGCAGAGTCACCGACTTTAGTGTGAATCTTATAAGCAAAATCTAACGGAGTAGCGCCGACTGGTAATTCAACAACATTACCTTTTGGGGTAAAAACATAGACACTAGCTTCAAAAATTTCTTTTGAGATTGTATCCATGTATTCTTTTGCATTGTCACTTGATTCGCTTGATATTCCAACAAAATCACGCAGCCAATGCAGTTTATTTTCAATTTCCCGTTGTTCTTTTTCTGGGTTATAATTTGTTCCTTCTTTGTATGCCCAGTGCGCCGCAACCCCAGCATCAGCAATCTTATCCATCTCGCGGGTGCGGATTTGGACTTCAATCGCATTGCCGTCACCACTAAAAATCGTTGTATGGAGACTTTGGTACATGTTACTTTTAGGAACCGCGATATAGTCTTTAAAACGACCCGAAACCGGACGATAGGTCGCGTGAATTAGCCCAAGAATCTCATAACAATTAAGTTCGTTATCAGTAATAATACGTAAGGCCATTAAGTCATAAATCTTATCAAAGTCGTTATCTTTTTCTTTCATCTTTTTATAAATGCTATAAAGTGACTTAACTCTAAACTGCATTTCAAACTTAATGTTATTACGAAAGAGAATGTCGGCAATTCGCTTACTAACTTCAACGAGCGCGCGTTCTAAATTAGGACTTTTTTGTTCAACAAGGGTCACTAAATGATGATAAGTGGCCGGATCAATATATTTAAGACTCAAATCTTCCATTTCTGCTTTGACTTTTCCCATCCCGAGTCGACCCGCGATTGGGGCGTAGACCGCCATTGTTTCGTTAGCGATGGCTAACTGACGGGCGGGGGAGAGATAATCAAGCGTTCGTAAGTTATGGAGTCGATCAGCAAGTTTAATAATAATAACCCGAATGTCTTTGGCCATTCCTAAAAAGATTTTACGGTGATCTTCATAAAGAAAGGAGCTTTCGTCCTTCTTCTTACTTAACTTCAAGCGTTGAATCTTGGTAACACTATCAACAATCATCGCGACGTCTTTACCAAACATCTTTTCAATGTCACTTACTTCAACATCAGTATCTTCAACGACATCATGAAGTAAACCGGCAATAATTGTGGAAGGACCAGCTTGCAGTTCGGCGAGAATGTAAGCCACTTCAATTAAATGATTAATATAAGGTTCGCCACTTTTTCGCAGTTGACCTTCATGGTTTTGGAGCGCAAATTCATAAGCACGTAAAATATTCGCGCGATCAGTTTCGTTCGTAATATAAATAAAATAGATGTCTTTGACATTTTCGAACGTGTGGGGACTACCACTGCTACTTAGAACATCTTTATTTAACGCACTCATGACTTCTCCTTGCTATTTATTATAGCAAATTT
>CAYJDS010000001.1:0-62760 GCA_964369015.1 uncultured Staphylococcaceae bacterium | reverse complement strand
ATAACAAATATGTTTTTAGTACTCTTTGTGCTTGTCTATTCGGAAGGCGCAACAATCATTAGTGTTTTTGAACAAAGTTACTTTGAACATTTAAGTGTTGATATTTCGCTTTATCAAAGTGTTGAAACAAATAATGACCTAATAAATGTTAAGTCCTATGCTCGACCGAGTTTAAGTTATGTCCAAACCTTTATGACTCATACTGGAGAGTTTAATGTGCGGCCCGATTATTCATTCTTTTGGCAAAATAGCGAAGTAACAATTTATGATAAAAAAATTACGACTCCGCAGATTATTACTTATAGTGAACCACGGCAAGGAATCGGGATTAACGGCGCGTATTTAAAAGTTTTAGCGGAAAAAACAAGTGTTAATCAAGACGAGATTGTTTTAAAACTAAACATTAACACGTCCTTTACAATTAATGAAAAAGTAATTGAGGTTAATCTAAGTGAAACACTTGAGGTTGATTTTATTTTTAATGAACCAAATTATTTTCAAACACCAAAGCTTTATTTGCCGCAAGGAGTGGTTGACAAAACACTCGGCTCATTGATGCTTAGTCCCGGCTTGACGCTTAACAATTTTCTCCTTAATATCAATGCAAGTAACGAACTGCTTAGTCAAAAGCTTAGGTGTCACTTTAAAGATAATAATCAACTCCAAAAGTTTATTAAAATTAGTGAAGATGTTAAAGGAGTGGATCACGGAATAGAAATAAGTGGCGACCATGTTAGTAAAGTTGAAAGTTTCAAGGCACTATATGAATATTTAAATATCTTAATTATCATGCTCCTTGTTTTTGTGGTTATTGCTAGTTTAGTAATTTACTTTGTTGTTGCTTATACTTCGCTTATCTCAATTCTTCCCCAGGCGGCCCTCTTAAAATTATTAGGAGCTAAAAAAAGTGAAATATACTTTATTTTTCTTTCCTTAACGACTTTTAATTTTGTCCTTGGTTTAGGCGGAGTTATTTTAATTCCCGGCATTTTACCGTTAATTAGTGGGTTAATCTACCAAATACTCCTCCTTAATTTGACCTTTAGTCTTAACTATAAGCTTGTTTCATTAATCGTCACCGGAAACTATTTATTACTATTCCTAACGATCACAATTATTTTTGTTGTGAATATGCGCCGTCCATTGTTGTATTTATTAATAGATGCTTAAACTAGAAAATATTGATTGTGTTTTAGGTGGGGAGAGGATTCTTGACATCAAGATGCTGCAGCTTTCCCGTCCTGGTCTCTATGTTTTTCTTGGCCCTTCAGGATGTGGGAAGACAACCCTTTTAAATATCATCGCGGGCCTAACCAAAGAATATAAAGGAACGGTTAATATCTTTAACAATAATTATAAGAAGATGAATGAGGAAGATATTTGCCGACTTCGCGCTTCGCACTTTAGTATTTACTTTCAACATTCGGTTTTCCTTGAAGAATTAACGCTAGAAGAAAATATATTATTAACCGCTATTAACACGAATAGTGAGTTAGTAAGTTTTAATAGTGAAAAAGTGGCGCTCCTCGCGCGAAAGTTAAATGTTGAACATCGCTTAAACCAAAAAGTAAAGAAGTTATCCGGTGGAGAAAAAACCCGAGCAGCGCTTGCCCGTAGTCTTGCCAAAGAAGTGCCGCTTTATCTCTTCGACGAACCAACCGCTGCGCTCGATCCCCAAAACGCCCACATTGCAATGGAATTAATTAAAGAAAAAGCCGCACGGAGTATTGTTATTTTAGTAAGTCACGATCAAAAATTAATTGAACAATACGCTGATGTTATTCTTTGTTTAGAGTATGGAAAAATTGTAAAAATAAAGGAATTAAATGCTCCAAAAGAAAATGTCGTTAAAACCGAACAATTCAAAGGCGATTACGAAAATAATAGCGATTTTACGGCAAAAGCGCTCTTAAAAGCGAAGAAACGCCAAAATTTATTTACCGGAACAAGCATTAATATTGGGATTGTTAGTCTTGGTCTTTCACTCTTACTCGTCTCGGCAATTAATACAAAAATGACCAATGCTTTTCAAGGTTCATTCGCCGAAGAGACGCGTTTTGTTGCTGCGGACAATATCCCGCCGCCAAGCGTTGTTAAAAGTGTTAGTCGAACAGAAATTGGTGCTATTTTTCCTAGTTCTCCTAAAGTCGGCGCTCTCTACACAAATGATATGTTTTCATTTTTCCCGTCAGTTAACAAGCTTTCTTTGACCTTTCTAAACTATGATTTTCCACTTCCTTCGTTTCATATTGGCTTATTTAACGAACCACTTTTTATTAATGAAATTAAGGAGGAGACTTTTCCCTATATTAGGAGCTTAGCAAGTGACGAAATTGGACTTGTTTTACCGTTTGATGATTTTAAAGTTATCCAAAATGTGCTTTATCTTCCTTTTCGGAACTCGCCCGACGAATTAGGCAACTATTTAAAACAAAACGAGGTTGTTTTAAAGTTAGATATTGGCAATAACTCCTGGGATTATTTTGATGAACAAAGTTTTACGCTCAAAAGTGTCATGCTCGGACTTGAACCTTATGTCATCATGGGCGAACCAAGTGATGTAGCGCTTCTTTTTGAAGAGAAAATGGGCTTACCTTCTTCGCTTAACTTAACCAAAGAAGAAGAGTATCCGTGGACACTAAAACGGATTAATTATCTTTATTCCGTTAATGCTGAAAAAATTCTTTGGGAATTATCACAAAACCAAAACTATCTTGTTACACTCGCAAATCGGTCTTATTTCCGTCATATATTCAACAAAAGGGCATTACAAAATCGGATTTTAATCTTTGAAGCTCCACCGCACTTTAATGAAGTATTAAGCTTTAGTAATGCTTCATCTTTTTTTACTTTTAATAATGGTTTAACCTTTATTCCGGAAATGATGATGGTCGGTTATCTTTATAATTTTTTCCTCTCTCCTTCCCCTGAACTAGTCACAGACGTTATCACGCTTGATAAAAACGAACGACTTAAAAGCCGTCCCCACTTCGCGCTTCCAGAAGGGATTATTAATTTAGCCATTCAATATAACGGACTTGGTAGTTTTCGTTTTGCAAAGGTGCCAAGTGATTATTCACTTAATGAAATAGGGATTTCAAGCGGGTTGGCAAAAGAGTTATTTAATAAAACTGATGTTGTTGGAGAAGTGCTCCATCTTGGTGCCCTCACAGCCATTAGTGAAATTAATAATGAATATCAAAAAGACTATTCGGAAACTAGTCTTGTCATTAAAGAGGTGATTAATGAGGAGCGAAGTATGCTCTATCATCATCCCTTATGGAGTTATCTGCTTTTTAAAGATGTTTTTGCGCTTGACGTTTTTTCACTACGCCTTAATGGCGTAATAGTTGAAGAAGGGGAAATTATCGACACTAAACTTAAAGTAACCTATCCTTTTAAAGAATTTAAAACTTCGCTTGATTCTTCTTTAAAAGAACTCCAAAACTATACGCTTGTGATTGCGGCCGCTGCTTTTGCCTTAAGTACCATTATTATCTTTATGGTTATTTATCTTCTTGTCGCTGAGTTAAACGAAGAATTCAGTGGGCTCTACTTAATTGGCTACGCGAAGAAGACTCTCCAAAAAATAATCAAAGACTACATTAAAAGATTTCTTGGACTAAATATTTTGCTATCTTTAGGTCAAATGTTTTTATTTTCGTTTTTAATTGAATATATTTTAAGCGAAACTTTCTTAACGCCTTTTAAATACCACTTTGAAATATTGCCTTATTTCGTTGTCGTGACTTTTGCCCTTAGCCTACTTTTTGTCTTGCTTGGCTTCTTTAAAGGAAGAGTTAAGAACAAAGATTTACTCGTTTTTTCAAAGCGTGACTTATGAAGTAAGATGAATTATAACTTTAAATATAATAGCCACAATTGTGATCACAGCAAAGGGAATAAGAATTCTCTTATTTATGGTTATCTTCCGAGCATTAATAAACATTGCAACGAAGTAACTCGTGATGATAAAGGCGCTGAAGAAGATGGAGAGCGATTCATTAAAATCAATTAAGGTCACAAAGGCAAGAAAGGCAATAATGATAATGCCGTAATATATTAAATGTGGCGCGGTTTCTTTAGTTCCGGCAAATTCGGCTTTATCAGTGACAATCCGCCGGATTGTTAAGTAGGATAAACCGCCGCCAATAATAGGGTAGATTATTAACATCGGCGTAGCATTAAGAGGCCAGACGGGGTCAAAGTAAAGAACATAATATTTTCCTCCATCACAACCTAGTGCCGCTAACTGGGCGATCTTTAGTTCTAACCCAGCGGGCTGAATAACGATGGCGTTTCTAAAATAACTTTGAACGCTTACCGCTAACGGAATTGGATTAAACAAGTAAACAAATTGTTCAAGCTTATAAGCAAAACCATTTGAACTAGCGCCAAAATTCATACTAATCGTGCCACCGAAAAAGATTGGTAAAAGCATTATTAAGCCAAAAAGCATAAAAGCGTCAAGCGTAGTATGAACAAATGAAAGGCCAAAATAAACAAGGATATACATAAAAAGAGCAATAATGATTGTGACTAAGAAATAAAGTAATAAGATTCCAAAATGAAACGGCAAGCCTTTAAGTGCGTAAATACTAAAGCCGACGATGAAGGAGAAGAGGCTAATGGCAATAAGTATTAGAACTCCAAAGACAAAATTAGTGGTCGCTATTTGCCACTTTTTAATCGGCAGCGCTAAATCTGCGTCTAATTGATTGCGATTGTAAAATGAATTGTGCATAAAAAACGGAATAAGGAAGGCTAGAAGAAGCGTAACAACGGTATGAAGACCAAACGAGTATAAGGCGGTAATGTAAAACGGGACTTCAATGTTGGGAACAATCTCATAACAAAGGAAACGACTCATATCCGCAAGCTCAACTATTGTGGTAAGCGCGGTCAGAGGGAGAAAAAAGAGCGAAATAATTGCTAAAAGCAAGATCATTTTATAATGCTTTTTTAGTAAATAGAGAAAATATATTTTATTCATGGTTCACGCCTCCTTCGCTTATAAAGAGTTGTTCGAAGGTTAAATTAAGTTTTTCACAAACAATAGGATTTAAGGTATTAATATATGCTTCAACCTCAGTTTGTGTTCCTTTTAAGATAAGAGAATATATTTTTTCTTTTCCCGTGAAAGAGAGAAGCAGCGGACTAGTGAATTTACTAGTGTCCACTACTTCTTTAAAAGCCAGCATATAACTATGGTAATCTTCCTTAATCTTGCTTAACTCTCCGTAGCGGGTAATAATACCTTTTTTCAAAATGACGTAAGAATCAGCAATATCTTCAACGTCACGCAGCGACTGCGTAGCAATAACAAGTGCGATTGGTTTTGTTTCACTTACCTTGATGAATTCTTGTTTAAAAAGCATTTTTCCGCGCGGATCAAGTCCGTCAAAAGCTTCATCTAAAAGCAGAAAAGAAGGCGCTATTGTCAGCGCAACACACAAATATACCCTTCGACGCATCCCTTTTGAAAACTTCGAAAGTAATTTATTTTCATTTACTTCAAACTTAATTAAGTATTCTTTAAATAAGGCTTTATCAAATTTATAAAAAGAGGAGTAATAAAGCACTAAGTCATCAACTGTCGTCATTGGTCCACTGAAAGGGGAGTCACTAATATAGAGCATATGTTGCTTTACTTCAGGATTATCGTAAATCACTTGCTCATTAAAAGTTAAGCTTCCCGCGTCGGCTTTATATACTCCAGCCAGTAGGCGCAGCAGCGTTGATTTACCGCTGCCGTTTTCGCCTACTAGCGCTAAAATTTCACTTTCGCCAAGACTAAAAGAAACTTCATCAAGAGCCAGTTTCCCATCATACTTTTTTGAAACATTTTTAATCTTAATCATTATCTTTATCCTCATAATTTTTTTCAACAAGCGCTTTTAGTGTTTCCCGTCCAACATCGTTATCGCGCGCAAGAGCAATTAATTCTAAGACCTTATTGGTTACAACATCTTCTTTCTTGATCTTGCGCATCCGAACGTAATAGCCACGTTTTGGCGAAGCGGTGATGTATCCTCTTTTTTCTAACTCTAAATAACTCCGTAAGACTGTATTGGGATTTATGCCTAACTCAATTGCTAGTTCACGAACCGAAGGCATTTTTTCTTCTACATTTAAAACACCCGCGTCTATTAGTAAAGAAAACTGATTAATAATTTGCTCATAAATGGGGGCATTGTTGTTTAAAGTAATCATAATATATCTGTCCTAACTGTATTAATCGTATCTTAAACCACCAATTAATTCAATTTTAATTGTAAGAAGTTCAACTAAATATTACTTAGCGGTTAATAATAAGGATGCTATGAAAGATTATTCAAACATTATTCAAACATTAACGGTTTTTTAATCACTTTTACTTGTTATTAAATTTATTGTTGTTATAATCATTATTGTGTTTAAGCACAAATTAGACGACAAGTCGAGAAGACAAGAAGTCAGGGAAGGATTATTGATGAAGGGCACTATTAAAATGTTCAACAAGGAAAAAGGTTTCGGCTTTATTCATAGCGAAGACGGCAGTGACGTCTTTTTCCACTACTCATCGCTTGTAATGGAAGGCTTTAAAACCATTTCCTCTGGGCAAGAAGTAGAATTTGATTTAGAACAATCAGACCGCGGACTAAGAGCTGCGAACATTGTTAAAATTTAACTCCACGAGTAATTAACAAAGAAGAGACCTATCTGTTGAAGAGGGTCTTTTTTCTTTTAGTTTTTTTTATTGCTTCTTAATAAGAAGCGCGCTATAATACATCGACGAAAAAAGGAGCATCTATGGCACTTAGTGTGGGAATTGTTGGATTACCGAACGTTGGCAAGTCGACGCTATTTAATGCGTTAACCGCCAGTAACGTTGAAGCTGCAAATTATCCGTTTGCAACCATTAACCCCAATAAAGGCATTGTCCGTGTTTTAGACGAACGCGTCAAAGCTCTGAGTGAATATTATCACCCCGAAAGAACAATTTACGCCACAATTGAATTTAATGATATTGCGGGGCTTGTTAGAGGGGCCAATAAAGGGGAAGGACTTGGTAATCAATTCTTAGCCCATATTCGCGAATGTGACGTTATTATTGAAGTCGTCCGTTGTTTTAGTGATATTGACATTATTCACGTTGAAGAAAGTATTAATGCTGCGCGAGATATTGCCACGATTAATCTTGAACTAATTATGAAAGACTTAGATACCCTTTATAAACGGGTCGGCAAAGTTGAAACAAAAGCACGAGTTAATAAAGAAAAAGAAGCGATTTTTGAAATGAGTATCATTAATAAACTGCTTCCAAAATTAGAAAACGAAGTTCCAGCCCGACTTGTTGAAGACTTAAATGACCAAGAAATTAAGTATATTAAAGAAAATTATGGCTTACTAACGATCAAACCAATAATTTACCTCGCTAATATTAGTGATTCCGAATATACAACTTACGAAAGTAACAAAGATTATCAAGCCGTCGCGGAAATAGCAAAGCGCGAAAAAGCCGAAGTAGTAGTGGTCAGTGCCGCGCTTGAAGCTGAACTTTCGCGGATGGCAAAAGACGACCAAGAGCAATATTTTAAAGAACTTGGGATTGATAAATCGGGGCTTCATAAAATTAGTGACGTAGCTTATCAAACGCTTGGTTTATCTTCTTTCTTTACCGTTGGTAAAGACGAAGTAAGGGCCTGGACTTTTACAAGAGGTATGAAAGCACCGGAATGCGCGGGAGTAATTCACACTGACTTTGAAAAAGGCTTTATTCGCGCGGACGTCTATCATTATGAAGACTTTGTTAAGTATCATGACGAAACTGCGATTAAGGAAGCTGGAAAATTACGCAGTGAAGGCAAGCAATACAGCATGGAAGACGGCGATATTGTCTTTTTCCGCTTTAATGTGCGAAAATAAAGGAAAATCGCTTTAATATATACTTTATATAAAGTATACTAAATAGACTGAGGACAGGGAATGATTGAAAAGTACTTAAAAGCATTAATTGCCAAAGCAAGTGATGAGGTGGGATACGCAGTGGACGTTGACCAAATTGTCATTGAAACGAGTAAAGACGAAAAACATGGTGATTTTGCAACAAACATTGCGATGCAACTAGCCCGCCCACTTCGTAAAAACCCGCGAGAAGTAGCAACACTCTTAGTAAATAAAATAAATGATAAAGACATTGAAAAAATTGAAATTGCCGGACCGGGCTTTATTAATTTCTTTTTAAAACCGACCGCCTTAACTAAATATATCCAAACAATCATTGATGAAAAAGAAAACTTTGGTAATGGAACGCCGAAAAAAGAAACAATTAACATTGAATTTGTTAGTGCAAACCCAACTGGAAAACTTCATTTAGGACACGCCCGTGGTGCCGCAGTTGGCGACACAATGGCGCGGCTTTTTAAAAAATCTGGCTATAACGTTATTAAAGAATTTTATGTTAATGACGCTGGGGTTCAAATTAATAACTTAGGCAAATCTTTATATGTCCGATACTTAAATCTTTGCGGAATTGATCAAGGAATGCCCGAAGACGGTTATTTTAGCAAAGATCTAATTGCGATTTCGGAAACTTTAAAAGCAGAAATTGGCGCAAGCTTAGTTAATAAAAAAGAAGAAGCACTCCAATTTTTTGCTAAACACGGCAGTGACATACTTTTAAATATTATCAAAGACGATTTAGCAACTTTTCGCGTCATTTTTGATGTATATTCTTTTGAAACTAAAATTCGTCAAGATAATACTATTGAACAATTACTCCTTAAATTAAAACCTTTTAGTTATGTAAGTGAAGGCGCGACCTTCTTAAAAACAAGTGACTTTGGGGATGATAAAGACCGCGTTATTATTAAGGCTAATGGTGACTATACTTACTTTTTGCCAGATATCGCTTATCACCTTGATAAGTTAAATCGAGGCGCAGATCTTTTAATTGATTTATTAGGCGCTGATCATCATGGTTATATTGGACGGATGAAAGCCGCTTTACAAATGTTTAAGTATGACGCCTCAAGCTTAGAAGTTGAAATTATTCAACTTGTTCGGATTATCAAAGACGGCGAAGAACTTAAAATGAGTAAAAGAACTGGTAACGCTATTACTTTAGAAGAACTCGTCGAAGACATTGGCGTTGACGCCGCCCGTTACTTCTTTCTTGCTAAGTCAGCTTCGACACATTTTGATTTTGACCTTAATTTAGCAGCCGAAAAATCAAATGCAAATCCGGTCTTTTATGCTCAGTACGCTCACGCTCGCCTCGTCTCGGTTTTAGAAAAAGGCGCTCACTTTGGCTTTGACTTTAGTGGCACGCTCTTAAAAGAACCAGCGGAGCTTAATTTAATGAAACAGCTTGTGGCTTACCCAGGGATGGTTGCGGAGGCGACCATTACTCGGGAACCGTATAAAGTTGCTAATTACGTCCAAAAAATTGCTAGTCTCATTCATACTTATTACACCGAAGCCCGCATGCTCGATGAAAGTAACACTACGCTCACAAAAGCGCGCCTTGGGCTAGCAAAAGCCGCCCAAATAGTATTAAAAGATGCATTATTCCTCCTCGGAGTTAATGCCCCTAAATCAATGTGAAAGGAGAACTTTTATGAAAAAAAGAACAAACATTGAAATTGCCTACGATTTATTAAAAACTAAGGGAGGACCCTTATCATTTGTTGATTTATGGCAAAGTATTGTCAATGAACACGAATATAGTGAAGCGGATGGGCAAAAACAAATTTCAAAATTTTATACCCTCTTGATGATGGATGGTCGCTTTGTTAATCTCGGCGACAACGTCTGGACCTTACGTGAATTTGTCCCGTTTGACGAAATTGAATTACAACTTAGTGAAGTATATTCCGATATCGAAGAAGGCGAAGAAGAAGACGAAGAAGAAACGCCAGAAATTGTTTATTTTGAAGAAGAAGAAACTGAAGAAGGTAAAAACGCCGCGGAAAGCGACGATAAATAGAAAGAAGGAAAATAATATGGCACTTGTTAGCATGAAAGAAATGCTTATTAAAGCAAACAAAGAAAAGTATGCTGTTGGTCAATTCAACACTAATAACCTTGAATGGACGATTGCAATTTTAGATGAAGTAGAAGCGCTTAAGTCTCCAGTAATTTTAGGCGTTAGTGAAGGCGCAGCGCGTCATATGGGCGGCTTTAATGTTGTTGTTCATATGGTCAAAGGATTAATTATTGATCGCGGCTACACTATTCCAATTGCAATTCACTTAGACCACGGTAGCAGTGAAGAAGCATGTAAAAAAGCAATTGACGCGGGCTTTACCTCCGTCATGATTGACGCTAGTCATCACCCATTTAAAGAAAATCTTGAAATTACCAAACGGGTTGTTGAATATGCCCACGCTCGGGGTGTCAGTGTTGAAAGTGAACTAGGCAGCATTGGTGGTCAAGAAGAACACGTTATTGCTGAAACAATGTACGCTAACCCTGAAGAATGTTTAGAAATGGTCAAAACCACGGGAATTGACTGTTTAGCCCCGGCCCTTGGCAGTGTCCACGGGCCATATAAAGGCGAACCAAAGTTAGGGTTTGACGAAATGGAACACATCAATAAAATTTGTGGTGTCCCGCTTGTCCTCCATGGAGGAAGTGGTATTCCTGATTTCCAAATTAAGAAAGCGATTGAACGCGGAACGGCAAAAATTAATGTTAATACTGAATGTCAACAATATTTCACCAAAGCAGTCCGTGAAGTACTTAATAATGATCTTAAAGTTTATGACCCACGTAAATTTATCGTCCCCGGCATGAAAGGAATCAAGTCCGTCGTTCGGGAAAAATGTGAAGTTTTCGGATCAGTCGGCAAAGCAATCTAATTGTGTTTAGTTCTTTAACCGAGTTTATTAAGCGGCATAACATTATTACGATTTTTTCTCACATCTATCCCGATGGGGATGCGATTGGGAGTATGGTTGGCGCGCAAGAAATAATTAAAGCAAATTTTCCCGACAAAGAAGTTTATGTTGTTGGGGAAAATAAAGAACCATTTTTAACACTTCTTGGTCCGCTTGATGTTGTCAGTGACGAAGTTATTAGCAACAGTGCAGCTTTAGTGGTTGATATCGCTAACGCTGACCGTGTCTTTGATCAACGATTCCGGTTAGCAAAAGATTCTTTTAAAGTTGATCATCACGTTTTTGTTGAAAATTTTACTAATGAGGAAATTGTTAAGACAAACCGAATTGCCGCCTCAGAAATTCTCGGCGAATATGTAATTAGTGAAAACTTAAAAATTAGTAACCGCGGCGCGAGTGCGCTTGCGCTTGGAATAACCACTGATTCAGGCCGTTTTGTCTATGACTTAACGAGTGCTTTAACCTTTAAAGTAATGAGTTATCTCCTCGAAAACGGCGCGGACTTTAAGTTTATTAATGACGTTTTAGGTAGACGAAAACTTGAAGGACTAAAAACGCGCGGCTATTTTATGATGAATTATGTGACTTATAAAAATGTCATCTACATTTCCCTTACCCATGAAGAGTTAACTAAACTCGGCCTCACTTTTAGTGAAGGTAGTGCGTTTGTTAATACTTATTCGGGTTACGAAGGTTATCCAACTTGGGCGACATTTTTTAGTGATGAAAACGGGCTAATTTACAGCGAATTACGGTCAAAATCGCACAATGTCCAACGGGTTGCCCGTGCATTTGGTGGCGGTGGCCATCTTAAAGCTAGTGGATGCCGATTAGAAAACAAAGAAGAAATTATTAAAGTCTTAGAAGCTTTAGTAAATGCAGAGGAAATTGCTTAATGTATCAAAAAGAACTACAAGCGGCGCTAGAAGCATGCCGAATTGCTAATAAAATCATTCTTGATATCTATCACCAAAATTTTGCGGTTGAAATTAAGGAAGATGATTCCCCAGTTACAATTGCCGATAAAACCGCGGACGCCGCCATCAGAAACTATCTTGGACCACGCTTCCCTTCCTACCACTTTTTAACCGAAGAAGGGGCTGATGACTTAGCGCGCTTAAACGCGGATTATGTTTGGATTGTTGATCCACTTGATGGCACAAAAGACTTTATTAATCGTGATGACGAATTTAGTGTTTGTATTGCGCTTAGTTACAAAGGTGACATTGTTGTTGGGGTCATTGGTGCTCCGGTTAGTGGTGACTTATATTACGCAACCTTAAACGGCGGAGCCTTTCATCTATCCCCTGCTGGAGAAATTAAAAAAATGCAGGTTAATCACAAAACAAGCGAAATCACCGCGGTCGCGTCTCGTTATCACCGCCGCGATAGTGAAAACGATTATTTTACGCGCAATAATGATCTTATTAGTAAGGTAATAACCATTGGTTCAACCTTAAAAGCAATCGCAATTGCTAAAGGCGAAGCTGAACTCGTTTTTCGTGGTAGTGCGGGCACTAAAGAATGGGACGTTGCCGCAAGTGACTTAATCGTTACTGAAGCAGGAGGACTCTTCTTAAAACCAAACGGTGAAAAAATTAAGTATAACAAGAAAGATTATCGCAATCTTGAGGGTTATATTATTGTTAACAAAAAGGAAAATATTCGCTTATGAACAAACGAATAAAGATTTTATTACCACTTTTTGCCTTGCTTATTTCCGGATGTACGCCTAATGTAAAATTAGAATACGATACTTATGATTATTCAATGCACAACGCCCTTGTCGATCAAGACGGCTACACATTAATTGATTTTTACGCCCTTAATGATTTTCATGGGGCACTAACTTACGACCAAGATTCGACCCTTCCAGGTATAACAAGGATGAACTCTTTTCTTAAAGAAAAGCGCAATGAAAATCCCGGCGGAACAGTTTTAATAGCAAACGGCGACATGTGGCAAGGCAGCGCTGATTCAAATTTAAGCCAAGGTAAAATGGTTACCCATGCCCTAAATCATATGACGTACGACGCTTTTATTTATGGTAACCACGAATTTGATTGGAAAATTGAAACTATTAGAAGTAATAAAGAAATATCTAACTTTCCGTATTTAGGGGCAAACATTATTGATAAATCAACAGGCGAAGTAGCTGACTTTGTTGATGATTCACTTTTAGTTGAACGCGATGGGGTCCAAATTGGCATTATTGGGACAATTGGCAGTGATTTAGAGAGGACTATTCAAACAAGCTTAATTGCCGGATTAGAGTTTGATATCATTACAGATTATGTCATTAATGAAGCAAATAACTTACGGGAAAAAGGCGCGGATATTGTTGTTTTAGCCGCCCACGATACGTGGATTACTGATTCTTTCAGTAGTGAAAAGGACCCATTACTTACTAATAAAGTTGTTGACGCTATTTTTACTGGTCACCAACACGTAAGTGATGAAAAACTTATAAATGGGATTCCTGTTTTGCAAGCACGAGCTTATGGTCGTGATGTTCAACATGTCCAATTTGCTTTTCATAAAGACAAAGGGGAACTAAAATTAAATACCCATGAAGTGATCGGAGATATTGCCCTTTTTAAATTGAGTGAAGACAAAACCACGAAAAAAATATTTGATTACTTTTATCAAGAATATGATATTAAAAAGGTTAAGAATGAAGTTTTAACTAGACTTGTAGGCGAATCAATGGAGCGCTCGGCGGTTGCTAATTTAATTATTGAAGTAATGGCCAAAGATTACGTTGTTGAGGGTCAAAATTACGAAGTTGTCGGCGCGATGCATAACGTAAACGGGGGAATTCGGAGTGAATTTAAAAAAGGGAAGATTCGCTATGAAGATGTTTATAAAGCGTTCCCGTTTGATAATGAAATCTATCTTATTGCAATTCGCGGCGCTCGTCTTAAAGCTTTCCGCGGTGGTAATTTTGCTTATTACTGGAACACGCCGCAAAATGAATTAATTGATAATGAATATTATAATATTGCCACTACTAATTTTGTTTTTGAATTAAATGATTCGCCGTTTCGCAGTGATGATTATTTTGTTAATACCTTTGAATATCCGCGTGACGTCCTCGCAACTTATTTACGCGGAATTAATAAACTAGACGGAAAGAAGTATTAGATAATGAAGTTTTCTCAAGGTATTTGGCTTGTCTTACTTGTAACACTAACGGGTTGTCGCAATAATGGGAGTAGTGCTTCATCAAGTCAAAATCTCCCCCAAGTTGTTAATCTCCAGTTTTTAGCAATTAATGATTTTCATGGCGCAATTGTTGAAAATAGTGAGAGTAATGAGCCCGGTATTTTTAAATTATCTTCCTACATTAAAGACATTGAGCAAAAAAGTAATGGTCAATTAATTAAAATTAATGTTGGTGACTATTGGCAAGGAAGCGCTGATTCAAATCTTAATCGTGGAAAGTTTTTAACCGAAGTTGGCAACCTCCTGAAGTTTGATTCGCTCACACTTGGTAATCATGAATTTGATTGGTATGACAAAGCTATCGAAGAAAACAAAGCTTTGGCCGAATATCCTTTCTTAGGGGCGAATATAATTAATAAATCCACTAAAGAATTAGCCACTAATCTCGTTAATTACGACGAGACCTTTAAAAGTAGTGTCATTGTTGAAAAAAACGGCGTAAATGTCGGGATAATTGGCACAATTGGTTCTAGTTTAGAAAGTTCAATTTTGACCCCCGCAGTGAGTGCTTATTCCTTTGAACCAGTCGATAGTTATATTCGGCGCGAAGCGACTAATCTTAAAAGTCTTGGCGCTGATGTCATTGTCCTTTCAACCCATGACTCTTTAAAAGGTGGGGCAGGCGAATACCGTTCAATCATTAACGATAAAGTCGTCGATCTTATTTTTTCTGGCCATCAACACGCGATTGATGAGCAAGTTATTAACGGCATTCCGATTCTCCAAACTAATGGTAACGGCAAACAAGTCATGGAAGTAAGTGCAACGTTTAACTTTGAAACAAGAGCGTTTAAAGTTGATAAACACTACTTAACATCGGCTACAAAAATTATCAGTGATTACTCGGAAGACGTTGAAGTCAAGAAACTATTTGATGATAAATACGCTGAAGATATTAAACAAATTAAAGATGAACAAATTGGTTACTTAACAAGTGAAAAATCAAAGTATGAGTTGGCCGAACTAGCGGTTGATCTGCTTTATGATTATGGCGTTAGTTTAGGTTATGATCCCACGACTGTTGTCGGAGTCCATAATACCGGCGGAGTACGGGTTGATACGCTAGGGCCAGGAGTAATAACATACGGTGATATCTATAAAGCTTTCCCCTTTGATAACGAAATAAGAATTATTGAAAATATCAGTGCGCAAAACCTAAGCTCCTTTTTTAGTGGTCAGATTGCCTCGAACAAAAATCTTGATTTTAGTAAAACATACAATTTAATAACAATTGATTATTTAAGCACCGATGAACGCAAGGTAACCGCAAAAATGGACCAAATCCTCACTGGGGAATTTGTTCGTGAATTAATTGCCACTTATTTTAGAAATCAAACTACTTAAAGTTTAAACAAGCATTACACCGATGACACCGGGAACTTCTTCAAGTAATAATTCTTCAATGCCGTATTCTAGGGTTTCATCAACAAAAGCGCAGCCGTCACACGCGCCCGTCATTTTTAAATAAACAAAACCATCTTCAAAGCGAACAAATTCAATGTCGCCACCATGGCTTCTAATATAGGGTCTAATTCGGTTAAGGAGGACCTTAATTGTGTTTTCAGTTTGTAATAATTCTTCCATGTTGATAGTATATCAAAAATGATTTTTCTCTCCCTAAAAAAGGCTTGTAAAAGAAGAAGGAATGATGTTATTTAGTTATTATTAAGGATAGGTAATACTAGCTGGAACAGTTGGAATGATATAATCTTTAGTGCCACCAAAGACACCATCTACTTTGATTGTAACTGTTAAAGTAATAGTTACTGGCACCGCTACGCTATTTGCTAAGTACAATGAAAGAATATCATCTTCAAGTACATCGATTAAATCAGCAAATTCTTGAATATCAGAAGAATCATAGCCCGCGACTGGAGTGAAAGTAAAGACGGTAATTGTTTGTTCATCAATAACTTGGCTCTTTGACTTAATGAAGAAATAATCCTCCATATCATTTTTAAAATCATATTCAAAGGTGATGGTTTTACCGCCAAAGTCTCTGAAGGTAATTGATTGTGGAATAATCAGGGTATCGTAGAAAAGGGTAATGTCTCCGGCGTCCGCTAAAGAAGTAAGACCGCTATCTTCACTTGAATAATTATCAGCGTTTAAAACATTAACAACGCTGTAAGGTTCTTCGGTGGCAAAGATTGATTCCGCTATCTTACTTTCGGAAATATGAGCTTTAACAAATTCAATTGTGAAGGTTTTGCTCTTTGTGGTCGGCTCGGCCCCAACTTTTTCTAATTTAATTGTAATTATAATATCAACTTCATTAGTGGCGGCCTGTGAATATTTATACAAATCTTTTGTGTCTAAGTCACTAATTTCGGCAGCAAACACTTGGAGATCGTTGGTCGTGGTCTGATAGCCGCCGGTTGAAGTAATCGTATCTGCCTTAATATCAAAGCCGTCTAGCTCAACATCTTGGCTTGATTCGAAGAATGTTGGTGCGTCACCTTCGTAGGTTATATCAGGGGTTACCTTAAGTGTTTTTCCTTCAAAACTACCAAGTTCAATTTGTGAAGGAATAATAATTGTGTCCGCTAGATGTTCGACTATTATTGTCTCAGTCGTATCACCAACACTATCAATATATTGGGAAGGATCACCGTCTTCGCCTTGAATTTTGTCAATATCTTCGTAATTAACAATGTTAATCAGTCGTTGGTCATCAATTAAGTAATCAATGATGTCTTTATCAACATCCGCCGGTTTAAGATTAATGGTAATTTGGCGTTCCCTTGAATAAGTAAATTCGCCGTCTTTTTCAAGCGAGGCAGTAAGTCTTACTTTGATTGGGACGTCATGTTCATAACTAACAATTCGATAGAGACCTTCAACATCACTATCAAACATGCCTTGAATTGTGTTTGCAAACTTTTCCAGGGTGTCGTCTTCTGGTTTCGGAGTGTAGTCTTCGCCAATTGGAGTTAAAGTTTGCACTTCGAGTTCAGCGCCGTCAAACCCGGTCGTTTCCGCGCTTAATTCTTGGATTCCGGGGTAGAAGAGGGCGCGATCACTTTCATTTTCAAATTCAAGACTAAAATTAATTGGCCGGGTATCAAAGCCAGGGAGCGTAATTGATTTTGGAAAAGCCAGGGTCTCGGTGAGCATTTCTAAGTCTAAGGTATCACTTGAAACTTCTAGTGGAGTATCAACCGCTTGATAATGAACTTTTTGGACAATCTTTTCGTTTTCAATGACGAAATCAAGAATTTGCGCGTCAAGCATTGCCTTTTTCATGGTAAAGAAGAACGATTCAGAACGACTATCACTACCCGCCGAAACCGTTAGCTCAAGTTCAAAATCAAACGGATCACTTTGACTTGCTTGATAAAGATCTTCTAAGTCACTTTGATTGTGTTCAGTTGTGACGCTTTTGATGTGATCAGCAAATTCATCGACGGATGAAATATCTTTATCCTCAAGTTTTTCGTTATATTCATTACCAACAGGGGTGAATGTATAAGCAGAAATATCGCCTTCAATCATATTTAATACTGCCTCATCGCTCGTAAATTCACTAGGGTTACGTGATTCTTCGGCGATAAAGAAATTAGATAAACTGCTATTTTTCAAATCGTAAGCAATATTAATAGTTGAAACACCTTTAATTGTTACTTGCTTAGGAATAATTAGGGAGTCGGTTAAAAAACTTAATTCAAGCGGATTCTCGCTATCAACAGCTTCATCTTGTTTAAATTCAATAAGCGGATCTTCGTTAAAGCGGAAAGAGAAGAGATTAACGAGCATTCCGAGTTTAAAAGCTTCATCGAGTATAACCGTGCCAAAATCCGGTTTAGTGAGGCGGAAATAAAAAGTTTTTGATTTGGCGGTTCGGGCAGATTTAACACTAACCTTAATACTAAACGGTTTTGTTTCTTGGTTAGCGGCGTCAAGTAAATCTTGTTGGGTGGTTGTCTCCATTAGTGACTCTAAATCGTTAAAACCATTAACATCATCTAAAATGTCACTATCGCCAATTGGAATATAAATGTCAACCCCAAGATCAATTGGAAAGGGAAGGGCACTTAAATCAAAGTCAAACCCTTCGGGTAAGTCACTTAAACCAATACTGATTTTTTTAAAGTTATCAATCATGTTTTCTTCGCCACTAAACTCAGCGGTTAATTCAACTGAAATATCTTTTCCAAAAATATTGGCTTTGACTAAGTTTGGAATAACGAGAACATTTTTAAGATAATTAAAGTCTTCTGGCGTATCTTCATTGGTTGGTAATTTTTCCCATTTCATTAATTCGGGATTAGCTTCTAGGCCGTCAGGCATAAGATCAATCCCATTAACGAGCATCGGTAAATTAATTGCAACATTTGCTAAAATAGTTCCAATAATATTGTCAATCATCGTACAACTGGTTAAGGTGAGGAGGGATACGATTGATAAAATGCTCCCTTTGATAAATTTTTTAAACATAAATTGTCCCCTTTACACTTAATTACTACCTAAATACATTATACTAATATTTGTATTAATTAATAAAATATTAATTTGGAGGAAAAAAGCACTTATGAAAAAACCACTCTTAGTCTTTGATTGCTTTGGGGTTGTTGTTGAAGAAGTAGCCTATATTTGGCTCGCCCGGCATATGAGTCGAGCAGAAAGTCTCGAAATAATTAACACCACCTTTGTCGCGGTTGATGAAGGACGGATAACCTCAGCGGACTGTTTTAAAATACTTGAAGAAAGAAGCGGGATCCCTGCTAGTGAAATCGAACAAGAATGGAATGAAATCGGCGAGTTAAAACAAGATACATTTAACTTCATTAAAAATAACCAAGATAAATATTACTTCGCCCTCCTTAGTAATGCGGGGGTAAACTACATTACGCCACTTTTAGAAAAGTATGAGCTTAATTCACTATTTTCGAAAATTTATATTTCCGCGGCTTTGCATATTGCTAAACCAAGTAAAGAAATATTTTTGCATGTTTTAAAGACAATCAATGTTCCTTACACGGTTGCGATTATGATTGACGATAATCCCGTAAATATAAAAGCAGCCGAGAGTGTTGGCATGGGCGGGGTTGTTTTTACAAATATGGCCCAAGCGGAAATAGAAATTGCTAACATTATTAAAGACTTAAGTTAATAATGTGATATTATTAATGTTACTCAAAGGAAAGTAAATAAAATGTTTTATTTATTACCAAGAGTCGCCGACGTAGCTCAATTGGTAGAGCAACTGAATCGTAATCAGTAGGTTGGGGGTTCAATTCCTCTCGTCGGCACCATTTTTTATGAGTTAGCTTCCAAATCTTGGAGAGGGTATAATAGGAATACCCACCAGAAAGGGAGTTTTTTTTATATAAATGCACAAAAAACAGTTTTATTCTTCTTCTTATTATTGACTTTGCTCAGCGGGATTTATAATTTTAAATCCTTTCTTAAAATGGAAGCATTAAGCGCTCGAGCAATTGACATAATAAATCAATCAACCACTGTGGCTTGAAATTATTACAGTGGTTTAAATACTATGCTAGAGAGCGAAATAGAAGTTTAGCTTTTAATTAGTCGCTCTGCGGTTAATTCGTAGATCTCATCAAAGACACTTTCAATAAAGGTTCGGTCGTGTGATACGGCAATAAGCGCGCCGTTAAAGCTAGCAAACAAGTGATATATTTCGTCTTGATTAAGCGGTGATATGTTTCTAGTTGGTTCATCTAGTAAAATTACTTCATAGTCATTTGCGGAAAGCAGAAGTAATAACACTTTTAGTTTAGTGCCTTCACTTAAGTCTTTAATCCTTTTGAGACTCTCTTCAGTTTTAAGTCCGAGTGTGCCAAGTATTTGTCTAATCCGCGATTCGTTAAAGGTAATTTGGTTTTCTAATAAATATTCCACTGGACTTTGATTAACATTCAAGACTTTTAAATAATCTTGCGAAAGGTAGCCAACTTTAAGACCATTATTTTTTAAATGATGATAAATAAATTCAAGGAGGGTGGTTTTTCCGCTGCCGTTATTGCCCGTTATAACAAGTTTATCCTGGCCAAATACTGTGAGTTTTACTTCTTTTATTATGTTACTGTTTTTTAAGATAAAGTCTTTGATGTCTAAATCAAGAATTCGTTTGTTTTTGTTCGTTTTAACCGTGTTTTGAAAGAATATATTCATTGGTTCTTCTTTTACTGGAATTTCTACGAACTCCTCTTTTTCCTTAGCGTAACGTTTTTCTTGTGACTTCAAAACATGCATTCGTTTCTTTAAGAGTCTTCCAGTTGTCGGGTCTCTTACGGCTTGATTTTGGGCGTATTCCACACTTTGGTAGATTTGACGGAATTTTTCCATTTTCTTATCGTAATCCGCGCGTTGTTTCCGGGCAATAAGGAGGTCACTATTAAACTTATTAATAAATCTTTCTTTATATGTCTGATAGTCAATGTTTAAAAATATACTTTTTGCTTTAGATTTCCTTTGTACTTGTTGGAGATGAATAATCCCAGTCGCGACGTTTTCGAGTAAGCGTTGGTCATGCGAAATAAAAAGCGTCGGAATTGTTGTCCCCTGCAAAAATAATTCTAAGAAAAGCAGTGTTTTAAAATCAAGGTCGTTGGATGGTTCGTCGAGGAGAAGAATATCGGGTTCAGTAATTAGTGCTTTGATAAGGCCGATTTTTACTGCTTCTCCGCCAGATAGGGTGTTAATTTGTTGACCTATGATTTGATCGTAATTTATGTCAAAAGCAATGCAAAACTTGCTTATTTCGCTTATATGTGCGTATATGTGAGAGTTATCTATCTCTAAGTATTCAAAGACAGTGTAGTTTCCCCAGACGTCTTTAATATTTTGTTCTAAATAGAAAATAAGCGGTGGCTTTATTATCTCTCCTGTAACGGAAGCAAAAGGAAGAGAATAACCTTTTATTATTTTTAATAAGGTTGACTTACCGCTTCCTTCACTCCCAATAATGGCGATTTTGTCGTTTTCTTTTAGAGTAAATGATAAGTTGTTGACGAGGATGATGTCATGTTGATAATCTTTAATCGAAAGCTCTTTAATGCTTAACATAAAAAATGTCTCCTTTTAGTGATTTGGTTAGTTTCGTTTGGCCACTAAAAGTTGGTATTTAGTGTGCCCGATTAAATAATGTACATGCTCCCTCGTCCTTTCTTTTTGCTATTTGAATTATAGCATTATCTAAGTATTATAAAAAATGCCACCTTTAATAGCGGCATTTGTGTTTAACATGGCACCCTGGGAGCGACTCGAACGCCCGACACACAGCTTCGAAGGCTGTTGCTCTATCCATCTGAACTACCAGGGCAAGAGACTCTATTTTATTCGTTTTGAAGAAGAAAATAAAGTAATAGTGACAAATACTAAGAAGAAGTGTTAATTAAAAAGCGCAATGACTTTAGAAACGTCATTTTTCTTCCCAAAGATAAAGATTTCATCTCCGGGCTCAATCACGGTATCTTTATTTGGAATTTGGACACTTTTACCGCGTTCCAGGAGAAGAATATTTGAACGATATTTAATTCTTAAATCTAACTCCCTTAACGGAGTGGCTTTAAAGGCTTGACCAACCTTAACTTCAAAAATATCGTAATCTTTACTAACATTAAAGTAATCAAGGACATTACCGGCGGCAATTTTATTAGCAGCGTACTGTGCGGCAATTGTCAGTGGCATTACAATCTTTGTGGCCCCAACTAGGCGTAAAACTTCAGCGTAATCTTCTTCGTCGGCGCGCGCAGTAATTTCTTTAATCCCTAACTCTTTTAGTTTAATAACCGAAATAATACTTGTCGTTAAGTTCTTTCGTTCGTTTTGCCCAATTGCAACGATTGCGTGATCAACGTTTTCAATGCCCGCGGCTAAAAGTGACTCTAAGTTTGTTGAGTCCGCGATAAAAGCGTTTTGAATGAATTCGCCGGCTTTTCTTACTTGTTCCTCTTCGGTATCAATAGCAACGACTTCAACGTCAAGTTTACTAAATGATTCCACTAGGCTAAGTCCAAAGCGACTAAGACCAATAATAGCAATACTTTTTTTCATAACTTTTCTCCCTTATCCTATTATAATTGTTTCTTCTAAGTAACTAATGGGTGGATTGCCTATTTTTAACTTCCGCCGGTTAAATAAGGCTAGAAGGGTTAAGGGGCCAACCCGACCAATAAACATTAAAATTATTAAGACGGCGTGCGTACCGTGACTTAAATTTTCAAGTGGCGTAAGACTAAAACCAGTATTAGACGTCGCTGAAACGACATTAAAAAGAGCATTACCAAGCGAGAGATCATCAAAAAGTAAAACTAAGAGTGTTCCGCTAAAGATAAGGCTAATTAAGAGAATAAAAAGCACAAAAGCTTTATTAATTGAAGTGTGACTAATTTGCCGTTTTTGGGTTGTGACCTCAATTCCCTTTGCTTCACTAGTAATTGTCTTTACTAAAGTAAAGAGGGTGGTTGTTTTTAGTCCCCCGGCAGTGGACGTTGGAGAACCGCCGACAAACATTAATGAAATTAAGACAAGAAGGGAGAAGGAAGAGAGCGTGTTTAAGTCGGTCGTGTGAATGCCCGCGGTCCGGGCAGTAATTGAAAGAAAGAGTGCGTCTTGAAGGGGCAAGAAGTCACTTTTTACTTGGCCAAGGAAAAGCAGCAGCGTGCCGCTTAGCCATAAGAAGAGACTCATCCCTAAAACAATCTTAGTGTGGCGCTTTATTTCTTTCCAGCGCCGGGTGGAGGTAAGGTCAAAGATAACGATAAAACCAAGTCCGCCAAGGATGACAAGGATTAAGGTATTAATTGTTAATAACACACTTGAATCATAATTAATGCGAGTTACATCAAATAAATTAGTGAAACCGGCATTATTAAAAGCGTTGATTGCGTGAAATAAACTCGCCACGATTGCCTCGCCAGCAGGTAAAACTGGAACAAAGACAAAAAGATTAGCCATAAAGCCGATAAATTCAATAATAAGCGTGGTTGTAACAATTTTTTTAAGCAGTGTTGTTATGCCTTTTAAGGAAGAAGAATTAAAATTCTCTTTTAGTAACACTTTATCACTAACGCCAAGTTTTCCACCAAGAAGGGAAAGGACAAAGACGCCAATGGTTACAACGCCTAACCCGCCGATTTGAACAAGAAGCATAAGAACAATAACACCAAAAGTACTTAGTGTTGAAACAATATCAGTCGTCGGGACTAGCCCACTAATTGTAACTGCGGAAGTCGCAAGAAAAAATGCATCTAAAAAAGGAACACCATCTCTAGTTTTAGTGGCAAAGGGTAAAAGAAAAAGAAGTGCGCCAAGAATTATAAGTAAAAGAAAAGAGAAAACAATCAAAACAAAGGGAGAAACACCCTTTTTTGTTTTATTCTTTCTACTTAAAAAACTTGTCATTAAATACACCTTTTCCTGCAGCAAATTAGTAACAGGACTACTAAATTATACTATTTATAACTTAATTGTTATAATAAACATTAACAAGAAACAAAAAACAGGAAAAAAACATGAAGAAAAAGATTAAACTTATCGCTTTAATAACCTTCCTTGCTACTGGATATTTTATTGTTAAAGAAAAGGACAATATTATTTCAGTTAGTAGCGATGAAGCATATACCCCAATAAGGGGAGGGCGACCAACAAACATTAATGTAGAGGACTTAAACGACGCTAGTGTTAGTACTTATTATAGTGGTGTTGAAGGGAAGAAAGGAGACGCTTTATTATCGTTTCTTTATGAGACAATCAAAAATCATCATGAGTATGATTATGACTCCACGAATGATCGAGAAATATACAAAATAATTGAACGTGATTGGGACATGGATTACCTCGCTCCTGCTAACTTAAATGGTTTTGATTATAGAAATGATAATGGCTACTTACGTCTTCTTTATGGTGATTATAACGGAGACAGTGAAACCGCAGCACGTTTTTATAAAGAAGGCTCTACCACTAGTGTTACTTTTGACAAAGAACATATTTGGCCACAATCACTGGGTGGTTTTGGGCGAGACGGCGGAGCGGGAAGCGACTTTCACGCCCTTTGGGCAGCAGATCCAAAAATTAATCAACACGCCCACAGTAATAATCATTACGCTGTGCCTCTTCTTGACATCAAAGAAAGAGAGACCTCATACGGCATAAATGGCGGGAGAACTGGACGGCTTGAGGATAAAGGGCAATTAGTGTTTGAACCAAATGACGAATATAAAGGTGATATTGCGCGAGCAATGTTTTATATGCCAGCGCGCTATTATGAATATATTGATGTTCTTCATCCAAAACTCGAACTTGTTGATGGGTTACCAAGTCCTGTTACGGGTTCAATGTCATTGACAGGCAAAGCAGGAGACTTAGAAACATTACTAGAATGGAATGAATTAGATCCAGTTGACGAATTTGAAATTCATCGGAATAATCTTATTTATAATAATTATCAATTAAATCGCAATCCATTTATTGACTATCCGCAGTGGGCCCGAATTGCTTATGATTCAAGTTACTCGGGAAGTGGGGCCTCTAACGCTTCTCAAACATCAAGCGTTGGTACCAACAATGACCCGTTTAAAGACATATTGCTCTCAAGTATTAGTCTTGATACCACAAATGTTAAAACAGCATACTTAAAAGGCGAAAAGTTTAGTTCTCAAGGTTTAGTGGTTACTGCTAATTACGCTAATGGTGAAAGTAGAAAAACAAAGAATTTTTCTTTAGACCTGCCAAATAATACACTTTTGAACGTATCAGGTAGTAGAGAAGTTGAGGTTAGTTTAACTCATGGCTATGAGACAAAAACCGCTAGTTTTACGATAACCATTGACACTAAGTCACTCTCGGACCTTCTCTTTATCAGTGAAGTATATGGTTCTGGCGGAAATAATAATGCAATTTATACCCATGATTATATTGAAATATACAATCATAATGAACAGTCAATATCTTTAACTGGTAAGTCAGTTCAGCAAGCCGCCCCTGGAGCCGGATCTGCTTGGAATGTTTTCCAATTAAGCGGTGAAATTGCTGCAAAATCATATTATTTAGTAAAATTAGGCGGAACAAATACTACAGAGCAAATATTAGAAACACCTCAAGGAGATAGTAGTGGAAATACTAATTTTGCTGTAGCAAATTTTAAAATAGCATTAGTTAATAGTACGACTAAATTAGTTCCCGACAATGTAAGCGAAACGGATGACGTTATCGATTTTGTGGGTGGAGGATCAAGTAGTGAAGTATTAGGGACAAAAGCACCGAGCGCAACAGCATATAAATCATTAACCCGTAAATTCAATGTTGGAATACCAAGCAAACTTCGTGATAACAGTCAAGATTATGTGCTTGCAGATCCTTCTCCCGCTAACAGTGCTATTAGTGTTGCCTTAAGTATTATGGGTCTTGGGGATACACCTAATCAATGTTATGTTCAATATCCAATCTTTAAAGAAAAAGTGCTTAATTTGAGCGATTCAATTTATGAAGAAAATGATTTAGGCGTTGAAGTACTAGTTAGTCACGGGCAAAGATATTATTTTGAAACAGGAACGGAACCCCGTTTAGTTACGGGTCGCGCCCGCTATCTAGCTTGGGCAACACACCGAGGAGATAGTAAACCTTATTTAGCAAATAATGAATATCTAGAACCTTCTAATAACATTGTCAATAGTAACAATAATGCAGTAATTTACGGCTTAATCAGCTTCTTAGTAATTACTTTTAATGCTACTTTAATAATTAAGAAAAAGAAAACAAAGTAAAAAGGATCCCTTTGATGTGAGATCCTTTGGATTAATAAATAATTATCTTTTATTCTGCTGAGACAAAATAAAGAGTTAAGCTGTCAAGACGGAATTGTCTGGGTGTTTGAAATGAAACACTTGCAACTGGTGAGGCAAAAGCAAAAGTAACTGACGATGGAGTGGAAGTATAATTTGCACTTTCAGAAAGAAGTTCAATTAAGGTGTCTATTGAATCCTTACCGGAATCATTTATAACACTGATTGTAAAAGTAATTTGTTCAATTAGTTTATCGCCACCAGCGGTAATTGTTACAGTTTGCTTTCCGTAAATTCGAAGTGGGTTTGAAAAGTAAGAACCATTGCCAACGTTTTCGTTAGCACCAGTTTTAGCGACTGCAAAGGTTGAGTCAGCTGATTTCCAAGTAGTTAGGTCAACATTTTTACCACCAGAGATTTGAGTATCGTTTAAGAAACTAAAAACCGCACTGTTTTCTGGATCAGTAGGAGGAGTAACTTCTCCGCCACCATTTCCGCCTTCTGCCGCATAGACAATAATGTTAATGAATGTTCCTTCAATATCCTCATCACTGTAATAATAGAAGTCAATCATTAATTCAAAATTTGCATCATAAGCTTGAAATGCATCTTCGTATTCACTATCATCTTGAACTGTATAGCCCGCAGCGTTTAAAAGTGCTTTATAAGATTCAAGAACATCTTCGTCAACTAGGAAGAGACTAATGTATTCATAGACATCATCAAAATAATAGTCATCATTAAAGGTCGCGTATAAAACTTCGCCGGTTAATTCTAACTTTGGAACTGAAGAAGTAACTTCGTATGAATCAAGATAGTCATTAACGAAGGACTCTGGCCATCCAATTGTGGATTCATATTCTCCGCCTTCATCCCCACCATCTTCGCCACCTGCAACCGTAATGTAGAAGTAAGTTGCTTCCGGGAAAATCTCGTCGCCTTCATAAACTTCGCCTGAAAGAATAATTTCGCCTAGTGGGCTATCAAAATCAAAATAGATGTCTTCTTCGTAATAAATTTCCCAACCCGCTGCTTCTAAGATGTCATAAGCACCGTTTAAACTGGCAGCGGTGGTGTCTAAGACTGCAATTTCAAAAATAACTGCGCCGCTATCTTCGTCACTATAAACATCATAAAAGAAAGGGGTCTTTGTAGAAAGGGTTGGTACCGTCTCACTTACGCCATTTTCACTAAGGAAAGAAGTAATCAATGCACTTGGCCAGCTGGTAACTTTAATGTAACCAAAATCAAGTAACATTTCTTCAGCGTCCGCCGGTGGATCAACCTGGCCACCATCGCCTTCAGCAACCATAATGTAGAAGTAAGTTGCTTCCGGAAAATCATCGTCTCCTTCATATACTTCGCCGGAGAGAATGATTTCGCCTAAAGGACTATCAAAATCAAACATAAATTCGTCTTCGTCATAAATTATCCAGTTTGCAGATTCTAAGATGTTATAGGCACTGTCTAAACTGGCGGTGGTTTTGTCTAAAACCGCAATTTCAAAAATAACTGCACCGCTATCTTCGTCAGCATAGAGATCATAGAATACTGGTGTTTTAGTGGAAAGAGTTGGAACACTTTCACTAATGCCGTTTGTGGTGAGGAAAGAAGCAATTTGGGAACTTGGCCAACTAGCGGATTTAAGATAGCCAAAGTCAAGCAACATTTCTTCTGCTTCGGCTAAATATGGATCAGTTGTTCCGTCTGTGTTTGAGGAACTGCTTGATTCACTGGTTCCCGTTGATTCAGAGGGGTTGGAAGAATCACTCGATCCAGATTCTGAGGATGTTTTACAACCAGATAGCACCAATGCTAAAGTAAGCAAAGGTAAGGTTAATAATCTTTTCTTCATTAATATGTAGTCTCCTTTAATAAATAGTTAACTTATATAATACATTTATTTTTTAAAAAACAAGTGGAAATAAAAAAGAGAGCGCTTTTTTGCTCTCTTTATTTTATTAAAGTAGTAAAAGTTTGTAGTTTAGGCTACAGGAAGCGTGAGAATACCACCTATTGTAACCACTAAAGGAGCAGTTGGAGTTGGTTGTCCGGTTTTAAGTTTGATTGTAAAGCTATAACTACCAACCGTGTCGTTACTTGTCAATTCTATTTCATTAAGTGCAGGAAGAGTTAAGTCGTAGTTAGTCAAGGCACTTTCGTTCTTAATACTAATCGTGGCCGTGCCAGTTTGGCTTGGACCAAAAGTAAGGTCGCCCCAGACAAGTTGGAGGGCGAATGCTTTCCCTGCTACTTGTTCAGCGGGAGTAAGTGTTAAGTCAAGGGTAGCTTCCACTCCGACTTCAGTCATAATTAGGGCAGAGTCAATATCAATGTCAATCTCTCCGCCACCAGGAACAGTAATCCCGTCACTATTTAAATTAAAATAAACGACTTTACTTTTTGTTTTAGTGCCAGAAGTACCAGTAATTGTAATTGAAATATCCTTACTTACTTCTTTTTTTAAGTCGAGGAGGCGCTCAATACTTACCCAGTCGGCAATTTGTTCCATTGATTCAGGTTCGTCTTGACTGCCAATTGGATAAAGAATTTGCATGACTGCGTCAGCAGGTGTTTCTTCCGCGGCGTCTTCGGTCGAAAGTTTTTCAATATAGAAAAGGTCACGGGCGCCTTCACTAAAGGTAAGGGTAAAATCAATTTCAATATTAAACCCCATTTGACTAACCGCTAAGTATTCAGGAATAGCCAAGGCTTCTAGACCATAAGTCACATCAGCACGACTTGCTTCACTGGTCGGCAGTGTTTCATATTGTTCAATTTCAAAGTTGCCGTCACTTAAGGAAGCGTGATTTAAAAGTAAGGGCGACTCAAAGACCATATTAAGCGCAACGGTAGCGAGGGCGTTATTAAGGACCGAACAGCCCGCTAGAACGGGGAGAAGCGAAGCGAGGAAGAGCGGTTTAAATATTTTGTTTTTCATATGTATCACCTCAAATTCATTTTATTATTAATAATTTAAACTTGTATCGTTAACGCAATAATTAAGAAGAAGATTTTGAAAATAAAAAAAAGCCCCTCTTGGGCTGGCAGGGCCCTAATTTGCTTTACAAGCAAATTAGAGTTAGTTAGTGAATAATACTTGATCAATAAGTATCTTCGCTAATTTGTTTAAGAATTTCTTCATTCTTAGTACCTCCTTATAAGTAATTTGGCCGGAGGGAGACAAGTTAGTTTCTTAACTTGCAACAAGATTATAGTCTTCTTAATTAAATAGTCAAGAGCAACGCTTGCTTATTTTACGTTTCTAACGGTTTCTTTAGTTTCTTTAATTTTGCTTTCTTTAAAGATGATAGTTAATCCTTCATTATCTTCTTCATTTTTATGGGCGTGCTTTCAGAAAAAGAAGGATAATAGTGTTATAATAAGTAATGAAAGGAGGAGAAATATTATGTCAAAATTAGAAAAAGGTTTAAATAAGCAAGTTGCTAATCTCTCAGTGTTTTTTGTTAAACTTCATCACCATCACTGGTTTGTGAAAGGAAGTCAATTCTACAATCTTCATGTAAAGTTTGAAGAATTCTATGATGAAATTAATGAACTATATGACGAAGTAGCAGAACGGATGTTAATGATTGGCGCTAAACCAGCATCAACTTTAAAAGAATACTTAGCGCTTACCTCGCTTAGTGAAGCAAAAGGCGGAGAATCCTCACGCGAAATGGTTGAAAGCATTTTAGCTGACTTTAAAGTATTACGCAGTGAATTCAATGACTTAATTCCTGTTGCCCAAGAAGCAGGCGACGAAGTTAGTGTTGATATGTTAATTGGTGCTCTTACAAGCTTTGATAAGCACATTTGGATGCTTACGTTCACTTTAGCGGAATAACTATAATAATTAAACCCTAGCGAAACTTAGTAACTAGGGTTTTTTAGATTACTTTTTCCTAAAATTTGCACTAATTTTCGCAATTAAAACATTTGACAAACCGAAAGGATTCTTTTAAACTTAATTTCGCTGGATGTTTAGCTCAGCTGGGAGAGCATCTGTTTGACGTACAGAAGGTCGGGGGTTCGATCCCCTCAGCATCCACCATTCAGCAATTAATCACTACTCGGTAGTGATTTTTTTATAACATCACTTTCTTATTGGACTTTTGCCGTGTATATTAAAGGAGGTATATTTATACCTAGTTAGGAAATAATCATGCATAGCACGATGAATATAAATAGTTTGTCCGAATTAAAAAAAGGACAAAAAGGACGTATTTTAAATATCGAAAGTAGTGACCTTCTTTCTCGGCAACGGCTTTTAGATATGGGTTTAACGGAGGGTGTGGTCGTCAAGATTGAAAAAGTTGCCCCGCTTGGTGATCCTATTTGTTTAGCACTACGGGGGTATTCACTCCTTGTGCGCAGAAGCGAAGTTAAGTTAGTCCAAGTTGAGGTAATTACATGAGAATTGCATTAATTGGGAACCAAAACAGCGGCAAAACAACGCTTTTTAATCACCTTACTGGTTACAACCAAAAGATTGGTAACTGGCCAGGAGTAACCTTAGAAAAGAAGGTCGGAATTCTCCGGACAACGAAACATGAAATTATTGACCTCCCGGGCATTTATTCACTTGCCCCCTATAGTGAAGAAGAAAAGATTGTCCGCAAGTTTTTACTTGAAGAACATGTTGACTTAATTATTAATATTGTCGACTCAACCGCAATCGAGCGCAGTCTTTACTTAACAACGCAATTATTAGAATTTAAGATTCCAATGATTATTGCACTAAACATGAGTGACTTGGCATTTGAAAACGGGATTCAAATCGATACTGAAAAGTTGAGTGAACGCTTAGACACCACCATTATCCCGATCAGTGCCTTAAAGAAAACCGGAATCAAGGACTTAATTTTAACAATCAATAAAAACGAAAGTAGAGCAAATAATTACCCGCAAATATATGGAGATTTTATTCAAAAAAGACTCGATTATTTAACAAAAAACATTAATTTTCAAGAACGAAACTTTATTGCAGTCAAGGCCCTTGAAAATGATGATCTTTTTGAGTTAAGAGACGATTCACAAGTCGTAGAAGTGCGCAGTGAAATTGAAAAAGAGTACGGCAAAGATATTAATCAAGTGTTCGCTAATGAACGCTATAGTTATGTTGAAAGTATTCGTGACGCAACACTCTCATCAATTAAAGCACCGAAGACTACTACGGAAAAGATTGATAAAGTATTGTTAAACAAGTGGTTTGCAATCCCAATTTTCATTGTCATTATGTTTTTAATCTACTTTATTTCTGCCGGTCCCGTGGGACAATTTTTGACCGAACAAGTTGATAATTTAATTAGTTTGTTTAAAGAGTGGACTGCGGAATCATTAACTAAAGTCGGGGCGAGTGATTGGGCCAATAGCTTAGTGGTCGATGGTATTATTACCGGAGTTGGGGCGGTTCTTAACTTCTTACCACAGTTAATCTTGCTTTTCTTCTTTATTGCACTCTTAGAAGCAAGTGGCTACATGTCACGCATTGCTTTTGTCCTCGATCGTATTTTCCAAAAAGTTGGTTTAAGCGGAAAGTCATTAATCCCGTTTATTATTGGCAGTGGCTGTAGTGTGCCGGCAATTATGGCAACGCGGACAATTCATGACGAAAACGAAAAGAAAATGTCAATTTTATTAACTCCGTTTATTCCTTGTAGTGCTAAACTGCCCATTATTACCCTTTTTGCTGGTTATTTCTTCCCTAGTCAATCAGGTTTAATTAGTGCTTCACTTTATTTCCTCGCAATTATTGTTATTTTAGTCTCGGCCTTTTTACTTAAAAAATTTCTCTTTAAAGGACAACATTCTTCCTTTATTCAAGAACTACCAACTTATAAAACGCCTGATATGGGTTACGTTCTTCGTGACACTTTTGATAAAACCATTGCTTTTATTACTCGCGCTGGGTCAATTATTTTACTTTTATCAATCGCAATTTGGGTTTTAATTAGCTTTAACTGGCGGTTTACTTACGGTGTTGATATTAATGAAAGTATGCTTAGTGGCATTGGGCGCGCTTTCTCCTGGGTCTTTTACCCAATGCTTGGGGAAATGAGCTGGGCGGCATCAGTATCAATTATCCAAGGTCTAATTGCTAAAGAACAAGTCGTTGGTTCAATGGCGGTTATTGCTGGTTTCTCGCCTGAAGTTGATTCGGGAGACTTAATCTTTAGTGCCCAAATTTTTAGTTTTTTCACTAATGCTTCCGCTTATGCCTTTATGGTCTTTAATTTATTCAGCGCGCCTTGTTTTGGCGCAATAGGGGCAATGAAACAAGAATTAGGAAGTAGTAAAAGAATGCTTAAGGCAGTTTTATTCCAAACTGGTGTTGCTTATGTTTTAGCAGTGTTAATCTACCAAATCGGTCATTTAATTGAGGTGATATTATGAGTCCAGCAGATATCGTCATTGTTGTCGTTGTCGTGCTTATTGCCGCGCTGATTATTTTCTTTCGTTTTCGCAAGAAAAATAGTTCATGCAGTGGTTGTTCTTACGCAAAAGGGTGCGATTCCTATTGCGCAAAGATTGAACCAAAAACTGACGACGAATTATCAAAGTAGTTAGACGAAAAATGCGCAAAAGGCGTGTTTTTTACTTTTAAGAAATTTTTACTGTTTTTGCGTTTTTTTACTGGAAAAAAGCGGTTATTTTTAATTAATGGTAATTAAATGGACCTTAATTTGACATTAGCGGTCAGCCTACTCTATAATAAATTAAGTGGTAAAAAAATAGTCTCTTTGTAGTGACCACATTAGCCAAGAGGGGGAATAGTAAATGAAACCAATTGTGGTCGTCGATAACCTCACTAAAGATTATGGCTTTGGGCGGGGTGTTTTTAATATTTCTTTTGAAATTTAACAAGGTGAAACGTTTGGGTTTTTAGGGCCAAACGGCTCTGGTAAAACAACGACAATTCGCCATCTAATGGGTTTTTCAAAACCACAATCAGGGCGGGTTACGATCAATGGGAAGAAAGTTTTTACTCATTACGCAAGTTTACTGCAAAATGTTGGCTATATTCCGGGCGAACTAGCCTTTCCGGCGGGCTTAACGGGGAACGAACTTTTAAAAATGATTGAAGACCTAACCGGGAAGCATGATAAAAAAAGACGAGAAATGCTTTGTAAACTTTTCAAATTAAGTGCTTTAGACTTAAAAAGTGGAACAAAACAAATGTCACTTGGGACAAAGCGGAAACTTGCTATTGTTACTGCCTTTATGAGTGATCCCGATATTTTAATTCTTGACGAACCGACCTCAGGCTTAGATCCTTTAATGCAAGACGTTTTCATTGACTTTATCAAGGAAGAAAAAAAACGCGGCAAGACAATTCTTCTCTCTAGTCATATGTTTCATGAAGTTGATCAAACTTGTGACCGGATTAGTATTATTAAACAAGGACGAATTGTTGATACTTTTAATGCTAATGACTTAAAACATGATAAACAAAAATATTATTTATTAAAGTTTAGTGATCTTCGTAATTACCGCAAGTTTAATAGTGCTGCGCGTATTTTTGAATATATTAAAGTCCTCGATAGTGACGAAAGTAAGTGTGAAGTTGTGGTTTTAGTAAATGACGACCATATTAAAGAATTAATTGCCCTCCTGACAAGGTATAAGCTCCAAGAATTCACGCACCTTAAAGAAACCCTCCAAGATTATTTCTTAAAATTTTATAAAGATGGCGAAGAATTCGGAGGTTTGAAGTAATGAGTGAAAAGATTATTATTGAATTAAAAAACTTAACTAAAGACTTTGGCAGTGGCAAAGGCATTTTTAATGCTTCACTGCAAATTAAAGAAGGGGAAATGGTTGGCTTTGTTGGCACGAACGGCAGTGGCAAAACAACGACTCTTAGGGCAATCGTCGGCTTTATCAAACCAACAAGCGGCAAAACTTATGTCTTTGGTAAAGAATCATGGAAGCATTCGGCCGAAAATTTTAAGGATATTGGTTATGTGCCGGGCGAAATCAGCTTCCCTGATCTTAAAACGGGAACCGCGTTTCTAAAAAGTCAAGCTGACTTCTTAGGCTTAAAAGATTTTGAATACGCAAATAAACTTATTAGTGTTTTAAAACTAGACCCGCGGGCTAGTTTAAAACGGATGTCAAAAGGGATGAAACAAAAAACCGCACTGGTGGCGGCGTTAATGAAAAGCGCTCCGCTGCTTATCATGGACGAACCAACGACGGGACTAGATCCGTTAATGCGAATTAGTTTTATGGAAGTAATTAAAGAAGAACATCGCAAAGGGAAAACCGTTTTAATGTCATCGCAGTCCTTTGAAGAATTAGAAGAATCATGTGACAAGGTTATCTTTATTCTTGATGGCCATTTTATTGCTGTTGCTTCAATTGCGGATATTAAAAATCGACCGGATCAAGAATTTAAAATTGAATTTAATAGTGAAAAAGATTACATAAAATTTAAAGAAAACAGTTATCTAATTGTTCGTGATCAAAATAAGTATCACCAAGTAACGATTAAACTTCCGAAAGGACAAATTAACGATTTAATGCATGACTTAGAAGCCTATGACGTTAAATTTATTTCTGAAGTTAAATACACACTAGAACGGCATTTTAAAGAAATAGCCAAAATTAAGGAGGACAAATAAGATGTTTAGTAAAGCACTCTACAAACAATCATGGAAAGCAAACTGGATTTCATGGGTTGCAGTTAGTCTTGTTATGAGTTTTATTTTAGTTATTATTATGGGCATGTCCGGTGGATCAGGAGTGGGGAACATTGCTAGTTCATTTACCGATACCTTAATCAGCGCTAGTATTGAAGGAAACTTTCAAAAAAGCTCCTTAAACTATTATTATGTGACCACTGAATCATTTGCCGACCTCGATCAAAAAGTTATCGATAAAGTTGTTGTTATTGCCCAAAATAGTACCCCGGCCGATGTGATGAGTAACCTTGAAGCCGAAGTACCAGGGGCAATCCAAAGTGCAGTTTTTGAAATGATAAGTGAAGTAAGTGTAAAAAATGAAGAGTTATATGGCGAGTTGAAAGATAATGAAGAAACATCCGCTCAGTTTGAACAATATTCGCTTTTAACAACCGCCGCCTTGACCTTTAGTTTTGATAGTAGTTTAGTTAAAGACTCAATCGGTGACTTATACGCTCTTCATGAAAATAATAATGTCCCGCCCGCCTATGACTTTGCCGCCATTTCTGCTCATGTTAACCCTTCTGACTTAATAACTATTGTTAGTGGCGGAGAAGTACCAATCACAATCTATGATTATATCCGTTCAAGTGAAAGAGATACTTATCGCAAAGAGCGGGCTTTAAAAGCCCTTGAAGTTTTTCTTGCCGGCACAATGTCAAGTGAATCGGCAATTAATACGATGCTTGAGTCTTTTCAAGGAATTGGCCTAGCGATGAATCGTGAAAAATATGATTCTTTTGGGTTTGATTACGAAACCATTAAAGATATTGCTGCTAAAGCTAGTGTTACTTACCAAGCACGGCTTGATTTAGAAGTGGCAAGTTTAGAAAATCCCACGACCGAGGAGTTAAAACTTCTTAAAGCAAATTTACGCAAGGATATTACAGCGTCAATCATTGAAAAATTACCAAGTGACTTACAAGATACATTTGAAGATATGAAAGACCAAGATATGTATACGATGATTGTTGGTAATATTTACTTTAAAGTAATTGGTCTTCTTTTTTCAATTGTCTTTGTCATTCTTGTTGGTCTTAATCTTATTGCGGGTCAAGTTGATTCAGGGTCGATGGCTTATATTTTATCAACCGGGACAAAGCGCGACACCGTAACCTTTACGCAAAGTGTCTTCTTTATTACTTCAACCATTCTACTTTATATTGTTTCAAGCATTGTATCAGTCATTGTTTTCTATTTATCGCCGCCAACTTTTTCACCTGTAACGATGGGAACAATGCTCCTCTTTAATTTGGGAGGACTGATGGTGACATTAACTTTAGGGGCAATTATGTTTATGGCTTCCGCAATCTTTAACCGCTCCAAACACGCGATGGCGCTCGGGGGAGGAGTCGCAGTATTAACCCTTGTCTTTACTATTTTAGGAATATTTGGTAGTGATGCTGTCCCGAAGATGATGCGGATGAATTCGCTGCGATTCTTTAATTATCTTTCGCTTGCAACCCTAATTGACTTTAATTCAATGATTGCAGGAACAACTGATTATCTTTGGAAACTCGGCATTTTAGCGGCCGTTTCGGTCGTATCTTATGTTATTGGGATTGCTGTTTTCCGCAAAAAAGACTTACCACTTTAAAATTAACGTTGAAGGATTGGCCAGTAACCAATCCTTTTTAAATAGCAAACTAGCTTATTAAAACGAGGAGTAAAGACGATGAACCGAAAAGAAAGATTTAAAGCCTTAAAAGCAAAAGAGGCACAAATTGTCGCTAACATAGCGGAACATAACTATAATGTCGAACTAACGAATGAAGACTTTAAGGATAACCATTTAGTGGCTTCAGCCTATTTAAAAATAATAGATAGCATCATTTCTTCTAACCTTGAACAAAGGCTTGTAATTGAAGTTCCGCAAGCTAACAGTGCAAACTTTAAAAGCGACTTAGAACATAGTGTCGCACTCGAATTAAAGTCGTTACAAAAAAAAAAAGACTCTAAATCACCAATCAGTATTTTTACTTATTGTCGGAATTATTTGGTTTACTGTGACTCAGTTTTTACGGAACCATGAAGTAATTAACGAAATAATGGTTATTACTACGTTGGTTTTTATTTGGGCAGCAGTTGAAAAGTTCTTTTTTGAACGCACCGCCTTACGCGAACCGCGCATCCGCCTTTTAATGCTTTTGGACGCAGAAATCAAATTTAAAAATTAAGAAGATAATTATAATTTTGATGCGGATTAATTAATCGCCTCCTAAAGGAGTTAATTAATTTTTCTAATAAACAACTGGCCCAATCAAATTTCAAACGTTATTTGAAAACGTGTTATAATTATAAAATAAAGTAGTTTAAGGATAGAAAAATTATGTTAAAAATCGTTCCAGTAAGTCGGAAAAAACAGTTAAGAAAGTTTATTAATTTCCCACTCAAACTCTATAAAGGGAGCAAAGAGTTTACCCCTTATATTTATGAAGACGAAATCACGAATTTAACACCTTCAAAGAATCCAGCCTCGGAATGGTGTGATTTTAAACTTTTCTTAGCTTATGAAGATGATGTTATCGTTGGCCGTATCTGCGGCATTATTAGCCATTTTGCGAACAATAAATACAATCAAAAGCGGGTTCGGTTTAATCGAATTGATATGATTGATGATATTAATGTTACAAAAGGCTTAATTGACGCGGTCGCGGATTGGGGCAAGAGCCAGGGGATGATTGAAATCGTTGGTCCACTTGGTTATAGTGATCAAGATAAAGAAGGTCTCCTCGTTGAAGGTTTTGAATATATGAATATGTTTGCAACCTTCTATCATTATCCTTATTATAAAGAGCATTTTGCGGCGCTTGGCTTTGTTGCGGACGCGACATGGGTTGAACACCGGATCACCGTTCCCAAAGAGCTAGACGAACGCTTTGAACGCGTTAGTAATATGGTCCTTGAACGTAATAAGTTTCATGTTGTTAAGCTAAAAAACAAACGGCATTTGAAGCCATATATTCACAAAATGCTTCATTTAACTAATCTTGCTTATAAAGATTTATATGGTTATGTGCCAATTAGTGAAAAACTAATGGACTTTTTAACAAAACAATACTTACCGTTGATTAATTTACGATATTTAATCCTAATCGTTAATGAAGCGGATGAACTTCAAGCTTTTGGGCTTTCAATTCCTTCGCCGGTTTTTGCTCTTAAACGTATTAAAGGAAAATTATATCCTTTTGGTTTTATTTCTTTTTTAAGAGCACTCAAGAAATCAAAACAACTTGATATGTTGCTCGTTGCGGTGCGGCCCGAACTTAAAAATAGTGGGCTAGCAAACACGCTTTTATTTGAAGGCATGAAACACGCAATTGAAGACGGCATTGAATATGCGGAAACGAGTCCGCAACTTGATTACAACATTCCAATCCAAAACTTATGGCGGAAATTTGAAACGATTCATCATAAAAAGCGAGTCTGTTTCTTGCGGGCTATTGACTAGAGGGGCTAATGAAGACGAAGATTGTACGTAAAAGACATCAAAATATAGTCTCCTTCGCAAATTTTTTAATTGCGCCATTTTTACGCAAAAAAGCAGGCTTTGTTCAAAAGCGGATCAATGTCCGCCATTTAGAACCATTTGTTGTGGTTAGTAATCATGTTTCAGCTTTTGATCCAATCTTTTTAACGGGCACCTTTGACCGCCAAATTTATTATATGGCGAGTGAGCTTAACTTTTCTAAGGGGCTTATTTCCCGTCTGTTAGTATGGGCTTTTGCGCCGATTCCCAAAAAGAAATCACAAACAGATGTTGGTAGTGTCAAAATGATGATTCAAACAATTAAAGAAGGTGGAAATGTCGGTGTTTTTATTGAAGGCGACTCTACAATTACGGGTACTATTAGTAACATTCCCACTGGGATTGGCAAGCTAGTCTTAATGCTGAAACGGCCTTTAATCATTTATAATTTTCATGGGGGCTACCTTAGTAATCCGCGCTGGAGCAGTGGGAAGAGGAAAAAACGGCGGGTCACTGGTGAGGTGAAACAAATCTTAAACTACGAAGATTATAAAGATTTAAGTGTTAATGAAATTAATGATTTAATAAATAAACAAATTAGTGTTAATGCTTATGAAGACGATGATAATTTTGCTTATAGTGGTAAACATAATGCCGAAGGACTTAACCGCTTCTTGTGGATGTGTCCACAGTGCGGTAGCGCGAATACACTAACTGGTAAAGGTAATACTTTTAGTTGTTCAGCATGTTCCTTTACGAGTACTTATAACGCGCACGGATGTTTAGAAAGTAGTCTATTTAGTGCTCCGCAGAACATGGTGGAGTTAGACAAAAAAAATAAACTTGCTTATCAAGATTATATTCTTGCTAATCCTAATTTCGCTTTAAGTGAAAGCGGACGATATTTAGAAGTCTTTCGCAAAAGACGGCGGCGCTTTGGGGAAGCAAAATTGACTTTAACGAAGGAAGGACTTAGTGTAAGTTTTAAGCGAAAAAATCTTGACCATATTTTCTATCCTTTTGATGAAATAGACACGATGGCAATGCAACAAAAAGAAGGGCTCATCATTTATTTAAAACACGAGCAAACCAAAGTCGTTCATATTCCAAACACTAACCGAGTTGGTCCTTATGAATTTATTGTTGCTTTTCAAATCTTTAAGAACATGAACGAACAAAGCGCAAAAGCGGCGCAAAACATGATTAAATTAGAACCAAATCAAATGGGTCTTTAATATAAAATTAAGAATAAACGAAGGAGGTACTTCATGATTAATCTATTATTCTTAGCCCGAGAAACACACGATTATTTGTATTTTTGGGCCCCAATCTTCCAATTGGGAATTGTCGGCGCTCTCATTCTTTTTGGGAACACTTTAAGACGGAAAATTCCGCTTTTACGTCGTTATCTCATTCCGACTGGTCTTTTAGCCGGCTTTATTGGGCTTGGACTAAAGTATCTTTTTAGTGCCCTAAATCTAGATATATCGGGCACACCAATAATTGATGAAGACTATATGCACTTTGTCGCTTATCATATGCTCGCGATTGGCTTTATTGCTTTAGGGCTAGTTACTGCGGAAAAAACGAAAAAAGTCAAAGACGGTCGGGCACTCAAATCAGGCGCTTTAATTGTCGGCGGCTATTTAATTCAAGGCATTGTTGGGGTTGCATTAAGTGTTATTGTTGGCTTAATCTTTGCCGGATCAGCCGTAGCAAAAGCGCCATACGCGGGAATTATTTTACCGCTTGGTTTTGGCCAAGGACCAGGTCAAGCTGGCAACACAGGTTACGTTTATGAAACATTAACCGGCGAATTTGCCCAGTACGCCCTCCAAGGTGGACGGGATTTTGGCTTAACCGTGGCCGCGATTGGCATTTTAGTTGCTTCCATTATTGGGACGATTATTTTAAATATTGTGGCGCGTAAAGGATTAGTGGATCGCAAAGGAAGCGCGACTACTGAAGCGTTTGGCGACTTAGAAAATAGTTCCTTTAAAAATGACCCAAATGAAATTCCCGTTGTGGAATCAGTCGACAAATTTTCGATTCAAATTTCGTTTGTCTTGGCAACCTACTTAATTACTTTTGGGGTTATTTCCCTTGTTAGTTATTTAGTCGTTGATTTAATTGGTTTTGCGGCAGGTCGCGGTTTAATTTGGGGCTTTAACTTCCTCTTTGCGATTTTAGTAACGATGCTTGTTAAAGCAGTTGTGGGCTTGTTACGCAAGAAAAAGATTATGAAGCGGCAATACATTAATAATTTTATGCAAAATCGGATTGCCGGCGTTGCCTTTGATTTCATGATTGCTTCGGCGATTATGTCAATTAACTTTGGGAAGTTAGGCGAAACAAGTCTCTGGATTTTAATTGCCGTGATGTCGATTGTGGGGCCGGTTGTTACTTACTTCTTTACTGATATAGTTGCAAAACGATATTTTCCAAGTTCACGGTGGTACACTTTCTTTGGCTTCTTTGGAATGTTAACGGGCACGGCGAGTGAAGGAATTGCGCTTTTACGCGAAATTGATCCAAACTTTGAAACTGGCGTCGCCGAAGATATGGTTAGCGGCAGTGGCACCGCTGCAATGTTTGGAGCACCAATGCTCATTATTACCGCCTTTATTTATCAAGGGCCAGTTTGGCTGTGGATTTCCTTTGGCCTCTTGATTGTGCTTTTTGCGGGAATGATGGCCTTTTTACATTTCTTTACTAAACATAAAACGAAGCAACTGGCTAAAGCAAGCAGCGAAGAAAATTAATTAAGACTTTAAAATTATTAAACAAGAAAGCCCGCAACGTCATAATCGCGGGTTTTTTTACTTTTTTTGTCTTTTATATTTTAGGAACAAGACAATTTATAGTAAAATAAGTAGTTGTTTGCAGCACACTTTAACAAAATGTTAAAGAAATTAAGGAGAATCCGTCATGGAACAAAAAAAGATTAGTGAAGTATTAACTGAACTGCAAGTTGACGCTGAAAGTGGCTTAAGTAGCGCAGCAGTTGAAGAGCGGCGAAAAGAATTTGGTAGTAATAGTTTACCGACCGCGAAAAAGAAAACTATTTTTTCTGCCTTCTTAGCGCAGATGAATAATGCGATGATTTATATTCTTTTAATTGCCGCACTTATTTCCTTTGTAATGGCAATCATTGAAAAACATGGCTACTTTGAACCAATCTTAATTTTAGTGATTGTTTTAATTAATGGTGTTATTGGCACAATGCAAGAATTAAAAGCTGATAAAGCGCTTGAAGCTCTTGAAAAATTAGGCGCCCCCACAACTATTGTCCGCCGTAACGGCGAACTCCAAGAAATTAAAGCAAGTGAACTCGTCCCAGGAGATATTGTTATCTTAGAAGAAGGACGGACAATTCCTGCTGATTTACGGCTTATTAAAAGTGTTAATTTAAAAGTTAGTGAAGCAAGCTTAACGGGCGAGAGTGTTCCTAGCGAAAAAGATGCGCTCTTAACTTACGACCGAAAAATGCCGCTTGGTGACCGGAAGAATATTGTTTATATGTCGACACCGGTTGTTTATGGTCGTGGTGAAGGGGTTGTTATCGCGACCGGCAATAAGACCGAAATTGGTCAAATTGCGACAATGTTAAGCGCTACTAAACAAGAACAAACGCCCTTGCAAAAACGACTCGCTGATTTATCAAAATTATTAGGTATTATTACGATTGTCATCGTTGCATTACTCTTTATTATTGCCCTTATCCAAGATCCAAGTCTTGATAATATTAAAAACATGTTCTTACTTTCAATCTCCCTCGCAGTTGCGGCGGTCCCTGAAGGCTTACCAGCAGTTGTTACTATTACCTTAGCGCTTGGTGTCCAACGAATGGTTAAAGTTAATACGATTACGCGGCGCTTGCCAAGTGTTGAAACGCTTGGTGCAGTTCGCGTTATTTGTAGTGATAAAACCGGGACCCTCACCCAAAACGTGATGACCGTTGTTAGTGCTTACGCAAACGAAAAAATTATTAGTGGAAGTGAATTTAGTGACGAAAAAATTGGGGACTTAGCCGACGGCATGTCGCTTTGTAGTGACGCAAGTGTTGACCATGGTGTTTATGGCGACCCAACCGAAATTGCTCTTGTTAACTTTGCAAATTCAATTAATCACCATAAAGATATGCTTGAAGAAAAGACGCCCCGTGTCTTAGAATTACCTTTTGATAGTGTTCGGAAAATGATGTCAACCTTACATCAAAGTGCGGATAAATACACCCAATACACTAAAGGGGCAATGGATAATATTTTAAAGCTTGCAACGCATATTAAAATTAACGGCAAAGTCCGTAAAATCACCCTTAACGACTTAACAAATATTAGTGAAGCCGCAAGTCACATGGCAAGTAAAGCACTTCGTGTTTTAGCGCTAGCGGAAAAAACTGGCGAAGAACTTACCATTAGTGAAGATAACTTGACCTTTATTGGCCTTGTTGGGATGGTAGACCCACCACGTCCAGAAGCAATTGAAGCAGTTAAAGACTTAAATGATGCCGGAATTACGACAATTATGATTACCGGGGATCACGCTGATACGGCTTATGCGATTGCTCACGAAATTGGGATAGTTAAAGAACGCGACGGCGTTATGACCGGCGCAGAAATCGATAAACTAACGAGTGAAGAGCTTGGTGAAGTTTTAGCAACAAAACGCGTTTTTGCCCGTGTTTCGCCGGAAAATAAGGTGCAAATTGTTAATGCACTTCAAGGCAGAGGCGAAATTGTTGCGATGACGGGAGACGGTGTTAATGACGCGCCAAGTTTAAAAGCGGCTGATATTGGAATTGCAATGGGCATTACCGGTACCGACGTTGCTAAAGGCGCAAGTGACATGGTCTTAACTGATGATAACTTTGCTAGTATTGCTAAAGCAGTCCGTGAAGGACGGGGGATTTACGCAAACATTAAAAAGACTGTTTGGTTCCTTCTTTCTTCAAACTTTGGCGAAATTATAACGATGCTTGTGGCAATTTTAATTGGCGTACCTTGGCCCTTAACGGCACTCCATATTTTATGGGTTAATTTAATTACCGACTCTATTCCCGCGCTTGCTCTTGGTAGTGACTCAATTGATCCGGATATTATGAAAGAAAAGCCGCGCAATAAAAAAGAATCATTATTTGCTCATGGTGGTTACGCCTTAACCGTGGGATACGGAATCTTAATTGCTCTTATCTCAACCCTTGCTTTCCTTTATGTTCCAGTGATTGAACAAGGCGCGACAAGTTTACAAGCTATTCGTGATGTCTTAGCAAACGATGTGTATTTAACAAAGAGTCAAACCTTTGCTTTTACAACGTTAGGCGTTAGTCAATTATTCCATATGTTTGGGATGTCAAACTTAAATAAATCATTTGTTACAAACTTTAAAAAGAGCAAATGGTTCCTCTTTGTTGGTTTCTTTGCCGGCTTTGTTCTCCAAGTTGCCGTTACTGAAATTCACTTCTTAACCGTTGCCTTTGGAACGACTGAATTAAGTTTCCTTGAATGGCTCGCACTAGCAGGACTTGCAACTGTCCCCCTTGTCGTCCACGAAATTATCGTTCTTATTAAATTTATTATTAAAAAGATTAAAGTGAAACGAGCTAAATAAGCAGCAGAAGTTGTGGCTTAACACTATTAAAAAAACGAGAAAAACACCGCTAAAATGCGGTGGTTTTTTTAAAATTAAAAAACCTAAAAAAAACATCATTATGCCGTTGTTATTCAAATAGAAATAAAGTATAATTTTATTAGTCAAGGAGGAATTAATTATGAAAGAAATGTTTGATGTAATATTAGATAAAGACGAAGAAATTATTAAGGTTTATAAACCAAATAAACGCCGTTATATTAAGGTAAGCATTCTCTTTGCTTGTATACCTTTTGGGATTATGTTTCTTTTGTTTTTAATGTTTTCAATTTTTGCTTTCACGGGTATTATGCCAATAATTAATGAGGATGGCAGCGATGGAAGGATGGCCTTTGGCATTACAATGCTTGTTTTTGCGCTTGCGATCGTACTGTTTATTATCCTCTTTATTGTTGCCTTAAACGTCCAGTACAAGAAAACTTTTTATGCCTTCTCTAATAAGCGTATTATCATTCGTTCAGGCTTTATTGGCGTTGATTATATGGTTTTAGAAATGAAGTTAATCGGGGCAATTTCAATTAAAGTTGGATTGCTTGATAAGTTTGTTAAGCCAAATACTGGTTCAATTACTTTTGCTTCAAACTCTACGCCAATGGGTGGAAATCAAAATGGCCAAAAGCAACCAAGCTTTTCGCATATTGATAATGCCTATGAAACTTATCGCGAAATTAAAGAAGTAGTGGATAAACATATTCGTTAAACTGCGTTGATTAGTAAAAAAGAGGCGTTACGGCGCCTCTTTTTAATCGTTTTTAGTTTAAACTAATTCTTCATTGCCTTTTGCCAACGCATTGAAGCCCGCAGATCATCTTTTTTAACTTTTGATTTTACTTTGTAAATGTGTTTTGTGCCCCGCGCGATAATACGTTCGTCAATTACTTCCCCAAAAGTACTGTAATATTCTTTAACATGTGAGAAATCAAAGGGAGCGCAGCTAAAGATATCAGCAAAAATCGTTTTTGTTTTGTAATTATAATGAAGGGCGACGTGCGACTGAGCAATAATAATAATTGCACTTAGAAATTTTGGGCGAATAATCGTGGATTTTTGAACATAAGCCCGTGAAATTGGTTCCATATTAATTTTGGTAACAAAGTTTTCAAGGAAATTATAAAATTCTTCCATAGTGGGCGTTTTACTCGTCGTTAATTGATGCATTAAGTGCGGTCCAAAGTCAGCATTCGGATCATATTCATAGTTTTCTAACTTTAAGGTTTCGCGATTTACGACTTCAAAGAAACTCATTTCTTTTTCGAATGGTAAAAGTTTCAAGAGTAAGGCATAAGCATCCTCTTCATTAAAGTCAGTGGGGACGTAGATGTCGACAAAATAGCATTCACGGAGGGGGAAAGTATGAATTGTAATGTGTCCGCCTTCAAGCAGCATAAAAGCCGTCACACCAATGTCTTCTTTAACTTTTCCATAGTAATAAGGAATAAGTTGAGGAGGAGTAACTGGATTAAGCTTTAAGGAAAAAATAATCTTGTTTAAGACGTCATTAATATATCGAATGTCATCAAGATGCGAATTAAGCGCACCATAAGCGTCAAGCATTAAGTGTTTTTTCATAAATTCCTCGTTTTTTCATAGATTACTTCGTAAAGCGTTTTTAAGGCGAGCCAAGAGGTGATGTCGTTTTGGTCAAGTGGCGGACTTATTTCAACTATATCCATCGCAATGGTATTATGTAGTTTACTCATTTCTAGCGCAAAGTAAAGTGTTTCGTCACTACTGAGCCCAAAAGCTTCAGGCGTTCCTGTTCCTGGGGCAAAACTTGGGTCATTTGCGTCAATATCATACGAAAAGTAAATTACATATTTATCATCACTAAATTTAGCCTTTATTTCCTCGCCTATTGCCTTAATGCCTTTTGTTTTAACGCCAGTTGCAGTGTAGAGAAGGACTTGCGGATGTTTTGCAAAGAAATCTACTTCCTCGGCCTCAAAGCCGCGTAAACCAACCATGACTAAGTTTTCCTCTTTTAACCCCCGTTCAAGGTGACGTCTAACTGGGGTTGCGTGGGATAGGGGATTATCTAAATATACATCCATTAAATCCGGATGAGCGTCGAGGTGAATATAAACGGGGATTTTTCCCTTTGCTTGAGCGTAGTTTAAAAAAGCGGAAACAAGCGGGATGTTAACACTATGATCCCCGCCGATGAAAATGTTAAATTGATGAGCGCTAAATAACGAAAGTGTTTCTTTTTCGACGCGGGAGAAGAAGGCTTTAATACTTTCGTTTTCAAGTCGAGTAAAGTCGCCATTATCAAATAATTTAACCCTATCTAATAGTTTTGCGTCCTTAGTAACGCCAGGAATAGACTTAGTTAATAAACGTAAATGAGCAGGCGCAAAACTTGCACCTTTACCAATACTTGTATTTTCATCAAAGGCAAGGCCGGTAATGATAATATTTGCGGCTTCTTTACTTGTTTTTTTAATATCACGAAAGGTTTTCTTTTCCATTTGTTTTTATCCTCTTTATTAGTATAAAGAATAATTAAAAAAGTAGTGCAATAAATAACTATAATAAAAAGAGGCAAGCGCCTCTTTCTCATCATTTAATAAAATCAATCGTTATTTTTTCCAATAATAGTTCAGGAAAGCACTTGCAAAGGGGGTGTGTAGGTCGTAAATCTCTTTTGTCCGTACTTCGCGGTCACCGCTCAAGGTTTTACCAATCAAAGAAGTATAATCTCCAGCGTAAGTTTTGCCTCTTTCACCATTAAAGAAAGAATCAGTAATAAGAGTTTTTGCTTCGTTCAACTTGTCGTTTTGAAAAACGAGCATATCTTTAATAATTGGGCTGATATCTTTACTTGTAACGTAATCTGTACCATCTGGTTCAATGTATTGCAGCGTCGGGACAAATCCGGTTAAGTAACCGGTTTTGGTATTTTTAACATTGGTAAGACCATAGGTATTTTTAATATTATTCCAAACCGAAGCGTCATCTTTATTCCGTAAGAGTGCGGATTCGACGAGGTAATAAGGAACTTTAGCATTAAAGCCACGCGTTAAGTAGCCTTTAATAAATTCATTATCAAACACTTTGCAGTCAGGACAAACGTTATAGCTCCAATTAACAATAAAAGGCGAAGTCCCTTTTAAGAGGGTATTTAATTTTTCTAAACTAATATAAGTCATAAGTGGTTTGATTGTATATTTTTCAATATATTTATAAAAAGCCGCGCTACTGATAAAGATGTCTTTATCAGCGGTATAGTTTGTCCCAAATTTATATTTCCCATTTTCGTAAATTCCAAGCGCAGGGGTATTGGTTTTTGCGGAATTAATCTTTAGTCCGTAATAATTACCATCCAGCAAATCAGTGTGAATCGCGTAAACGGGAATACTTGTATCTTTAATAAACGGATTTAAAACGTAAAGTTTAAAATTATTCCAACAACTACAACTTGAATCAGCGTAAGTGACCATAATAAAGTTATCTTTGTTATCAAGTTTAGTTTCAAAATCAGTCAGCGCGGTTTCGCCGCTAAATTCAATAATTTCACTAAGTGATTCGTCTTTATAATAAAGAGTAACTTTATCGTCATTACTCGTTGTGCAACCAGTGAAGAGCAGTGCGCCCAGAAGCGCAAAACTAAAAGCTTTTTTCATAATCCTTACCTCAAGTTCTTTTATTTTATCACTTGTGGGAATAAGGCGCAAATAAGGCGTAAAAAAGCGCAAGAAACCGCAAGTAAAAAAACGGAAATAATGCCCGTATAATCGTGCTTTTTTAGCTTATTGGGGGAGGGGGTAAATTTTGCGATTTATTTTTATTGTATTTTTATTTAATTTGCCGTATATTTTATGTTAGTCAAGGGGGGCATTTAAATGGAAAAACTTGCTAAGCACAATGTGCGCGCGGAAGATGTCATTATAGAGTTAAAAAATGTTTCAAAGGTTTATGACGGTAAGACCGTGGTAGATGGGTTTAACTTGTATGTTAAACGTGGTGAGTTTATTACCTTTTTAGGACCTTCAGGCTGTGGGAAAACTACGACCCTGCGGATGATCGCAGGTTTTGAAATCCCAAGTGAAGGAAAAATCGTCTTAAACGGCAACGATATTACAAACCTACCGCCTTATAAGCGCCCGGTTAACACTGTTTTTCAACGCTATGCCTTATTTCCTCATTTAGATGTTTACGATAATATCGCTTTTGGCTTAAAAATTAAAAAAGTTAAAGAAGTTAAAAAGGGTAAAGAAATTACGCGAAAATTAACGAGTAAAGAAATTGATGAAAAAGTCGTTAAAGTCTTGAAAATGGTCGACTTAGAACAGTTTGAAGCCCGGGACATTAATACCCTTTCTGGTGGTCAACAACAACGGGTTGCGATTGCGCGGGCAATTGTTAACGAACCCGATGTTTTACTACTTGACGAACCACTTGGGGCGTTGGACTTAAAAATGCGTAAAGAAATGCAATTAGAATTAAAAGCACTCCACAAAAGACTTGGCATTACCTTTATTTATGTAACTCATGATCAAGAAGAAGCTTTAGCGATGAGTGATACCGTGGTGGTTATGAATGACGGAATTATTCAACAAATTGGGGCTCCTGCTGATATTTATAACGAACCAAAAAATCCATTCGTGGCGAACTTTATTGGTGAAAGTAATATTTATAACGCACGGATGGCGGGCAAACTGCAAGTTAAGTTTTTAGGAACAACCTTTGAGTGTGTTGACGATTTACCGACAAACGAAAAAGTTGATGTCGTCATTCGTCCTGAAGACGTCACGATTACAACCCCGAGTAAAGGGCAAGTTGAAGGACTAATTATTAACAAAGTTTTTAAAGGTGTCCACTATGAATATGTTGTTAGAGTTGGCCGCAAGAGCGAGATAACCGTGCAAACAACGAAAGAATATAAGTCAGGCGCCGAAGTGGGTCTTAAAATTGAACCGGAAGCGATTCACATTATGAAAAAAGAAATTACCACTAATGTTTATAGCGATGCTTATATTAATAATAAAAATGAAGTAGTGATTGGCGATGTTACGCTTAAGGCTGACATTACGCAGTTATTAAAAGGCAGTAGTCTTGCAAGTGACGGCTACCTAATTGGACCAGACGGCGTTAAGTACGACTTAAATGACGTGGATGTTATTGCCACGATTGACTTTAATAAATTAGAAATTAGTGACGACATTGAAGCAGGCCAAATTAAAGGCCATGTTATTAGTATTATTTGGTTAGGGGATCACTATCAAGTTATTGTCCGAACTGAAGAGGAAGAAGACTTTGTTATTGAAAATCCTGACTTATGGAACGAAAACGATTTTGTTAGTGTCAAAGTTGAACCAGAAGATATTATTCTTAAAGCGAAAGCAGAATTAGTGCCCTATGAAGAATAGTGTGTTTCGCCGCTCGCATCTTGGCATTCCTTATGCGCTTTTCATGGTATTATTCGTCGTTTTACCGCTCTTTTTCATTCTTTACTATGCTTTTAGCGATAGTAGTGGCGGCTTAAGTTTTGATCCACTGGTTAACTTTTTTACGAGCAGCGCCAAATGGCGTGTGCTCTTTGTTTCCTTTATCTTTGGGCTGATTAATACCGCAATAACATTACTTATTGGCTATCCTTTAGCGATGATTCTTGCTAACAAAAAATATAATAAAAATGCTGTTTTAGTAACACTTTTTGTGATGCCGATGTGGATTAACTTTATTTTACGGACGTGGGCAATGCGTGATGTCCTTAACGCAGTCGGCCTCAGTGGCGGGGAGTATCCAGAACTTGCCACCCTCTTTGGTCTTGTTTATAACTACTTACCATTTACAATCCTCCCACTTTACACAACAATGCTTAAACTCGACAAAAGTCAAATTGAAGCGAGTAAAGATTTAGGTGCGGGACCGGTGAGAACTTTCTTTGATGTGGTTTTACCAATGACGATGCCAGGGATTGTAAGCGCGGCAACGATGGTCTTTATGCCAACGATGACAAGTTACGTTATCGCTGACATATTAGGAGAAGGAAAAGTAACTTTATTTGGGAAATACATTGAAATTTACTTTACCCAAAACATTTGGAATGACGGTAGTTTCCTCGCCTTAATCATGCTTCTTTTAATCGGCATTAGTGTCCTTGTCCCAAAACTTTTTGCGAAGAAAAATAAGAAAGAAGGTAAAGGTGTATGGTAAAGAAAATCCTTGCTAAGTCATATGTTTACTTAATTCTTTTTCTCCTTTATTTACCAATTCTTTTCTTAATTGTGTTTAGCTTTACTGCCGCGGAAACGACGGGCGACTGGGCGTCATTACGCACTGACTTTACGTTTGAACTGTATCTTAAAGTATTCCAAAATGCCAAAATTATGACGGCGCTTGGCAATACGCTTTTAATTGCTGGCGTTAGTGCGCTGGTGGCGACAATTCTTGGTAGTTTAGGCGCAGTTGGCGTCTTCTATATGAAGAAGCGGCCCCGTCAAGTCTTAGAAGGAATTAACGAAATTCCTGTTGTTAACGCCGAAATTGTCATTGCAATTAGTTTGGCAATTCTTTTTAAAGTATTTACGAATATATTTTTAAGTGCTGGGGTAAAAATTGGGAGTCCCAACTTCTTTACGCTTTTAATTGGTCATGTTGTGTTAAGTATTTCTTTTGTCTACTTAAACGTTAAACCAAAACTGCAACAAATGGATCCTAATGATTACGAAGCTGCCTTAGACTTAGGGGCCAAACCAGGCTACGCCCTTTATAAAGTGGTGTTACCCGCTATATTACCGGGCATCTTCAGCGGCTTTATGCTCGCATTTACGCTTTCGCTTGACGACTTCATTATTACCAGCTTCTTACGTAATCAGTCCTTTAACACCCTTTCAACCTTTGTCCAAGGGGTTATTGTTAAGTCAACGATTCCGCCTGAATTACGGGCCCTAACAACTTATATTTTCATAATCACGCTCGCAGTTGTCTTAATTTCGGGCCGCAAGAAAACATCCGCTTCAGCGCGTAAAGCTCAACAACGCAGTGAACAACTACGGGGGAACCGCTAATGAAGAAGAAAATAGCAATTTTAGGAATATTTCTCTTTTTAAACGCAATTGTTTTAAGTCTTTCTTCGCCAAGTGTTGTTGTGGAAAAACATCAAGGCATACCAACGAGAAAAAACGCTGCGAGTAACACCTTACGGATTTATAACTGGGAAGACTATATTTCAGAACCAGAAGACGAAGAGGACGATACTTACGATACGCTTGAAGCGTTTAAAGAATATTACTTAGAAGAACACGGTGAAGAAGTAAATGTCATCTACGACACTTTCTCCACCAATGAAGATATGTATAACATCGTTAAACTCAATGGCGGAGATTATGATTTAATTGCCCCCAGTGACTATATGATTCAACGGATGATTAAAGAAGATATGCTCGAAGAGTTTGATGTTGAGGAAGACGGAACTTATACGCATGTGCCACTTTACAATGAGTTTGCTAGTCCTTATCACCAACAAATCTTTGCAGATTACGGCTGGACAAAGTATGCACTTGGTTATATGTGGGGGACATTTGGCTTACTCTACGCCGCTGAAGCAACCCCAACCATTAACGAAGATATGCTCCGCTGGTCAGTTTTGTGGGACGAACAATATAAAAACAAAATCTCAATTAAAGACTCAATGCGGGAAGCCTATCTTGTTGGTCTTTTTAAAGTTCATGAAGAAGAACTCTTAGCCTTAGCGGATTCCTACCAAGCTGGAACTTTAAGCGCTTTAGACTATAACGCCCAAATTAATGATTTACTAAATGACGTCAGTCCGGAAGCAATTAAAGGCGTTAACGAAAGTTTAAGTGCTTTAAAGAAAAACATTTACGGCCTTGAAGTTGATCAAGGCAAGACGGATATGATAAAAGGAATTATTGACGTTAACACCGCTTGGAGTGGGGACGCAGTTTATTCAATTAGTGAAACGGTTGACGAAGAAAGTGGGCTGAACGCGCTCCGTTATGTTATTCCCGAAGAAGGCAGCAACATTTGGTTTGACGGCTGGGTCATGCCCAAAGGCGCTAATAAAGAACTAGCCCAAGAATTTTTAAACTTTATGGCGGATCCTAGTGTAGCAATTGCTAATATGGATTACATTGGTTACACCTCTTTTATCGCTGGTCAAGACGTCCTTGATTACGTTAATGATTATGACGAAGTAAGTGAAGACGGTTACGAAATTGATTTACGTTACTTCTTTACCGGAACGATTGAAGCAGAAGAGGACGCCATTATTTATATTGACGAAGACTTTATTGGCGGACAGCTTGCCACGCAATTTCCGACGTATGACGAAGTAATTAGAAGTGCCGTTATGCGCGATTTTGGGGAGACAAATAAACTAGTTATTGATATGTGGGCCAACTTTAAAGCCACTGATATTCAAACCTGGATGATTGTCTTTACTGTTTTAATTCTTTTTGGAGTTGGCGGATTAATTACTTACCGAACTATTACAAAATACAAAGCTGCTCGCCGGAAGCGGAACGCACGGAAATAATGAAACAAAAAGTCGCGATTATCGGGGGCGGAGTCAGCGGAGTAGTGCTTGCGCTTTTGCTGCAAGAAAAGTTCGACGTTACTATTTTTGAACGTGAAGAAAAACTACTTACAAAACTACTTAAAACCGGTAACGGGCGGGCAAATATTTTTAATCGCGGCATTAAAGCAAGTCACTATAATGACGAAGTGTTTATGCATGATCACGCGCCTTTAATTGAAACAAAACTTGATACTTTCTTTGCAAAGCTTAAAATCTTAACGATGACTGATAGCGAAGGACGCGTTTATCCTTATAGCGAAAGCGCGCGGGCGCTTCGGGAAGAATTAGTGAAACGACTCCATGTTAAAGTAAAGATTAACACTAATGTAAGTGCGGTTAAAACAGCGGACGGAAAGTATTTTATTAATGCGGAAGAGTTTAATTATCTTATCCTCTCCCTTGGCTCAAGCGCGGGACTACTAAAAGCGCCACTTGATAACTTTAATGACGAACTCTTAAATAGTTTGAAGTTAGAACGAACGCCCCTTGTCGCAGTTATTAAAACGATTAAAGTAAGCGAAAACCTCAAAGTTCTCACTAACCAAAAAGCTAAAGCAAAGGTTACTTTATATGAAAATGGCGAACCACTCATTAGTGACGTAGGCGAAGTCTTATTTAAAGAAGACGGTATTTCGGGAATTGTTAGTTTTGTAATCTCGAGTTATTTTGAATGGGCAATTGAAAAGGCTCCTAAGAGTAGTTATAAAATAGAAATTAATTTAATGCCTGAATATGAGCTTAATACTGCTAAAGTTATGTTGGAAGAGTTTGGCTATCATGGTATTTTTCCCGCAAACATTGTGACTTACTTAAAAGCACACCAAAAAAGGAAAAGTCCGCTTATTGAACTAACGCCAGTCAGCGGCAATAAACCTGAAAACACACAAGTAATTCACGGGGGAATTAAAGTTGATGATTTAAGTGCTGCGTTTAATTTTAACAATAATCCCACTTTGTTTGCGCTTGGTGAAGTGTTAAATATTGACGGAATTTGTGGTGGATACAATTTAGGGTTTGCAATTTACGGTGCAATTCGCGCTAGTGAAGCAATTTTAAATAAATTGTCAACGTAGTGCTTTTGCTTCTTACAATGTATAAACTACTAATAAAATCAAGCCTTTGGCATAACGAGAAGGCGTAATTAGTAATTAGTTAGTAGTTTAAAAACCGTCTTAGCGACGGATTTTTTGTTATTTTCAATTACTAATTTTCAACTTAAATCGGGAACGTTTGCCCGATTAATAAGAAGAGTTGCAAGTAGTTTTAAACTTCGTTATATTGATAGACACTATCACCTAAAAAAGGAGCGGATTTATGGTTACACATATTAAGAAGAGAGACGGAAGGCTACAAAAATTTAACGCCACAAAAATAGCGGATGCGATTAACAGTGCTTATGGCAACGCTAATGACATTCAAGCGTTACTTTATGCCGCGGAAATTGCTAATACCATTAATTCTAATTACGACGGAATTATTGATATTGAAGTTGTCCAAGATGAAGTTGAAAAGTTTTTAATGCGCAAGGATCAAGCGATTGCCAAAAAATATATTTTATATCGCAAAGATCGTGAAAGAGTACGAAATGCGAAAGGAACGGTTTTCAATTATAAGAAACTCGTTGAAGACTATCTTCATGTTAATGACTGGCGCGTGAAAGAAAACTCCACCGTTAATTATTCTTTAGGGGGACTTATTATTAGTAACTCTGGCGCGGTTGTCGCTAATTACTGGTTAAGCGAAGTTTATGATAAAGAAATCGCTGACGCCCACCGGAGCGCGGCAATTCACATTCACGACTTAAGTATGCTTGCCGCCTATTGTGCGGGCTGGGATATTGAACGAATTATTAAAGATGGCGTTGGCGGGGTCGAAGGAAAGATTACTTCTCTTCCGGCCAAACACTTACACACTTTAAGTAATCAACTAGTTAACTTCTTAGGCATTATGCAAAACGAATGGGCGGGCGCACAAGCCTTCTCAAGTTTTGACACTTACCTCGCACCGTTTGTTAAAGCTGACAACTTAACTTACGCCCAAACCAAACAAGCAATTCAATCCTTTATTTATGGCGTTAATACCCCAAGTCGTTGGGGCTCACAAGCACCATTTAGTAATATTACCCTTGACTGGATTGTGCCCAGTGACTTAGCGGAAAAGCAAGCCATCGTCGGCGGCAAAGAAATGGACTTTAAATATAAAGATTGCCAAAAAGAAATGGACATGGTTAATAAAGCTTTCTTAGAAGTAATGATTGAAGGCGACGCGAATGGTCGTGGTTTCCAATACCCAATCCCGACTTACTCAATTACCCGTGACTTTGATTGGAATGAAAACGAAAATAATCAACTCCTTTTTGAAATGACTTCTAAATACGGGACCCCATACTTCAGTAATTATATTAATAGTGATATGGAACCAAGTGACGTCAGAAGTATGTGCTGCCGCTTACGACTTGACCTCCGTGAATTGCGTAAAAAAGGCGGCGGTTTCTTTGGCTCCGGCGCAAACACGGGCTCAATTGGAGTTGTCACGCTGAATATGCCACGCCTTGCTTATTTAAGTGAGACCGAAGATGCCTTCTTTGCCGAACTTAATCGGTTGATGGACTTAAGCGCGCGAAGTTTAAAAGTTAAACGTGATATCGTTTCTAAACTACTTGAAGACGGCCTCTATCCTTATACAAGAGTCTACTTAGGTAACTTCAATAATCACTTCTCAACGATTGGCTTAGTGGGAATGAATGAAGCTTGTTTAAACGCAAAGTGGCTTAAGAAAAATTTATCTGAAAAAGAAGCGCAAGCGTGGACGGTTAAAGTTCTTAACTACATGCGCGAACGCTTAAGTGATTACCAAGAAAAATATGGTGACCTTTATAACTTAGAAGCGACCCCCGCTGAAAGTACGGCCTTCCGCTTTGCTAAACACGACAAAGCTAACTTCCCGGAAATTGTTACCGCTCTAAATACTGACGGCACGCCGTTTTACACTAACTCGAGTCACTTACCAGTTGACTTTACCGCAAGCATTAGTGAAGCCTTAACAATTCAAGACGAAATGCAAACCCTCTACACCAGTGGGACCGTCTTCCACACCTTCCTTGGCCAAAAATTACCATCGTGGCAAAGTGCGGCGACACTTGTGAAAAAGATTGCCGAAAATTATCGTCTTCCGTACTTCACACTCTCACCAACTTACTCAATTTGTCCAACCCATGGTTACATTGCGGGGGAAGTAAATGTCTGTCCACAATGTAAGCACGAAACGGAAGTTTATTCACGGATTACCGGCTACTATCGACCACTCAAAAACTGGAACGACGGGAAAAAAGCTGAATTTGATAAACGCTTAGAATATGATGTCGTCACAAACAGTGAAGTTGGCAAAGCAAATGAAGAAAAAGCAGCAGTGACGAACCTTGTTGTTAGTGAACTCTTAAAAGATGTCCAACCCGGCAAAGATTACTTACTCTTTACCACTAAGACTTGTCCAAATTGCCGACTTGTGAAAGTCGCGCTTGACGATCAAAACGTTAAGTATACGGTGATTGACGCTGAAGAAAACGTTGAACTTAGTCAAAAATACAAAATTAAAACTGTCCCGACTTTAATTCGGACGACGGATGTAAGTTACGAAGCCTTTGTTAATTATTCCAATATTGTCCGGCACTTAAAATACAAAGATGAATAATAAGATTCGCATTGCTGGCTTTGTTAATGACTCGCTAGTCGATGGACCTGGAATAAGACTAACAATCTTTACCCAAGGTTGTCCCTATGCTTGTCCTGGCTGCCACAATCCGGATACGTGGAGTGCGACGGGGGGCGAAGTAGTCGATATTGATTACCTAGCGGCGATTTGGCGAAAAAATCCACTGCTTGACGGCCTTACTCTTAGTGGCGGGGAACCACTCTTTCAAAAAGAAAAGCTCTTGCCGCTTATTAAACTAGCCAAAGCTGACGGATTAAATATTGTCCTTTATACGGGCACGACAATTGAAAAACTTAGAAAACAAAATGATCCCGTCACCGACGAAATACTAACCCTTGTCGATTACTTAATTGATGGACCATTTATTCTTAAAGAAAAGAATTTAAAACTTCTTTATCGCGGCAGTAATAATCAACGGATTATCGACTTACGAAAATCAACTAGCGATAAGTTAGTGTTAATTGAAAAAGTTAGTGAATTTAAATAAACTTTAGGGCGCGCGGGATATTAATTCTTCGCGCCTTTTTTTATTTGTTACTGCAATCACATTGAAGTGAGAGTTTGAAAAATATTGATATATTAAAAAAGGATAATTTATGAAAGGAAACAGCTATGCCAAAAGACATAATATTAGAAGTTAAAAATTTGAAAAAATCTTATGGTGATATAAAAGCGGTTAATGACATTAGTTTTCAAGTAAAAAAAGGTAGTTTATTTGCCTTTTTAGGTCCAAACGGGGCTGGAAAGTCCACGACTATTAAAATAATAACGACCTTGTTATCGCACGAGGGCGGAACTTATACGATTGATGGACAAAGTGATGAGAAATATATTAGAGAAAAAATTGGCGTGGTTTTTCAAGAAAATGTTTTAGATGATTATTTGACTGTGGAAGAAAATCTGTTGTACCGCGGATCATTATATATTCCTAATCCTAAACTTGTTAGAGCAAGATACAATGACCTAGTGGAAAAATTGAACCTGCAAGAGATTAGTAAAAGAAAGTTTAAAAACCTCTCAGGCGGACAAAAAAGACGCGTGGAAATTGCCCGGGCCCTTTTCTCTAATCCCACGATTTTACTGCTTGACGAACCAACGACGGGGCTCGATCCAGAAACAAGAATCCAAGTTTGGAAAACGTTAATGGCTTTAAAAAACGAAGAAAATATTACGATCTTTTTGACAACGCATTATATGGAAGAAGCTGCCAATGCCGACTATATTGTTATTATTGATCAAGGAGTCATTAAAGTTTCTGGTTCACCAAGTGAACTTAGAAGTAAATATAGTCATGATACCTTTAAAGTCGTGCCGAAAAACAAAGAAGCGTTAGAAAAGTATTTTAAAACCAAAAAAATTAACTATAAAAAAGTCGCCGATCAGTATTTTATCAAGATAACTAATACAATTGAGGCTATCAAATACATTTTTGATTTAACTGATAATATTGAAACTTTTGAAGTCGTCGCTGGAAATTTAGATGACGTATTTGTTAATATCGTAGGAGCGCATAATGAACCAATTAATTAGTTTAGTAAAAAGAAACATCAAAATATTTTTACGCGATAAAACGGCTGTTTTCTTTTCCTTTCTCTCGGTTATTATTTTATTGCTCTTATATTTTTTGTTTTTAAATAACACTTACAAAAATGGCTTGCCAGAAACACTTACTCGTCAGGAAGTGCAACTTTTATCCACTAATCAAATGATGGGCGGTGTGCTTGTCATAAATACAATGACGCTTTCCCTAGGGATGATGGGAAATATCGTTAATGATCGCTATTTTAAAAAAACTGAGTCGTTTTTAATAACACCGGTCAAACGAGTAACTGTGACCATGAGTTACTTTCTTTCAACCGTGATCATTACCTTTATCTTATCGTTGTTGATGTGGGTATTAACGATTGCTTATTTATTTATCTCCACCGGATTTTTCTTTAGTTTTGCGACAATAATTTTAGTTACATTACTCTTACTCTTATATACCTTTATCTCCGCTACTATGATGATGCTTTTGATTAGTTTTATTAAGTCCGCGAGTGCTTTTGGGGCGATTTCAGGTGTCCTTGGCACGTTTGTAGGCTTTATTTCTGGGATTTACATGCCCCTTTCAATTTTACCAACCGCAATTCAATATATTGCGAGTATTAATCCTTTTACACATATGGCAATCACCTTAAAAAGCCTCATGATGGCCGAACCACTTGAACTAGTAAAAGATAAGCTCAACGCCGCAGGAATCGAAGCCTTAAAAAGCTCTTATGGATTAAATGAAATAGGAATATTTGGTCAAAAAGTTCCGATGGTAGTTATTTTTATTGCAATTGCGCTTATCGCGAGCATATTATTTTTAATCACCGTTAAAAGAATGGCCAAAAAGAGTTAAGGATAACGCTAAAGACGGTTTTTTGCTTGCGGCTTCGTTAAATTGGATTTGGTAAATCAAAAGTTTTTTATACTTTAATTTTTTTAAGAATGATGAGGTAAATCCAAAAGATAACGGCTTAATGTGCGATAATAACAATAATAAAGGAGATAATATAATTTATGGATCGAAAATTAATTAAAAGTGAAGCAAAAGAAGCTTTAAAAGATAAATGGTTTATGTTTTTCATCATTTTACTTATTGTTGGAGGTATTTCAGGGATAAGTGCGGGAATTCTTGGACCAATTTTAGCGTTTGGAACCTATCTTGTCATTCTTGATTTACTAGATGGCAAAGAAGTAAACGCTAATCGATATGGCGAAATCTTTAAAGATTTAAATCACCTCCTTAAATTAGTGGGAGTTGGACTCTTAACCTCAATCATTGTTTCAGTTGGTTTAGTCTTGTTTGTTATTCCGGGAATTATTTTTTCACTAATGCTTAGTCAAGCTTCCTACATCATGATTGAAAACCCGCAGCTTAGCGTTGTTGAGGCCTTAAAACGTTCAAAAGCAATGATGCATGGCTATAAGATGGATTATTTAGTTTTTAACCTAAGTTTCCTTGGACACGCGTTATTGGTTAGTCTCACTTTTGGAATTTATGGCATTTATTACGCCCCCCTTATTACGGTCGCCCAAGCTAATTACTACCGGCATTTGAAACAAGTCGCTGATCCAAACGTAATCGAAGCTGAAGTTGTTTCCTAATAAAAAAGCAGTTCAATTAATTAGCCTTCTCAGTTTTAAGAAATTGTTTTAAAAACTAATTTAGCAAAAAAGATTATTATTTGCGCTTTTCTTTATCTTTTCGTAACGGTGGTTTATTGTAAAAGCAAGCGCTAATAATGTTAGAATATTAATAAGCCCCAAAACAAGGAATAAAATATGCGAAAAATAAGTAAAAGTGTTGTGATTTCTTTTAGTGAAGCCGAGAAACTTCCGCGCTTTGATATGAATAAAAAAGTAAAGCGTCAAAGTCGCTTTTTAACCCCGGTAGCTTGGCTTCTTGCCCTTCCGGAAACTTTTAAACGCAAAGTAAAGATTAGAAAGACGAAGATGGAAGAGTTAAAGAAAAAAGCCTATATTCTACTTGCTAATCATAACTCTTTTTATGATTTTAAAGTTGCGACGCGGGCCTATTTTCCGCGCCGCGCAACATACATTGTTGCTATTGACGGCTTTATTAACCGCGAAGGAATAATGCGCCAAGTTGGTTGTTTTGGCAAGCGAAAGTTTATTAATGATATCGGTCTAGTCAAACAAATTAAATATAGTCTCGAGACTTTAAAACACATTACCGTAATTTATCCCGAAGCCCGTTATAGTCTCGTTGGGACACCAACTTTTTTTCCAGAAAGTCTCGGAAAACTCGTGAAACTAACAAAAGCGCCTGTTGTCACCCTTATTAGTCACGGTAATCATTTAAGTGCGCCCGTTTGGAACTTGCGGCCCCGAAAAGTTCAAACAGAAGCAGATATGAAACAAATTATAACCAAAGAAGAAATTGATGCTTTAAGTGTTGAAGAAATAAATGGCCGAATTCATGCAGCTTTTCAGTATGACGATTACGCTTGGCAAAAAGCAAAGGGTGTGCAAATTAGTGAAAAATTTCGTGCGGAAGGCTTAGAAAAAGTGTTATACAAGTGTCCGTCTTGCGACAGTGAAGGGAAGATGAAAGGCAAAGGAGAAGTCTTAAAATGCCACGCCTGCGGTAAGGAATACTTGCTAAACCTTGACGGGACACTCAAAGCTTTAACTGGGGTGACGGAGTTTAGTCACATTCCTGATTGGTTTCAGTGGGAAAGAAGTGTAGTCGCAAAAGAAGTAAAAAACGGGACATATCACTTTGAACATGCGGTAAACATTGAGTCGCTTCCGAATAGTACCGGGTTCTTTCATTTAGGCAAAGGCGTGCTCCTGCATAACCAAGACGGCTTTTCGATAACGGGAAGTAGTCATAATGGTGAAGAATTTACAATCACAAAACCCGCAAGTGAACAATATTCAATTCATATTGAATTTAATTATTTTGGCCGTGGTGACGGTATTAGTTTTAGTTTTCCCCGCGACACCTACTACTTTTTCAGTAAAGAGCCTGATTTCTTAGTTACTAAAGCGCATTTTGCCACTGAAGAAATATATAAATTTAAAACCGCTAAGTAGAATAATTTACTTTCGGAACATAATACGTTCGCTATTAAACATTTTTGTGAGCGCAAAAACGCCAATTCCTGCAAAGGTTATGTTAGCAACAAGGGTTAGAATAAACGGCAAGGCAATGAAGTTGCCGCTGAATAAGGTTAAAAGAACATTAACACTATTATAAACAGGGATTAAGTATAGCCACGGATTTGCCGCGGCCGTGCCAAACATTGTTGACATCCCAACCGCCATAATGACAATCATTAAAGGCGTGGACAAACTACTTGCTTCTTTAATTGACTTTGCGTAAGCACTGATTAAACTTATTAAAACAATAAAGACTAAGATGGTTGAAAGAAGGACGGCAAAAAGTCCTGCATAAGTCCCAAAGCCATAAATTGAAAGACTAACCGCGGTGCCGATTATTTTGTCTAAACTTAAAACAATCCCAAGAAAGCTAGAAGCTGCGCTGACAAGGGCAACTAAGCTTAAGGCGATGATTTTCCCAAGCGCAATTGTGCTACGTTTAACGGGTGTAATTAAAAGGCTCGCCATTGTGCCACGTTCTTTTTCGCCCGCAATACTTTCAGGAGCGACTGCAATTGAGCCGCTAAAGAGGAAAGAGATTAAAAGAAACGGTAATAAGTTAGTAAGAAAGAGCATCGAGACATCTTCGTCCTTAGCTAGATTTGTTGTCAGGGTCGTAAAAGTTTTTGTTTGTTCATTTAAAAAAGTTGTATAAGTTGTGTAGAGATTACTACTCGGAATGCTTGCATTATTAAAGTAAAACGTGACAGTTGGTTTTTCATCATTGGCGAGTTTTTCACTCCAATCAACGTCAAAAACGATGTAAATGTCAAGTTTTTCTTCTTCGACCATGGAAATATATGACGTTTCCGTTTCTTCTAAATAAACGTATTGGTCGCCAGTTAAAAAGTGATAACCATCCGGTTCATTTTCAACCCGAAGTTTATAAACATAGTCATCGTCACCACCTATGTTAGCCATGACATTTCCCATAATTGAATATAAAATAAAAACTAAAAGTCCTGGCAAAATAAGGGCCATCATCATCCGTTTATCGGTAAAGAAACGGCGTAATTCTTTTTTAACAATTGTAATAAGATTTTTCATTATTCGAGCCCTCCTTTAAGTGCCTTATATTCGGTGAAGAAGCGCTCTTCTAAACTATCTTTAAGATTGAAGAAACTCATTGGTTCTTCAAAGATAAGTCGTCCATCAATAATAACCCCAACGCGGTCACAAATTTTTTCAACAAGCGAGAAGATATGGGTTGATAAAATAACTGTCTTTCCGGCTTCTTTGAGCGAAATTAAAAAATCAGTCACCGTTTTAGCGGTAATAACATCTAATCCGTTGGTTGGTTCGTCAAAAATAATAATTGATGGATCGTGGACAATGCTAATAACAAGCGAGACTTTTTGTTTCATCCCGGTAGAGAGGTCACTAATTTTCACTTCCGCGAATTCGTTGATTCCGAAAGTATTAAAAAGTTTAGTCCGCCGCTCTTTAATAATGTCTTCACTAACGCCGTGAAGCGCAGCAAAATAAGTGAAGAGGTAGTTAGGAGTAAAAAACTCATCAAGCTTTAAATCACTTGTTAAAAAGCCAATTTGTCGGCGCACGTCACTAGGAGACTTTTTAACACTAAAACCGTTAACCAGAACGTCACCCGAATCACATTTGATGAGTGTTGAGATAATGCGTAAAGCGGTTGTTTTTCCTGCACCATTGGGCCCTAAAAGGCCATATATTTCACCTTGATAGGCATTAAAAGATAAGTTATCGACGGCAACGCGTTTTTTAATATTGGTCTTTTCGAGTTTTTGTTGTTTTTTTGACAAATGAAATGTTTTACTAATGTTATTAACTTCAAGAATTTTTTCCATAATTCCTCCTAGAAGTAATTATACAAAAAAAGGTTAAACAAACTTTATTTAAGCCCTGGGCGGGAATAGTTTATTTCAATGTTTAATGAGAAGAAATCTTTAAAATTAAGCCCTAAGAAAACCAGAATAATAATCAATGCAAATTGCAAAGTTATGAATTTTAAGGTATTATAACGTCTAGACATATGATAAGTGTCTAAACGCTTCCATAGCCAAGTTCGGTAAGGCAATTGACTGCAACTCAATGATCGTCGGTTCAAATCCGGCTGGAAGCTCCAATCAAATCTTGAATTGGTAACGAAAAAACGCCAAAAATATAGCGAAAATGCCCTAAAATGGGCATTTTTCATTAAAAAACGGGT